>NZ_CP108101.1:3371017-3677473 GCF_036195325.1 Streptomyces sp. NBC_00234 | reverse complement strand
TGCGCCAGAGGAACTCCGCCTCGTGCAGCCGGTCCGCGAGGTCGGGCTCCAGGGAGGCGGCGGTCGCGGTCGCCCAGCCGTGCACGCCCGGATGGTGGCCGGGCTCGGAGAGCGCATGCAGAGCCAGCCCCAGCTCGGCGAGGGGCGAGGTCTCGAAGACGATGCGGTCGGCGGGCAGGCCCGCGATGTCGATGTTCACGCTCACCCCTCCATAGTGCGGGGTGCGGGGACGGGACCACGCGCCGTTTGACGGTGCTCGTCAATCAGCGCGCGGGCCGGCCGCGACCGGCTCACTCTGGAGTCATGGACGCGATTCAGCAGTACATGTTCGACAGCTATCGCGCGGCCCAGCACGGGGAGAGGCCTCCGCCGCCGCCCGGCCGGCACGACCGGGAGGTGCTGCGGGAGCTCCGCAGGCGCCTCCGGACCTGGACGGCCGCCACCCGTACGCAGCCCCGCCCATAGCCGCCTACACCAGCCGCTTCACGAACTCCGCCACGGCGTCGCGGACGTCCGAGGCCGTCCACTCCAGTCCCTCCGCGGCCACCGTGACCTCGGTGAAGGAGACCCCGGGCGGCGTCGAAGGACCGGAGAACCACCGGCGGAACAGCGTCACCCCGGTCTCCTCGGACTGCCGCACCGACGCCTCGTTCAGTACGTCCGGTCCGTACGGCAGCCAGACCTGGAACTGATGGGTGTGCGGGGGCTCCGGATGCACCCGGAACCACGGGACCGCGGACTGCGCGAAGCCTTCGGCCAGAGCCCCGGCCACCACCTGCGCGTGCGCCACGTACGCGGGCAGCCTCGGCAGCTCCCGTTCCAGGCCCAGCAGGGCGGAGAGCGCAGCCGGGTACTGCTGGAAGACCTGTCCGCCGTACCGGTGGCGCCACGTCCGGGCCTCCTCCACCAGTGCGTCGGGGCCGGCGAGCACCGCCCCGGAGAGCCCACCCAGGGACTTGTAGAACGACACGTACACGCTGTCCGCCAGGCCGGCGATCTCGGAGAGCTCGCGCCCGAAGTGCGGGCCGCATTCCCACAGGCGCGCGCCGTCCAGATGGACGACCGCGTCCCGCTCCCGCGCGGCAGCCACCACGTCCTTCAGCGCCTCCCACTCCGGCAGGACGAAACCGGCGTCCCGCAACGGCAGCTCCAGCATCAGCGTGCCGAACGGCTCCGGGAAGTCCCGGATCTCGTCCGCCGTGGGCAGTCGCGGTTCGGAGGTCGGATGCACGGTCCGCAGCCCGCTCACCGCACCCAGCGCTCCCCTCTCGTGCACCTCGGGATGGGAGAGCGGGTGGAGGGCCACGGTCGTGTTGCCGGTCCGCCCCGCCCAGCAGCGCAGCGCGACCTGCTGGGCCATCGTCCCGGTCGGGAAGAACGCGGCGGCCTCCATGCCGAGCAGTTCGGCCACCCGTCGCTCGACCTCGCCGACGACCCCGTCGCCGTACACGTCCGTCCAGTCGTCCATGTCGTGGACGGCGCCCGCGCCGGCTGCCAGTGCGGTCAGCCGCTCGCCGATCGTGGCCTCCACGGACGCCCGTGCGAGGACCCGTCCGGACCGTTGCCACGCGGCCAGCCTGCGCTGCCGCTCCTTCTGCCCATCGGTGTCCGTCATGGGACGATCATTACCCGGACCGCCCGGATCGTCCGACTGGATTTCCGCCGGAGCCGCAGAGTTACCCACAGGCTGTGGACAGTCGTGAGGTGCCGCGAAACGCTGGCGTAGCATGCAGAGAAATCGTCCGGTACCCCCCGCGGACTGGAACGGAAGGCCACCGCCGCGTGAATACGACAACTTCGAAGGACCCCCTCGACGCGAGGGACCGCCCCGCCCGCCTCACGGTCGGCGTCGTCGGCGCGGGCCGGGTGGGCCCCGCCCTCGCCGCCTCGCTCCAGCTCGCCGGACACCGTCCGGTGGCGGTGTCGGGCGTCTCCGACGCATCGGTGCGCCGGGCGGCGGCCCTGCTCCCCGACGTACCCCTGGTGCCGCCCGCCGAGGTGCTGGCGCGCGCCGAGCTGGTGCTGCTGACCGTCCCCGACGACGCGCTCCCCGGTCTGGTCGAGGGACTCGCCGAGACCGGTGCCGTGCGCCCGGGACAGCTGATCGTCCACACCTCGGGGCGGTACGGGACCAAGGTGCTCGACCCCGCCCGGCGGGCCGGGGCACTGCCGCTCGCCCTGCACCCGGCGATGACGTTCACGGGCAGTTCCGTCGACGTCCAGCGGCTGGCGGGCTGCTCGTTCGGTGTCACCGCACCCGTGGAGCTGAGGCTCGCGGCCGAGGCACTGGTCATCGAGATGGGCGGCGAGCCCGAATGGATCGCCGAGGAGTCCCGTCCGCTCTACCACGCGGCGCTCGCGCTCGGTGCGAACCACCTGGTCACCCTGGTCGCCGAGGCCATGGAACTGCTGGCCAAGGCCGGTGTCTCCGCCCCCGACCGGATGCTCGGCCCGCTCCTCGGAGCGGCGCTGGACAACGCCCTGCGCTCCGGCGACGCGGCGCTGACCGGACCGGTCGCCCGCGGTGACGCCGGCACGGTCGCCGCGCACATCGGCGAGCTGCGCGCGCACGCCCCGGAGACGGTGGCCGGATACGTCGCGATGGCCCGCGCCACGGCCGACCGTGCCCTCGCGCACGGCATGCTCAAGCCGGAGCTCGCGGAGGACCTGCTCGGCGTCCTGGCCGACGGCGCGGGCGGCGGCGGCACGGCCGGAACCGAGGGCACCGGACCGGGGGAGGCCCGATGAACGCCCCGCACCCGGATTCCGGGACCCGCTCGGAGTCCACCCCCGTCCTCCTGCACACCGCGGCCGAGTTGCACGCCCTGAGCCGCCCGGCCGGGGCGCGCCGCGTCGTCGTCATGACGATGGGCGCACTCCACGACGGCCACGCCACCCTGATCCGTACCGCGCGCACCGCCGCGGGACCGGAGGGCCAGGTCGTGGTCACTGTCTTCGTGAACCCGCTCCAGTTCGGCGAGGCGGCCGACCTCGACCGCTACCCGCGCACGCTCGACGCCGACCTCGTGGTCGCCGCCGAGGCGGGCGCCGACGTGGTCTTCGCGCCCTCGGCCGACGAGGTCTACCCCGGCGGGGAGCCCCAGGTCCGCATCACCGCAGGCCCCATGGGCGAGCGCCTCGAAGGCGCCGCACGCCCCGGGCACTTCGACGGCATGCTCACCGTCGTCGCCAAACTGCTCCACCTCACCCGCCCCGACGAGGCGTTCTACGGGCAGAAGGACGCCCAGCAGCTGGCGCTGATCCGCCGCATGGTGCGCGATCTCAACTTCGGCGTCGAGATCACGGGGGTCCCCACCGTCCGCGACCCCGATGGCCTGGCGCTCTCCAGCCGCAACCGTTTCCTCTCCGCGGAGGAGCGCCACACCGCGCTCGCTCTGCCCCGGGCCCTGTTCGCGGCCCGCGACCGGCTCGCCGCCCAGCAGGCCCTGCACGAGCGCGCGACGGCCACCACGGCCAACGTCGGCCGGGTCGCGGGACTGGCCGCCCTCGGTGAGTCCCGGGCGGCGGCCGACACCCAGGCGGTGGCCCTGGCCCGGCCGAGCGGCGGCCCCGCGGCGGTCCGGGCCGCGGCTCGCCTCGTCCTGGAGGACGCGTCCAGGGAACAGCCACCGCTGGCCGTGGACTATCTCGCCCTCGTCGACCCGGCGGACTTCACCGAGATCCCCGACGACCGCGACCACGGCGAGGCGATCCTCGCCGTGGCGGCCCGGGTGGGCGCCACCCGGCTGATCGACAACATCCCGCTGACCTTCGGAGCCCTCACGTGACCGGAATACGGCTGACCGCCCCCGCCCCCGGCTGGGCCATCGACGCGGACGTCGTCGTGGTCGGCTCGGGCGTGGCCGGTCTCACCACCGCACTGCGCTGCGCCGCGGCGGGCCTCGCCACCGTGGTCGTCACCAAGGCCCGCCTCGACGACGGCTCCACCCGCTGGGCACAGGGCGGCATCGCGGCGGCCCTCGGCGAGGGCGACACCCCAGAGCAGCACCTGGCCGACACGCTGGTCGCGGGCGCGGGCCTGTGCGACGAGACGGCGGTCAGGACGCTGGTCACCGAGGGCCCCGACGCGGTGCGCAGGCTGATCGACACCGGCGCGCTCTTCGACAAGACGGAGAGCGGCGACATCGCCCTGACCCGCGAGGGCGGCCACCACCGCCGCCGCATCGCGCATGCCGGAGGCGACGCCACGGGCGCCGAGATCTCCCGGGCGCTGGTCGAGGCGGTGCGTTCGGCGGCCCTCCACACGGTCGAGAACGCCCTGGTCCTGGACCTCCTCACGGACGCCGAAGGCCGTACGGCGGGCGTCACCCTGCACGTCATGGGCGAGGGACAGCACGACGGCGTGGGCGCGGTGCGCGCCCCCGCGGTCGTCCTCGCCACCGGCGGCATGGGCCAGGTCTTCTCCGCCACCACCAACCCGTCCGTCTCCACGGGCGACGGTGTGGCCCTGGCGCTGCGGGCCGGCGCGGAGGTCTCCGACCTGGAGTTCGTCCAGTTCCACCCGACGGTCCTGTTCCTCGGCGCCGACTCGGAGGGCCAGCAGCCCCTCGTGTCGGAAGCGGTACGGGGCGAGGGCGCCCACCTCGTCGACGCGTCCGGCACCCGCTTCATGCTCGGGCAGCACGAGCTGGCGGAACTGGCCCCGCGCGACATCGTCGCCAAGGGCATCACCCGCCAGATGCACCGCAACGGCACCGAGCACATGTATCTGGACGCCCGCCACTTCGGCGCCGAGATGTGGGAGCACCGCTTCCCCACGATCCTGGCGGCCTGCCGCTCCCACGGCATCGACCCGGTCACCGAACCGATCCCGGTCGCGCCCGCCGCGCACTACGCCTCGGGAGGCATCCGTACCGACCTCGTCGGCCGTACGACGGTCCCCGGTCTGTACGCCTGCGGCGAGGTCGCCTGTACGGGCGTGCACGGCGCGAACCGGCTGGCCTCCAACTCCCTTCTCGAAGGGCTGGTCTTCGCGGAGCGCATCGCCGCCGACATCGTGCGGGACCGGCCGGAGCGGACCGAGGCGGTCGAACCCCTCGGCGGCAGTACCTCGCCCCTCCTGGTCCCCGAGTCCCGTGCGGCGATCCAGCGGATCATGACGCGGGGCGCCGGAGTCATCCGTTCCGCGGCCAGTCTGGCCACCGCGGCCGAGGAGCTCGACGCCCTGCACCGCACCGCGGCCGACGACGCCGACGCCGCCGAACCCAAGGTGGCCGTGCCGGGCGTGGACGCCTGGGAGGCCACCAACCTGCTCCTGGTCTCCCGGGTCCTGGTCGCCGCGGCCCGCGCGCGCGAGGAGACGCGCGGCTGTCACTGGCGCGAGGACCGGCCCGACCGGGACGACGAGAACTGGCGCCGCCACCTCGTCGTACGCATCGCCCCGGACCGGCGGCTCGTCGTGAGCCGTACGGAGTCCGCCGCATTCCCGCCCGTACGCGCCACCGAGACACCAGACTGCTCAAGCACCCCGAACCACCACGCCGACGCCCCCGAGGAGCCGCAACCGTGAGCACGCCCGAAGAGAATCCGCGCCCCACGCCCGTGGACGTACCGCTGATCCAGATCGGCGCGCCCGCTCCCGCCGCGGACGGCTGCGGCGACGGCTGCGGCTGCGGCGACGGTTACGACCCCGACGGGCTGGAGTGCGGTCTGGACCCGGCTCTCGCCCAGCTGCTCGCCGACGCCGGTCTGGACCCCGTCCAGGTCGAGGACGTCGCCCATGTCGCGATCGAGGAGGACCTCGACGGCGGCGTGGACGTGACGACCGTGGCGACGGTCTCCGAGGACGCCGTGGCGACCGGTGACTTCACCGCCCGCGAGGCGGGCGTCGTCGCCGGTATCCACATCGCGGAAGCCGTCCTCTCGATCGTCTGTACGGAGGAGTTCGAGGTCGAGCGGCACGTCGAGGACGGCGACCGCGTCGTCCCCGGCCAGAAGCTGCTGACCGTCACCACCCGCACCCGTGACCTGCTCACCGGCGAGCGCAGCGCCCTCAACCTGCTCTGCAGGCTTTCGGGCATCGCGACGGCCACGCGCGCCTGGGCCGACGTGCTCGAAGGCACGAAGGCCAAGGTCCGCGACACCCGCAAGACGACCCCCGGCCTGCGTGCGCTGGAGAAGTACGCGGTGCGCTGCGGCGGCGGCGTCAACCACCGCATGTCGCTGACGGACGCGGCGCTCGTCAAGGACAACCACGTCGTCGCGGCGGGCGGTGTCGCGGAGGCGTTCAAGCGGGTCAGGGCGGCCTTCCCGGAGGTGCCGATCGAGGTCGAGGTCGACACGCTGGAGCAGGTCGGCGAGGTCCTGGACGCGGGAGCCGACCTGATCCTGCTGGACAACTTCACGCCCTCCCTGACGGAGGAGGCGGTCGCGCTCGTCGGCGGCCGTGCCGTGCTGGAGTCCTCCGGCCGGCTCTCCCTCGACTCCGCGCGCGCCTACGCCGAGGCGGGCGTCGACTACCTGGCCGTCGGAGCGCTCACCCACTCCTCGCCGATCCTCGACATCGGTCTGGACTTCCGCGACACCGACGGGGCCGGCGTCTGATGCTGCTCACCATCGACGTCGGCAACTCGCACACGGTCCTCGGCCTGTTCGACGGTGACGAGATCGTCGAGCACTGGCGGATCTCCACCGATTCCCGTCGTACGGCGGACGAGCTCGCCGTGCTGCTCCAGGGCCTCATGGGCATGCACCCGCTGCTCGGGGTGGAGCTCGGCGACGGCATCGAGGGCATCGCGATCTGCTCCACCGTCCCCGCCGTCCTGCACGAGCTCCGCGAGGTCACCCGCCGCTACTACGGCGACGTCCCGGCGATCCTCGTGGAGCCGGGCGTCAAGACCGGTGTGCCGGTCCTGACGGACAACCCGAAGGAGGTCGGCGCGGACCGCATCATCAACGCGGTCGCCGCGGTCGAGCTCTACGGCGGCCCGGCGATCGTGGTGGACCTCGGCACGGCCACCACCTTCGACGCGGTCTCCGCGCGCGGTGAGTACACCGGCGGCGTGATCGCGCCCGGCATCGAGATCTCGGTGGAGGCGCTCGGGGTCAAGGGCGCCCAGCTCCGCAAGATCGAGCTGGCCAGGCCCCGAAGTGTCATCGGCAAGAACACCGTCGAAGCCATGCAGTCCGGCATCGTCTACGGCTTCGCTGGCCAGATCGACGGCGTCGTCCAGCGGATGAAGAAGGAGCTCGCGGCCGACCCGGACGACGTCACCGTCATCGCGACCGGTGGCCTTGCTCCGATGGTGTTGGGGGAGTCCTCCGTCATCGACGAGCACGAGCCCTGGCTGACGCTCATCGGACTGCGCCTCGTGTACGAGCGGAACATCGCGCGGCTCTGAGGCACGCGGCGCAACCTGCGGGAACGGCCCCGGCGGCGCGTCAGAAGACGCCGCGCCGCCGACGGCCAGTTAAGCGGATTTTGTCCATTTAGCACGTATTGTCGCGTTATGCCCACGCCCTACGGATCACGCGGCGGCATGGCGTTCAGCGCGGACGAGCTGCGTGTGCTCCGACGCGTTCTCGCCATCGCCCTCCACCCCACGCCCTTGCCCGAAGAGGATGTCCAGGACTGCCTGCGGCTCGCGGGGGCCGTGGACGAGGCGGTCGGCGAGGCCGGTCGGCTGCGCGCGTTCCTGCTCGCCGATCTCGCCCGCTACCGCAACGCCCTCCCCGGCTCCGTCTCCGGCTATCTGGAGCTCCTCCAGGACGCCGTGGCCGCCGGATACGACCCCCGCCCCGACGATCTGGCCGCGCTGCGCGCACTGCGCGGGAAACCGCTCGCGGCGGCGCTCCTGGAGCGCTGCCAGGTGCTCGCGGAGCGCTCGGTCCGCGCCCGCCTCGCCGGCCGCGCGGTCCCCGTGACGGCCCCCGCTCCCCGCAGCCGCCTGCTCGCCCTGCCGGGCGGCCTCGCCGCCGCCAAGGAGCCCGACCGCCCCAAGGCCCCGCCGGCGCCGGCCCGCCCGCCTGCCCCCGCGGAGCGCCCCGGCGACCGCCCCATGCCGAAGCCCTCCGAGGTCTTCCCGCCCCGCCGCCGCCCCGTGGCCCCGTCGGAGGAACGCGCCGCGGGCTGACCGGTTCGCCGCGCCCTCCCCGGGAGGGCGCGGACTCCGGCGGCACGGGGCTCGCTACTCTGGACGGCATGGACTACGTATCCGCGCTTCTGCCCCCCGTGGTGATGGCCGCCTTCTTCATCGGTCTCGTCGTGACGATCGTCAAGAGTCAGGGCGGTCCGAACAAGACCAAGGAGGACGCGGCCGTGGACGCCGCGATCTCCCGCGCGGAGTCGGTCCAGCAGAATCCGCGGGCCGAAGGCGTCTGAACCCAGGACCCGAGAAGGGCGTACGGCTCGTGAGTGACGAGCTGTACGCCCTTTTGCTGTGTAAATAACAGTCCATTCCAGACATCTAGCACTAAGGTGACGCTGTGCCTCGCCAATTGGGAGAGCTGGAAGACGCCGTGATGACACGGGTCTGGCAATGGAACCGTCCGGTCACCGTGCGGGAAGTTCTTGAGGACCTTCAGCAGGAACGGTCCATCGCGTACACGACCGTCATGACGGTAATGGACAATCTCCATCAGAAGGGCTGGGTACGCAGGGAAGTAGACGGCCGCGCATATCGATATACGGCGGTCTCGACCCGTGCCGCGTACTCGGCCGCACTGATGAACGAAGCCTGGTCCCGCAGTGACAACCCCGCCGCCGCTCTTGTCGCCTTCTTCGGCATGATGTCGGCCGAACAGCGCGAGGCTCTCCAGGACGCCATGCGTATGGTTCTGCCCACCTTCCCCGAACCGCCCGCAAGTCCGGCCGGTGAGACAACCCCGGCCGATGACGCGGAGCCGGAGACCGGGCGATAGCGTCTGGGCATGTCCTCAGAGCTGCCGCAAACCCAGCCGGATACCGAGTTTCATACCGACCCGTCGGTAAATAGCCCCGCCATCACCGTCCGCCGCGCCAGGACCACCGATGTGACATCGGTCCGCGCCCTCCTTGACGGGTACGTCTCCGAGGGCATCCTGCTCGACAAAGCAACGGTGACGCTTTACGAGGACATCCAGGAGTTCTGGGTCGCGGAACGCGACGAGGACGCCCGCGTCATCGGCTGCGGCGCACTCCATGTGATGTGGGAAGACCTCGCCGAAGTGCGCACTCTTGCCGTCGATCACAGCATCAAGGGCGCGGGAGTGGGGCACCGAGTACTGGACAAGCTCTTGCAGACCGCGCGCTGGCTGGGGGTACGACGGGTTTTCTGTCTCACCTTCGAAGTGGACTTCTTCGCGAAGCACGGCTTCGTCGAGATCGGAGAGACACCGGTCGACACCGATGTCTACAGTGAGCTGCTGCGTTCCTATGACGAGGGTGTCGCGGAGTTCCTCGGTCTCGAACGAGTGAAGCCGAACACCTTGGGCAACAGCCGGATGCTTCTGCACCTGTGATCGGCAGAAGCCGCCGGAGCCCTATGTCCGAATCGCGCATGTTTCCCGCGTTCTTGCACTCCTGAACCTCTCCCAGGGGTTTGTGTTTTCCGGGGAAAAGCGGTTTCCTTTCCGCGTACTACATTTTCGATGAAAGGAAATCCAGTGGCACAGAAGGTTCAGGTCCTTCTTGTCGATGACCTCGACGGTGGCGAGGCGGACGAGACAGTGACGTTCGCTCTTGACGGCAAGACGTACGAGATCGACCTCACCACGACCAACGCGGACAAGCTCCGTGGTCTTCTTGAGCCGTACACCAAGGGTGGCCGTCGTACCGGTGGCCGCGCGGCGACCGGTCGTGGCAAGGGCCGCACCGTTGTCGGTGGCAACAAGGACACTGCCGAGATCCGTAAGTGGGCTCGCGAGAACGGTCACAATGTCAATGACCGTGGTCGTGTTCCCGCGGAGATCCGTGAGGCTTACGAGAAGGCCAACGGCTGAGCTGCCGGCCTATCGGTCAGCAGCCCGGTCCGGGCACGCGTCAGTCGCGCCCGGTGGCATTCCGTCGCGGCGACATCCACCAGCCGTGCGAGATCGGGAACATCCCCACCCCTGTTCCCGAGTCCGACGAGGGCCGGGAGCATAGGCTCGACCTCATGCCTCGGCTCGGGGGGCCGCAGCCAGAGCGCGGCCCCCGGCGAGCCCGACGTCCAGCCGGGCGGTGCCGGGGCGGTGATCCGTCCGCCGGCGCCTACGGCGGTCAGATCCAGGGCGATTCCGCCCCACTCCAGCCAGTCGAGCAGTCCCGGCAGTTCATCGGAGCTTCCCGCGGCCACCAGCAGCCGCATCCGCTGCCCGTCGACTGCCACAGGACCCGTACGCCCCAGCCTTCGCAGCGCGGCGTGACCGGCGTCGGCAGGCAGCTCCAGCACGTCGAAGCGCAGCCCGGTGAGCAGCCGCACCGGTGGGCCCTCGGCCGTGGCCCAGCCCAGCTCGCGCCCGTACCAGCGCGCCCAGTCGTCGGCGTCGGGCGACGAGCGGGGAGGCGGGACGGTGAGGGCCATGCCCGATGAACCGTCGAACCACCTCCGGGGTTACGCAGAGTCCTCGACCGATTGCCCGGAGTGGCCCCTTCGGGGGCGTACGGACGCATCCGGGAGCGGAAAGATGTTCGCCCGTAGCTGAGGGAACCGGCGCGCGCCGCATGGACTGTCAGTAGTTGCGGGTAAGACATCCCTAGTGGGAAGGGGCGACACGCAGGTCGATACGTCTCACGTTCGCCATCGGCGTACTGGCGAAAGGGGTATCTGCCTGGCCTGCGGGAACATCGTCTCGCACCATCGGGTTGGAGCAGTTGTCGGCGTTCGGGGCAGGAGGCCAAGAACGGGTGTCGGCAGTTGGAATGAGCGGTCCCCGCTTGCGGGACTAAGCTGCGGAAGGACAGGGAGGGGACCGACCCCTTACTGCCTGACCGCTCTGAGGAGCGATTAACGATGTTCGAGAGGTTCACCGACCGCGCGCGGCGGGTTGTCGTCCTGGCTCAGGAAGAAGCCCGGATGCTCAACCACAACTACATCGGCACCGAGCACATCCTCCTGGGCCTGATCCACGAGGGTGAGGGTGTCGCCGCTAAGGCCCTGGAGAGCCTCGGGATTTCGCTCGAGGCGGTCCGCCAGCAGGTGGAGGAGATCATCGGTCAGGGCCAGCAGGCCCCGTCCGGGCACATCCCCTTCACTCCCCGAGCCAAGAAGGTCCTGGAGCTCTCGCTCCGCGAGGCCCTTCAGCTGGGCCACAACTACATCGGCACCGAGCACATCCTGCTCGGCCTGATCCGCGAGGGCGAGGGCGTCGCAGCCCAGGTCCTCGTGAAGCTGGGCGCCGACCTGAACCGGGTGCGGCAGCAGGTCATCCAGCTGCTCTCCGGGTACTCGGGAGGCAAGGAGGCGGCCACAGCAGGCGGCCCCGCGGAGGGCACGCCCTCCACGTCCCTGGTGCTCGACCAGTTCGGCCGGAATCTCACCCAGGCCGCTCGTGAATCCAAGCTCGACCCGGTCATCGGGCGCGAGAAGGAGATCGAGCGGGTCATGCAGGTGCTGTCCCGCCGTACCAAGAACAACCCGGTTCTCATCGGCGAGCCCGGCGTCGGCAAGACGGCGGTCGTCGAGGGCCTGGCACAGGCCATCGTCAAGGGCGAGGTGCCCGAGACCCTCAAGGACAAGCACCTCTACACGCTCGACCTCGGCGCCCTGGTCGCGGGTTCCCGCTACCGCGGTGACTTCGAGGAGCGCCTGAAGAAGGTCCTCAAGGAGATCCGCACCCGCGGCGACATCATCCTGTTCATCGACGAGCTCCACACCCTGGTGGGTGCGGGCGCCGCCGAGGGCGCGATCGACGCCGCGAGCATCCTCAAGCCCATGCTGGCGCGAGGCGAGCTCCAGACCATCGGTGCCACGACGCTCGACGAGTACCGCAAGCACCTGGAGAAGGACGCCGCTCTCGAGCGACGCTTCCAGCCCATCCAGGTCGCGGAGCCGTCGCTGCCGCACACCATCGAGATCCTCAAGGGCCTCCGCGACCGTTACGAGGCCCACCACCGGGTCTCCATCACGGACGAGGCGCTGGTCCAGGCCGCGACGCTGGCCGACCGGTACATCTCGGACCGCTTCCTGCCGGACAAGGCGATCGACCTGATCGACGAGGCCGGCTCCCGGATGCGCATCCGCCGGATGACCGCGCCGCCGGACCTCCGCGAGTTCGACGAGAAGATCGCGGGTGTCCGCCGCGACAAGGAGTCGGCGATCGACTCCCAGGACTTCGAGAAGGCGGCGTCTCTCCGCGACAAGGAGAAGCAGCTGCTGGCGGCGAAGACCAAGCGGGAGAAGGAGTGGAAGGCCGGCGACATGGACGTCGTCGCCGAGGTCGACGGCGAGCTCATCGCCGAAGTCCTGGCCACGGCCACCGGCATCCCGGTCTTCAAGCTGACGGAGGAGGAGTCCTCCCGTCTGCTGCGTATGGAAGACGAGCTCCACAAGCGCGTCATCGGCCAGAAGGACGCCATCAAGGCCCTCTCGCAGGCGATCCGCCGTACGCGAGCCGGTCTGAAGGACCCGAAGCGCCCCGGTGGCTCGTTCATCTTCGCCGGTCCGTCCGGTGTCGGTAAGACGGAGCTCTCCAAGACGCTCGCCGAATTCCTCTTCGGCGACGAGGACGCACTGATCTCCCTCGATATGTCGGAGTTCAGTGAGAAGCACACGGTTTCCCGCCTCTTCGGTTCGCCCCCCGGTTACGTGGGTTACGAAGAGGGCGGACAGCTCACCGAGAAGGTGCGCCGCAAGCCGTTCTCCGTCGTCCTCTTCGACGAGGTCGAGAAGGCCCACCCCGATATCTTCAATTCCCTGCTCCAGATTCTGGAAGACGGTCGCCTGACCGACTCCCAGGGCCGGGTCGTGGACTTCAAGAACACGGTCATCATCATGACGACCAACCTCGGGACCCGGGACATCTCCAAGGGCTTCAACCTGGGCTTCGCCGCCCAGGGCGACGTCAAGACGAACTACGAGCGGATGAAGGTCAAGGTCAACGAAGAGCTCAAGCAGCACTTCAGGCCCGAGTTCCTCAACCGCGTCGACGACACGGTCGTCTTCCACCAGCTGACCGAGGAAGACATCATCCAGATCGTCGACCTCATGGTCGCCAAGGTGGACGAGCGTCTCAAGGACCGCGACATGGGCATCGAGCTCAGTGCCGAGGCCAAGGCGCTCCTGGCGAAGAAGGGTTACGACCCCGTGATGGGCGCCCGGCCGCTGCGCCGGACGATCCAGCGCGAGATCGAGGACATCCTCTCCGAGAAGATCCTCTTCGGTGAGCTGCGTCCCGGTCACATCGTGGTCGTCGGCACGGAGGGCGAGGGCGAGGAGAAGAAGTTCTCGTTCCGCGGCGAGGAGAAGTCGGCACTGCCCGACGTTCCTCCGATCGAGCAGGCGGCAGGCGGCGCCGGCCCGAACATGACGAAGGACGCCTCGTAGCGTCGTAGTCAGCAGGTACGAAGGGGCTGCCCCGGACCGTTCACGGTTCCGGGGCAGCCCCTTTTTCCGTGGGCGGCCCGGGGCTCAGAGCGTGAGGTCGATGCCTTCGGTGCCGACGATCTCCGAGTACGCGTCGTCGACGGTCACCCGGCAGCCGGGCAGGGCCCGGAGCGGGCTCAGATCGAGGGGCTCCGGCCTTCTCGCACCGAGTCGTACCCGCAGGGAGGACAGGGCCGGAAACGTCCTGACGATCGCCTCGACTTCGCTGCTGTGCAGGGAATGGAAGCCCAGGCCGGTGATGTGGGGGAGGGCCTCGCCCATGAGGAGCTGATTCAAGGCGGGCGTGGAGAGGTCGAGGTCGGTGATGCCGGGACTGGCTCGCAGGGCGGCGGAGAGGCCGGTGGAAGGGAAACCGGTGTGGAGCCCGAGCGAGGTCAGGCCCGTCCAGGCTTCGAGGCCCTCCATGGCGAAGGGCCGGTCGGGCCAGATCCGCAGCGCGGGTACCCGCGGATGCGCGGGGAGGTCGCCGAGACGGTCCGCCGACGTGGGCGACAGGGTCAGCGAGCGCAGTTCGGTGAGCGAGCTCAGTGCCTCCAGTGCCCGGCCGGGGAGGAACCGGGTGTCCAGAGTCAGGCGGCGGAGCGCTGCAAGCCCGGCCAGGGACGCCAGGGAGGCGATCCGGGGGCAGCCCTTGACCGTGAGGTCGGTGAGCCGTTTCCCGCAGATGCCGAGGAAGGCCAGATCGGTCAGCTCGGGGTTGGACGTGATGAGCAGATGTACCGGGCTGACCCCCCGCAGGGACGCCTGGAGGTCGGCATCCGTGAAGGGGCCGAGCAGCTCGACGAAGGCCAGGCTGGGCGCGTGGTGCAGTGCGGCCAGGTGGTCGGCCGTGGAGACCGTGACCGCGGGGTAGCGCGGATCGATCCGGTCCAGGACCTCTCTCGCGTACAGCTCCGTGGGGTAGCAGGACCAGGTGCGTGCGAAGACGGGGTTGGTGGAGGGGTGCGTCTCGGCCCACTTCCGCGCGTACGGGACGGCTTCGGCGCCGCCGATCGCGCTGATCAGCCGGGCGACGTCGAAGGGGGTGTCCGAGTCCTCCGGGAGGTCGGCGGGTGCGGGCAGGAGGCCCAGAGCCGCGGTTTCGAGCCGGGCCAGGACCGCCACGTCCTCGAAGGTGCGGGGCGGGAAGAGGTCCGCGGTGTGCCGGCGGACCCGCTCCCGGACGGCTCCGTCGAGCCAGGCCGCGTGCTGTTCGCAGAGGGCCGCCAGGACATGGAGTTCCGTACGCGCGAGGGAGCCCTCGGGCACGGCCAGCCCGGCGTCGAGCAAGCCGTTGACCAGGAAAGGGAGTTCGCGCCGCCCGCAGTGCCCGGCCGCCAGCAGGATCACGTCCTGCCACTGCTCCTCCGCGGCGTGCCGCAGCAGCTCGTTCAGATGGTCGTCCTCGATCAACTCCTTCGCGGCGAGGAAGTCCTGGAAGGTGCGGTGGGCGAACTGGTAGGTGTCGTCGGCGCGTTCCTGGAGGAGGCCGCTGCGGTTCAGGAGGTGCGTCAGGATCTCCTCGGCGGTGCCCTGGACGCGTACCCGTTCCATGCCGGACAGGGCACGGTCCAGCTGCCGCAGGGCCTGGGCGCGGGAGAATTCCGACTGGCCCTCGCGGACCAGCCAGACCGCGATGCGCTGGAGCAGCTGGGTCTGTTCCTCGACGTCCATCGTGATGCCCTCGGGGGCGTCGATCCTGCGGCGTTTGTCGCGGTTGCCCAGCAGCATGTCGAGGGCGGAGCGGTACAGCTTCCAGCGGGTTTCCGGCAGGAATCCCTGGCGCCGGCGGTGCAGGGCGCAGATCACCGCGCAGAGCAGGGGGGTGCGGGCGAGGTCGAGCAGGGCGGTGTTCTGGGTGAAACGGTGCGTGAGGTCCTGTTCCAGCTCGCCCAGGTGCTCGTGGTCGTCACTGTCCAGCCGTGCGGCTCTGTGCCACGCACCCACAAAGGACCGGATGTCCTCATTCCGCATCGGGAGGAGCCGTAACTCCTCGAAGTCCTGCGACCGCAGCCAGTCCGGTTCGACGGCCAGGGGGCGTACGGTCGCCACGCACCGGGTGCCCGGGTAGCGCTCCAGCAGCCGGGACAGCCAGTCGTGCGCCTCGTCGCGGTCCTCCCGCGGGACCTCGTCCAGGCCGTCGACCAGCAGCAGTGCCCGGCCGGATTCCAGGACCCGGCCCGCCCAGCCCTCCGGGGGCTCGTCGACGACCAGCCGGGCCGCTGCGGGCAGCCCGGCGGGCCCGGGGAAGGTGCCGCCCCGGGCGCGCAGGGTGCGCAGCGGGACGACGAACGGCACCAGGCCGTTGAGGGCGTCCAAGCGGTCGGGGAGGGTGCGGGCCGCGGCGTGCGCAGCCAGCCACCAGATCAGGGTGGTCTTTCCGGCGCCCGCGTTGCCCCGCAGCAGGACCCGGGGGCGGTCGGAGAGCAGGGCGTCGATGCGCTGCGGCACCGGAGGTGGCCGGTGCTCCGCGCCGTCGTCGGGAGGCTGGGCCTCCAGGCTCAGGTACGCGGTGTCCAGGTCCCACTCGGTCTCGTTCCTGTTCAGCTCGTCGAGGCCGAAGACCTTCGTGCGCCGGTAGGCGGCGCCGACCGAGGCCGCGTAGTCCGCCTCGTACTGCTGGTCCCTCGGGTGGTGGCCGTGGACCTTCTCGTACCTCAGCGGCCTGCCGGTGGCCTGCTCGTACAGGAGCTGCACCGGGCGGGCGGCGGCGAGCAGGGGGAGCGCGACGCACTCCACCCGTCCGCCGCCGCGCTGCCGGGGGATCTGGCGGGCGATGCCGAGCAGGACGCTCCCCGCGAAGACGGGGCCGCCGGACAGGCCCCGGAGCGCGGGGGCGCCGTGGCCGTCGGTGGCGGGGGGCGGGCCGTCGAGTTCGCAGACCATCAGGCTGCGCACCCGGCCCGCCATGGGCAGGACCGTGGCCGTGTACTGGTCGGCCTCCAGATGCCCTCCGGAGCCGTACCGCTGGATGTCCGGGAAGCCGGTGATCTCGCAGTCCCGGAGCGCCTGGCCGCTGTCGAGGGCGCCCAGCCGTACCGGCGGGACGGGCAGCACCGGCTCCGCGGTGAGGAGGAGGGCGGCGTCCAGGTCGTGGTCGATCCAGCTGACCGCGGCGTCCCGGTGCTCCGCCAGGCCGGGGTGCGCCACACGACCGCGGCTGCCGCCCTTGACCACATGGGCGCAGGTCAGCACCAGCCGGTCGGTGAGCAGCACACCGCTGCCCTGTACGGAGCCTGCGCCGAGCACGACGACCGTGCGGTCCCCGGGCCGTACGTCTCTCACGGCCGGCCCGGTCCGCGGCCGCGGCCCCGCCCGAAGTGCTCCGTGCTGCCGCCGTCCTCGTGCCCGATCTCCCAGGCCGCTCCGGTCACGGCGTTGCGGGGGGTGAGCGTGAACGCGACCTTGTGCGTGTGCGCCGTCGCCCGCGAGGCGTCGGCGCCCGCCTCCACCACCCATGCCTTGACCTTCGTGCCGCCCTTGGCCTCCTTGCGCAGCTCCAGCGTGAACTCCATGTGGATGTCACCGACCTCGAAGGAGACGGGGCGGCCGGTGGCGCGGGTGGCCGCGTCGATGAGCTGGTTGCGGATGGACTCGACGGCGTCGGCGAGCTCGATGCCGTCCGGGCCGCGGGTGTCGTCGGTGTCGTCGCCGGCCATCGTGTCCCCCCAGGAGCTCGCCGTTCCCCGTCAGCGTAGTCAGGTTGCAGGCCGAAGGTCCCGAATCGGAAGGTCTTTGGTCCCACCGGCGGTGACAAGGCGCACAGCCCTTCTGGGGCCTACTAGCCGGGTTAGGAGTAGTGGCCATGATCGCCGGAGGGACCTTCGGCCCGGTAGGGGTGGGGCCATTCGGTGAAACGGGATGATGTGCCCGGAAGGCCGCCCTGTGTCCGTTTAGGACCGTTTCGAACTGGGCCTAAACGCGATCCGGAACATTGAATTCCAGCGGTTCGGAGGCCCTGTCGCCGGGACCGTCGGCAGCGAATTCCTGCGGCTCCTTCTACGGCTTTTCTTCGTAGATGGGGGGTTTGAGCATTGGCCGGGACCCGGGTTACCAAGGTGGAGCACGTCCGGCAGAGCGCCGGGTTCACTCACCACCGGAGGACTTCCCCGTATGTCGAAGCGCGTTACGTTCCAGCAGTCCGCCCGCCCGTCCCTGTCCCGAGTCCGTGGCACCGTGGTCGCCGCTTCCGTGGGTGCATCGATGGTGCTCGGTGCGGGCGCGGCGTTCGCGGCCTCCGGTACGGCGAGCACCACCGGTACCGCGGCTCTCGCGGGCACCGTTACCGCCCAGTCCGTCGCCAAGCAGGCGCAGTCGCAGAGCAAGGCGGCCACGTCCGCGAAGCAGGCGGCGGCCGAGAAGTCGGCGAAGGCGAAGCAGGCGGCGAAGAAGAAGGCCGCCGCCGCGAAGAAGAAGGCTTCCTCCTGGGAAGCCCCGGTCGAGAAGTACACGCTGAGCGCCACCTACGGCACCGGCGGCTCCCGCTGGGCCCACAAGCACTCCGGCCAGGACTTCGCCGTCCCGATCGGCACCAAGGTCGAGGCCGCGCACGCCGGCACCGTCGTCAAGGCGGGCCCGAACGGCGGCGGCGACGGCCCCGCGTACGGCAACGCCATCGTGATCAAGCACTCCAACGGCAAGTACTCGCAGTACGCGCACCTGTCGAAGATCAACGTGAAGATCGGCCAGACCGTGAAGACCGGCCAGAAGATCGCCCTGTCCGGCAACACCGGAAACTCCAGCGGCCCGCACCTTCACTTCGAGATCCGGACCACCCCGAACTACGGTTCCGCGCTGAACCCGGTCTCGTTCCTGCGCTCCGTCAACGTCTCCATCTGACGTTGCCCTATGCGGTGTGACCCGGGTCGTGTGCCCGGGTGACCAGTTCGACGGCGACTTCGAGGACAGCCTTGCGCTTCTCCTCGGGGTCGCCGTCGATGTCTTTCAGGGCGAACATGCCGGCGTGCATCGTGAAGAGCGCGCTGATGCAGCGCACCTGGTCGGTGAGGGACGCCTCGGGGTCCTTGATCAGGTCGACCAGGGCTATGACCCGGCCCTTGATCGTCTCGCCGATGCTCAGATCGCGTACGGTCGCCTGGTTCTCCTGCATGAAGCGGAAGAGCGGGGCGGCGCCGGCGAGCGCGTCGCTGTAGCGGACCAGGATCTCCTTCTTCGTCTCCAGGGTGCGCGGCTGCTCCTTGCCCCAGACGATCAGCTCTTCGACGGGCCGGTTGAGGTCCTCGAAGATGCTGTTGAGGATGTCTTCCTTGGTTTTGAAGTGGTAGTACAGGGCCGCCTTGGTGACATCGAGCTGCTCGGCGATCTCGCGGAGCGAGGTCTTCTCGTACCCCTGCTCGGCGAAGAGCCTCAGGGCCACGTCCTGAATGCGCTGGCGCGTGTTTCCGCGCCGTGGCTGCGACGTGCTGCCCATGCTCATGGTGCTCTCCCCAAAACTTACTTGACGCCCGGCTAGTTACGGGTCTACCTTCCCCAGTGTAGTCAGCTAGCCGGGCGGCAAGTAAGTCCCTCGGTGGGCCGGGGAACAGTGAACGGGCAACAGGGGAGTGGGGACCATGGCGGACCTGAAGAAAGCGGCGGACGGCACGGCGTCCGGGAAACCGGAGCCTCAGGCGCGCAGCGTACGGGTGGTGATTCTGGCGCTGATGATCGCGATGCTGCTGGCCATGCTCGACAACCTGATCGTCGGCACCGCGATGCCGACGATCGTCGGTGACCTCGGCGGCATGGAGCACCTGTCCTGGGTGGTCACCTCCTACACCCTGGCCACGGCCGCCTCCACCCCCATCTGGGGCAAGCTCGGCGACATGTACGGCCGCAAGGGCGTCTTCCTCACCTCCATCGTGATCTTCCTGATCGGCTCGGTCCTGAGCGGAATGGCCCAGGACATGGGCCAGCTCATCGGCTTCCGGGCGATCCAGGGCCTCGGCGCCGGCGGGCTGATGGTCGGTGTCATGGCGATCATCGGCGATCTGGTGCCGCCGCGTGAGCGCGGCAAGTACCAGGGCATGATGGCCGGCGTCATGGCGATCGCCATGATCGGCGGCCCGCTGGTCGGCGGCACCATCACCGACCACCTGGGCTGGCGCTGGAGCTTCTACATCAACCTGCCGCTCGGCGCGGTCGCGCTGGCCATGGTCACCGCCGTGCTGCACCTGCCGAAGACGCAGCGCAGGAAGGCGAAGGTCGACTACCTCGGTGCCGGACTGCTGACCGTGGGCATCACCGCGATCGTCCTGGTCACCACCTGGGGCGGTACGGAGTACGCCTGGAGCTCGGCCGTGATCATGGAGCTCATCGCCGTCGGCGTGGCCTCCCTCGTCGGCTTCGTCTTCGTCGAGACGAAGGCGGCCGAGCCGATCATTCCGCTGCACATCTTCCGGAATCTCAACTTCACGCTGATGTCGGTCGTCGGCTTCATGGCCGGCTTCGTGATGTTCGGCGCCGTGCTCTTCCTGCCGCTCTTCCAGCAGTCGGTCCAGGGTGCGTCGGCGACCAACTCCGGTCTGCTGCTCCTCCCGATGCTCCTCGCGATGATGGTCGTCTCGCTGATCGCCGGACGGGTCACCACCAGCACCGGCAAGTACAAGATCTTTCCGATCGTGGGCAGCGCCCTGATGGTGGCGGGCCTGTTCCTGCTCGCGCAGATGGACACCGGTACCTCGCGGTTCACCTCCGGCGTCTACATGGCGGTGCTCGGCGCCGGCATGGGCTTCCTGATGCAGATCACGATGCTCGTCGCGCAGAACAGCGTCGAACTCAAGGACATGGGAGTCGCCTCGTCCGCGACCACCCTCTTCCGTACGCTCGGCAGCTCCTTCGGTGTCGCGATCATGGGCGCGCTGTTCACCGGACGGGTCCAGGACGAAATGGCGGCGCGCGGCGGCGGTGGCGTCACCGAGAAGTCCGCTCAGCTGGACGCGGCGAGCCTGGCGAAGCTGCCGGACCCGGTGCGTGAGGCGTACGAGTTCGCCGTGGCATCCGGCACGCACATCGCCTTCCTGGTGGGTGGCTCGGTCGCCGTGCTGGCCCTCGTGGCGGCGCTGTTCGTCAAGGAGGTCCCGCTGCGGGGCGCCGCGGCTCCGGCGGCCCCCGCCGATGCGCCGGCCCCGACGGCCAAGGAGTCGCAGACCGTCTAGGAACGGCTCACCGGGTCCTCCCGGTGTCCTTTCCGTCCTCGGTCGCCGGACGGGCTCGGTCCTTCGAGCCCGTCCGCTGTTTCTTGAGCCCGGCCCGCTGCGCGGGCGGGCCGGTCCTGCCCTGTTCCGCCAGCTGGAGGACCGGGAAACTGCCGGTGTCCGTCGGAGCGTGCTCCGGCAGCCACAGCACGGCGATCGCGCCGCCCGCACCCTCGGCCCCGTCCTCCCGCACCACATTGCGGAAGGTCAGCCGGGCGCCCAGCACCCGCGCCTGGCCCGCCGCGATCGTGAGGCCCAGGCCGTGCCCGTGCCCGGCCCGGTCGCTGCTTCCGGTACGGAACCGGCTCGGCCCCTCCCTCAGCAGCTCCTCGGGGAACCCGGGCCCGTGGTCGCGTACCCGCACCACCCGGCCCTCGACCGTGACCTCCACCGGCGAGGCCCCGTGCTTGGCGGCGTTCCCCAGCAGGTTGCCCAGAATGCGTTCCAGGCGTCGCGGATCGGTGGAGACCCACGACTCGTGGATCACCCGCACCGTGACGTCCGGGCCCAGCAGGGCGATCCGGCGGCTGACGAACTCGCCCAGCGGAAGCTCCTGAAGCTCGGCCCGCTCGGACGCGCTGTCCAGCCGCGCCACCTCGAGCACGTCCTCGACCAGCGTCCGCATCGCCTGCGCCCGGTCGCGTACGAGCTCGGTGGGGCGCCCCGGCGGCAGTAGCTCGGCCGCCGTGAGAAGCCCGGTCACCGGAGTGCGCAGCTCATGGGCGATGTCGGCGGTGACCCGCCGCTCCGCCTCGATGCGTCCGTTCAGCGCGTCCGTGAGCGCGTCCACCGCGCCGGCCAGCTCGTCGGTCTCGTCGCGGACGACCCCGCCGACGGCCTCCCTGACCCGTACCTCCGTATGGCCTTGCGCGACCCTGCCCGCCGCGGCTGCCGCCTTGCGCAGCCTGCGCGAGAGCTGACCGCCGATCAGCACGCCCAGCGCGGAGCCGCCCAGCACGGCGGAGACCGAGCCGATGATCAGTGCCCGGTCGAGGTCGCTCATGATCGTGGCGCTGCGGTCGGCGAAGCGGGTGTGCAGCGAGAGGATGTCGCCGTTGGCCAGCGGGACGGCCGCCCAGACGTCGGGCACGCCGTTCTCGTACTCGTCGACGTGGGTGGCGCGGCGGTTGCCGCGGACCTCGTCGCGCAGGCTCGGCGGCATCGCCGGGTCGTTGAGCTTCGCACCGAACTTGGGCGTGTTGTTCTTCGCGTTCGTCGCCTCGTACAGCCGCTGGGCGAACAGGAGTCGTTCCAACTGCACTTCGCGCGCGTTCTCGATCATCGAGACGCGTGCCGCGTTGTGGACGACCAGGCTCAGCGCCACCGCGATGAGGGCGCCGACTGCGGCGATTGCGATGCTGATCTTCCAGCGGACGCCGGTCCGCAGGGCCCGCCCCTTCATGCTCTGAGCTTGTAACCGAAGCCGCGGACCGTCTCGATCCGGTCCTGACCGATCTTGGTCCGCAGCCGCTGCACATGGACGTCGACGACCCGGGTGTCCCCGCCCCAGCCGTAGTCCCAGACCCGTTCCATCAGCTTGTCGCGCGAGAGCACGGTGCCGGGCACGGACGAGAACTCCAGCAGCAGGCGCATCTCGGTGGGCGTGAGCGCGACCTGACGTCCTCCGCGGCGCACCTCCATGCCCTCGGTGTCGATCTCCAGATCGCCGAAGACGAGCACACCGTCGGTCCCGTACGGGGACTCGGTGGCCGTACCGTGCTGCTGTCCGCCGGTCCCCGCCGCGTGTCCGAAACGGCGCAGCACGGCACGGATGCGGGCGACGAGGACCGCCCCGTCGAACGGCTTGGTGACGTAGTCGTCCGCCCCGGCCTCCAGGCCGAGCACCACATCGATCGAGTCGGCGCGCGCCGACAGCATGATCACGGGCACGGTCGACTCGTCCCGGATGCGGCGGCACAGGCTGACGCCGTCCAGCCCCGGCACCATCACGTCGAGCAGGGCGATGTCAGGGCGGTCGGCCCGGAACGCCTCCAGGCCGGAGAGTCCGTCCGGCATCGCGGTGACGACGAATCCGTCCCGCTCCAGCGCGAGCTGGGTGGCCTCGCGGATCACGTCGTCGTCCTCGACGAAGAGGACGTGGGTCTCGGCCATGCGACTGCTTTCCGTACGGTCGGTCTCGGTCAGTTCCTGGTGGGGTCCACCGGCACGGGCAGCTCGCCCTCCCCGCTGCCGACGGCCCGGTTGAAGTCGTTGTGCACGCGGTCGTGCTCGCTGAACCGGTTGTCCGCCCAGCGGTAGGTGATCACTTCCTCGCCGGAGGGGTACGCGACCGAGTCCTTCGATTCGTAGACCTGCGTCGTCACCACCAGATCACCGCGGTCGATCGTGCCGTAGACCGCGGGCATCTCGGCGGCGAAGACGTTCTCGTACGAGCCGTCGTCCCGGGGGCGGTAGACGTAGGTGCCGATGCCCACCGAATCGCCGCAGGTCAGCACGTTGACCACGACATCGGCCGCGGGGCCGTCGGTCAGTGATCCGTACGAGGTGTCGATGGGGTACTCGTCCCCGGAGCAGGGCCTGAGATCGGTCCTGATCCGCGGGCTCACCTCGGAATCCCGCTTCAGCAGCGTCACTGCGTCGACCCGCCGGGCGGGCAGCGCCGTCGTCGAGGGGGTGGCGAGCGTGGGGCTGGCCTGGGCGACCGGTTTCGTTCCGGCCGGGCCCTCGTCGCGGGTGCCCGTACCGCTCGCGGAGCAGCTGACGCAGAACAGTCCGAAGGCGGCGAGCCCGGCCATCGCCGTACCGCTCGCCGCCAGTCCGGCACGGAATCCTCTGCTCCGGCGGGCTGTTCCGGTCGTCCCGACGCTGTCGCGCGAGGCGCTGTCGACCGTGCCGTCGCCGCTGTCTCTCAGGCCGCGCACCGCTCCCGCCCCCGCTCGTCGTGACGCCCGTCGTGCCGCGCCGGTGTGTGCGCACGCACCGGCGCCCCGGGCGTACGACGCACGTCCGCCTCGCGGCTGTGGGCCTCCCGGCTCAGCGCCTCGCGGCTCTCCAGCTCCTGACGCAGCCTCGCCAGCGCCCGGTGGAGCGTGCTCTTCACCGTACCCGCCGACATACCGAGAGCAGCGGCCGTCTCCTCCGTGCTCATCTGCTCCCAGTGTCGCAGCACGACGACGCTGCGTTGCTTGGGAGCCAGCACGCCCAGGACGTCCATCAGCAGGGCGCGGTCGGCGCGCTGTTCGGTACCGTCCTCGACGCTCGCGTCGGGAAGCTGCTCGGTGGGGACCTCTTCGAGCTTGCGGGCCCGCCACCACTCCGTACGCGTGTTGATCATGACGCGGCGCAGATAGGCGTCGGCGAGGGACTTGTCGGCGATGCCGTCCCAGCGGCCGTACGTACGCACCAGGGCGGTCTGCAACAGGTCCTGGGCGTCCACGGGGTCGGGAACGAGGCGCCGGGCACTGCGCAGCAGGGCATCCTGCCGGGTCCGTACGTAGTCCTCGAATGCGAGCACCTCGCCCTGCGCCATTACAACCGCCTCCGTCCCCGTAAGTCCCCGTGGTCACTGCTGTCGAAGACGCTACGGAGGCGTTGTCACGAGGCTGTCCGGAGCAGCCATACGCGGACGCACGGCTGCCCATCGGTTGTGTAACAGCGCCAGGGCCCGTCCCTGGAGCCGTGTGCGGACCAGGCGGGGACTCAGGTCAGCGGCAGCCGGTACCGGCCCTCCGGCAGCGGCTCGACCAGGCCGTCCGCGACCAGGCCGTCGAGAGCCCGCGCACGCTGCACGGGTTCGTCCCACACCGCGTCGAGCGCGGACTGACCGACCGGTGCCACCGCCTCACGCAGGACGGCGAGCAGCCGGCCCCGCACCTGCCGGTCCGTACCCGCGTACGTCTGGCCCCGGCGAGGCGGGCCCTGGTGTGCGGGCTTCCCGGCCAGCAGCCAGGCGCACTGTCCGGAGATCGGGCAGCGCGAGCAGTCCTCGTTCTTCGCGGTGCACACCAGTGCGCCGAGTTCCATCGTCGCGGCGGCCCAGCGGGCCGCGCGCTCGTCCTCGTCCGGGAGCAGCGCCCGGGCGAGCTTGCGCTCGGCGGCGGTGGTCGCGTTCGGCGGGTACTGGATGCCGGTGGCGGCGCGGGCGAACACCCGGCGGACGTTCGTGTCGAGCACCGCGTGGCGTTGTCCGTACGCGAACGAGGCCACGGCCGCCGCCGTGTACTCGCCGATACCGGGCAGCGCCAGCAGCTGGTTGTGCTCGCTCGGCACGTCGCCGCCGTGCCGTTCCGCTATCGCCTGTGCGGCCCCGTGCAGGCGGAGCGCCCTGCGGGGGTAGCCGAGACGGCCCCAGGCGCGGACGGCTTCACCGGGTGCGTCGGCGGCCAGGTCCGCGGGGCGCGGCCAGCGGGCCATCCACTGCTCGTACACGGGGAGGACGCGGCTCACCGGGGTCTGCTGCAGCATGAACTCGCTCACCATCACACCCCAGGCGCCCGCTTCGGGGCGGCGCCAGGGGAGATCGCGGGCGTGCTGCTCGAACCACCCGATGACGGGGGTGTGGAGGGATGCGGGGGACGTGGGTGTCGAAGTCGTGGCAGTCATCGCACTGACGATCCTGGCACGGAAGGCGGGGCGATGTTCACGGCCGCAGGGGTGTCGCCCTTCCGGAGGGCCCTGGGGGTGCCGACGCCACCCGTTCTGTCCCCTCTGCCCGTGTCCGGACCTGTCTTCCGGCACGTCCGTGATGATGATCCGCAAAACTTGGCGATCGGAGCGGCGGGTGGGGCGGGAGTTGGCCCGGTTCTCTCGTAGAGTTTGCGCCGTGGGATCTATGCGCAATCCGGTCGGGCCGCTTCCCTCCTCCATCTACTGGCGACGGAGGGCAGTTGCGGCATCCCTGATTGCGCTGCTCGCCGTGCTGATCGCCTGGGCCGTCACGTCCGGTGGGGGCAACGGGGGCAGCGGCGACGCGAAGGCCGACGGACCTGATCCCGCCAACTCGATCACCCCCGGCCCTTCGGGATCGGGACCCGCGATCAGCCAACAGCCGGGCGGACGCGACGAGTCCGGCGAGGACGCGGGTTCGGACGCCGGCAACGGCGACACCGAGCCGGGCGGTACGGGCGGAACGGACGCCACCGGATCCCCCGGTGCCACGCCCTCCGGGACGGGCGGCGCCTCGGGCGCCGACGGAGCAACAGGCCAGCAGGTACCGGCCGGTTCCCCGCTTCCCGACTGCAAGCCCACGGCCCTGCGGCTGAGTCTGAAGACCGAGGTCAGTTACGGCCCCGACGACAAGCCGGTGTTCCGTCTGATCGCCAAGAACACCTCGGCCGCCACCTGCAAGGCCGACCTCGGCCCGAAGAACGCGGTGCTCACGATCACCGAGGCCGGCGGCGAGGACGACCGCATCTGGTCCTCCGAGGACTGCCCGGCCGCTTCGGGCCACCTGTTCCTGAAGATCCCCGCGGGTGCGACGGTCGTCCACACCGTGGAGTGGGACCGCAAGAAGAGCAGCCCCCAGTGCGCGTCCGCCCCCACGACGGAGGCGGGCCCCGGTACGTATCTCCTGGAGGCCAAGGCTCCGGGCGTACCCCTCCAACGAGCCTCGTTCGTCCTGCCGAAGGACTAGGGCCTCTCGGTCACCGGCTCACGAGCCGGGCCCGTCCGGCGTTCGAGGACGAAGGACGGCCGCCGGAGGACCCGGCGCCCGCCCCACCCCCGCGGCTTTCCTAGACGTACCGCTCGAGAATCGACGACTCCGCCAGCCGGGACAGTCCCTCGCGCACGCTCCGTGCCCGCGCCTCCCCGACCCCGTCGACCGTCTGGAGATCGTCCACGCTCGCGGCGAGCAGCTTCTGCAGACCGCCGAAGTGCTCCACCAGCCGCTCGATGATCGCCCCCGGCAGCCTCGGCACCTTCGCCAGCAGCCTGAATCCCCGCGGCGACACCGCGGAGTCCAGCGTCTCCGGAGAGCCGCTGTACCCCAACGCCCTTGCCACGACCGGCAGTTCCAGCAGCTCGGTGTGCGAGAGCGCGTCCAGCTCCGTCAGTGCCTCGGCGACCGTGCGGGACCGCTTCGCGGTCGGTTCCGGCACGTAGTCGCGTACGACGAGCTCCCGCTCGGGCTCGACGCCCGCGATCAACTCGTCCAGCTGGAGGGAGAGAAGCCGGCCGTCGGTGCCCAGCTCCACCACGTACTCGGCGATCTCCGTCGCGATGCGGCGGACCATTTCGAGGCGCTGCGCGACGGCGGTCACGTCCCGGACCGTCACCAGGTCCTCGATCTCCAGCGCGGAGAGCGTGCCGGCGACCTCGTCCAGCCGGAGCTTGTACCGCTCCAGCGTGGCGAGTGCCTGGTTGGCGCGCGACAGGATCGCGGAGGACTCCTCCAGGACCCGGCGTTCCCCGTCGACGTACAGCGCGATCAGGCGCATCGACTGGGAGACCGACACGACCGGGAAGCCGCAGGCTTTCGAGACCCGGTCCGCCGTCCGGTGGCGGGTGCCGGTCTCCTCGGTGGGGATCGACGCGTCCGGGACCAGCTGGACGCCGGCCCGGAGAATCTTCGTCATGTCCTTGTCGAGGATCAGCGCACCGTCGAGCTTGCACAGCTCACGCAGCCGCGTCGCGGTGAACTCCACGTCCAGCACGAAACCGCCGGTACACATGGATTCGACGGTTTTGTCCATGCCGAGGACGATCAGCCCGCCGGTGTTGCCCCGGAGGATGCGCTCCAGGCCGTCCCGCAGGGCCATTCCGGGCGCGACCGCGCTCAACGAGGCGCGCATCAGCGCCTCGTTACCGGTGCCTTGGCCGGACTTTCCGGGCGATGCTGCCCGGTCGTTGGCTGCCACTGCACTCCTCCGGTCACAGGTTTGCGATGCCCTTGCGTCCCTCATACCGTTCGTACGGGCGGGCGAGACCAGGGCAAAGTCTACCGGCGCGCATTGTCCTCCTGTGGTCCGTCCTGACGAGACCGGCGCGGGAGCACTCTGAGGGCGTCGCCCATGTCGGCGACTTCCGTGACCTTCATACCGGCCGGCACCTTCCCCGGGTCGCTCGGCACGAGTGCGTGGGTGAACCCCAGGCGGTACGCCTCGGCCAGCCTGCGCTGCACCCCCGTCACCCGCCTGACCTCGCCCGCAAGGCCCACTTCGCCGATCGCGACCAGGTTCTTGGGGAGCGGGGTGTCGCTCGCCGCGCTGGCCAGCGCGAGGGCGATCGCCAGGTCCGCGGCGGGCTCGGTCAGCTTCACGCCGCCGACCGTCGCGCTGTAGATGTCCCGCTTTCCGAGGGCGCTGATCCGCCCCCGCTGCTCCAGCACCGCCAGCATCATCGACACCCGGGAGGTCTCCAGCCCGGAGGTCGTGCGCCGGGGCGAGGGGATCTGCGAATCGACCGTCAGCGCCTGCACTTCGGCGACGAGGGGCCGCTTGCCCTCCAGTGTGACCGTCAGGCAGGTGCCGGGAACCGGTGCGTCACGACGGGTGAGGAAGAGGCCCGAGGGATCGGCGAGGCCCGTGATCCCCTCGTCGTGGAGCTCGAAACAGCCCACCTCGTCCGTCGCCCCGTACCGGTTCTTGACGCCGCGGACGAGACGGAGACGGGCATGGCGGTCGCCCTCGAACGACAGCACCACGTCGACGAGGTGCTCCAGGAGCCGGGGCCCGGCGATCGCGCCGTCCTTGGTGACGTGGCCGACCAGCAGCGTGGCCATGCCGCGCTCCTTGGAGGCCCGGATGAGCGCTCCGGCCACCTCCCGGACCTGGGCCATGCCACCGGGCGCCCCCTCGATCTCGGGCGAGGCCACGGTCTGTACGGAGTCGAGGACGAGAAGGGACGGCTTGACCGCGTCCAGATGGCCGAGCACCGCGGACAGATCGGTCTCCGCCGCGAGGTAGAGGTGGTCGTTGATCGCCTTGATCCGGTCGGCGCGCATCCGGACCTGGCTCGCGGACTCCTCGGCCGTGACGTACAGCGTGCGGTGGTCGTCGCTCGCCGCCTTGGCGGCGACGTCCAGCAGCAGCGTCGACTTCCCGACGCCCGGCTCGCCCGCGAGCAGCACGACGGCGCCCGGCACGAGACCTCCGCCCAGGACGCGGTCGAGCTCACCCACGCCGGTCGAGCGGGCGGTGGCCTGGCGGCTGTCGACCTGGCCGATGGGGACGGCGGCGGTGGAGACCCGGCCCGCGGCCGTCGTCCGCACGGCGGGGGCACCGCCGAACTCCTCGACCGTCCCCCATGCCTGGCATTCGGGGCAACGGCCGAGCCACTTGGCGGTCGTCCAGCCGCACTCGGTGCAGCGGTAGGACGGCCGGTCCTTCGCGGATTTCGTACGGGCAGCCATGGCGCCACCGTATAGGGGTGGTCGGACAGTGAGGACCGGCGCGGGGGCGCGCGGAGGGGCTTCTGCGAGAAAGCGGAATTCGTGTCCTCTTTTGAGGGATACGTTCACCCGTAAGGATTAAATGTGGTCAAGAGGTGCTAAGGGTGTGCCGTGCCCTGCCTACGGTCGCCAGGTGACGAGCACCAGGCTGGAGACCCCCACACACCCCACCGGCGCACACCGGGCGCACCGCCGCGCCCCCCACTCGTCGGCACAGCGAACGCCCGCACGTTACGACCCCTATCTCGACGGCCTCTTCACCTACTGCCTCTCCGTCCTGTGCGACCACGAGGCGGCGACCGAGGCGCTCGGCGCGGTCCTCGTCGTCGCCGAACGGCAGGAAGGCCGGTGCCCGGAAGGCGAGGAGGAACGTAAATCCTGGTTGTACGCCCTGGCCAGGTGGATGTGTCTGCGCAGGCTCGCCGAGCAGAAGCGGGGCCGCCAGGCCCACCGCCAGCCGGCCAAAGGAGGTGCGCGCGCCACCCGTCGTACGCGCACGAGTACGCCGGAGACCGACCCGCCCGCCCCTTCCGCACCCGACGCCCCGTCGGGCCCCGAGGAAGCAGCGGTCCCCGCACCCTCCGAGTCCCCGGCCGTGGAAGCGCGCCGTCGTGAACTCGCACAGCTGGCCTGGCCCGAAGCCGCCGGCACCACCCCCGAGCAGCGCGAAGCGCTCGAACTCGCGGTACGCCACCGGCTCCCCCCGCGCGCCGTGGCCGCCGTCCTCGGCCTCGAACCCGTCGTCGCGCGCGAGCTCCTGGCGGCGGCGGCCTGCGAGGTGGAGCGGACCCGCGCCGCCCTCGCCGTCGTCGAGACCGGCAACTGCCCCACCGTCGCCCGGCTCACCGGCGACCACCAGGTCCTGCTCTCCGCCGCCCTGCGCCGCGAACTCGTCCGCCACGTCGACGACTGCCCCCGCTGCCGTCGCGCCGCCGAGCGGGCCGGCGCCGCAGGACCGTGGCCCGGCGCCGCGGTCAGCCCCGCCGCCGCGCTGCCGGTCGTCGAGGCGCCCCGCCCCTCCGTCCAGGTCGCCATGGCGCACGCCCAGCGCTCCCGGTCGGGCGGCCCGCGCTTCGGCCGGGCGGGCTTTCCGCTGGACCCCAAGGACCACGCGGCCCGCCGGGACCGGCTGCGCGCCCGGGTCCTGACGACCACAGTGGTCGCCACCGTCGTCGCCGCGCCGGTGATCGCCCTCTGGGCCGCGTACCGAGGGGCGCCGCAGACGGGGGAGGGCCATGCCGGATCCACGATCGCGGCCACGGAGAGGGACGGCGCGGGCGGGCTGGAGGACGAGGCGTACGACCACTACGAGAACGCGGGCAACGCCCGTCCCGACAAGAGCGGCCGCTTCACGCCCGGCGCCCGTACCCCGGACGTCTCGGCCGAGGTGATCAGCACCGGCAGCCGACAGGGTCCCGGTGGTCTGACCGTCACCGCCCGCACGTCCGGCGACCTCACGACGATCACGCTGAGGGCGTCCGGCAGCGAACCCGTCTCCTGGTCGGCCTGGGTGGACGCGCCCTGGCTCCACCTCAGCAGTACGTCCGGCACCCTCGCCCCGGGCCGGAGCATCACCGTCCGGGTCTCCGTGGACCACGGCGCCGAGCCGGACGGCCCGTGGCGCGCGCAGGTCGGCTTCGACCCCGAGGGGTCCGTGGTCGTGATCGACGGGTACGGGGCCACGGCGCCGCCGCCCGAGCACTCGACCGGCCCCTCGGTACCCGGCACCCCGTCCGGGCCGGCGGAACCCACGGACCCGGTACCGACCCCCACGCCGACCCCGACGGACCCGACGCCGTCACCGGACCCCACTCCGAGCCCCACCGAATCGACCCCGGGGCCGACGGATCCGACCGGCCCGACGGATCCGACCGACCCGCCGACATCGCCGGACCCGACCGAACCCACCAGCCCCACGGACCCGTCGACGAGCCCGACGACCACGGACCCGACGGGCTGACCGTCCGACGGGTCGGGCGAAAGCCCGCGCCGCCCGTCGGAAGGACGGCCTCACCGTCGGAAGGACGGCCTCACCGCCGGAAAGCCGGCCTCACCGCCAGAGGGCCACCTCACCGCAGGCAGGCCCACCTCGCCGGTCAGCTGCTCGGATCGGCCGGGTGCGGAGCCATCGGCAGGAGCGAGGACAACCGCTCCTCGCACAGCTCGACCAACCGGTCGTACGCCTGCTTGCCCATCAGCTCGGTGAGCTCCGGCCGGTAGGACACGTACACCGGGTCCCCCGCCCCGTGCGCCGACGTCGCCGAGGTGCACCACCAGTGCAGGTCATGACCGCCCGGGCCCCAGCCCCTGCGGTCGTACTCCCCGATCGACACCTGGAGCACCCGGGTGTCGTCGGGCCGGTCGATCCAGTCGTACGTACGCCGAATGGGCAGCTGCCAGCACACATCCGGCTTGGTTTCGAGGGGCTCCTTGCCCTCCCGCAGCGCCAGGATGTGCAGGGAGCAGCCGGCGCCGGCCGCGAAGCCGGGCCGGTTCTGGAAGATGCAGGAGCCCTCCCAGCGCCGGGTCTGCCGCTCGCCGTCCTCGTCGATACCGACCCAGCCCGTCTCCGTACCGACGTCGTGGAACTGCCACAGGTCCGGAGTCAGCCGGGCGACGTGACCGGCCACCCGCTTCTCGTCGTCCTCGTCGGAGAAGTGGGCGCCCAGGGTGCAGCACCCGTCGTCCGCGCGGCCCGCCTGGATGCCCTGGCAGCCGCTGCCGAAGATGCAGCTCCACTTGGAGGTCAGCCAGGTCAGGTCGCAGCGGAAGATCTGCTCGTCGTCCGCGGGGTCCGGGAACTCGACCCAGGCACGCGCGAAGTCGATCCCCGTCTCGTCGGGCCTGTCGGGTCCCTTTGCTTCCGGCTGCTGCATCTCCCGCTTCGTTTTCTGCTTCTTCGTGGCTTTGTCCGGCTTCGCCTTTTTCGTCTTTGGCACGCGCCAAGAGTAAGTCCGCCGGAGCAGTAGCGTTCCGGGTATGAGACTCGGAGTCCTCGACGTGGGGTCGAACACGGTTCATCTGCTGGTGGTGGACGCCCACCCCGGCGCCCGCCCGCTGCCCGCGCATTCGCACAAGGCGGAGCTTCGGCTGGCCGAGCTCCTCGACGCGGACGGGGCGATCGGCCCGGTGGGCGTGGAGCGGCTCGTGTCGACGATCGCCGGTGCGCTCCAGGCCGCCGAGGACAAGGGCTGCGAGGATGTGCTGCCCTTCGCCACCTCCGCCGTACGGGAAGCGACCAACGCCGACAAGGTGCTGGCGCGGGTGCGGGAGGAGACCGGTGTCGACCTGGCGGTCCTCAGTGGTGAGGAGGAGGCGCGCCTCACCTTCCTCGCGGCCCGCCGCTGGTTCGGCTGGTCGGCCGGGAAGCTGCTCGTCCTGGACATCGGCGGCGGCTCGCTGGAGGTCGCGTTCGGTATCGACGAGGAGCCCGACGCCGCGGTGTCGCTGCCCCTCGGGGCCGGGCGTCTCACCGCCGCCTGGCTGCCGAGCGACCCGGCGGACCCGCTGGAGGTGAAGGCGCTGCGCCGCCATGTGCGGGCCAGGATCGCCCGCAGCGTCGGCGAGTTCACCCGCTTCGGCCGCCCCGACCATGTCGTCGGCACCTCCAAGACCTTCAAGCAGCTCGCCAGGATCGCGGGCGCGGCGCGCTCGACGGAGGGTCTGTACGTCCAGCGCGTCCTCACCCGTAAGGCCCTGGAGGAGTGGGTTCCGAAGCTGGCGGCGATGACCGTCGAGCAGCGGGGCCGCCTGCCCGGGGTCTCCGAGGGGCGTTCCGCGCAGCTGCTGGCCGGGGCGCTGGTAGCCGAGGGGGCGATGGACCTGCTCGGTGTCGAGGAGCTGGAGATCTGTCCCTGGGCGCTGCGCGAGGGTGTCATCCTGCGCCGTCTGGACCACCTCCCGGCGGAGCGGGCAGCCCTGCACTGACCGGGTGCCTGCGGGGCGCGCCCCACCCGGACGGCCCCGCCGGCCGCGCGGTCGCGCGCCATGGCCCTGGTCACTTTCGGTCAAGATCCCCTGGAGACGCGCACTGCTGCCCGTACCCTGTTCTGGTGGCAGAACCAGTGGTGCGCGTTCCGGATGCGAAGGTCGCCCTGTCGACTGCTTCGGTCTATCCGGAGTCGACGGCGACGGCCTTCGAGATCGCCGCGCGTCTGGGCTACGACGGTGTCGAGATCATGGTCTGGACCGATCCGGTCAGCCAGGACATCGAGGCGTTGAGGCGGCTCTCGGACTACCACCAGGTGCCGATCCTGGCGGTGCACGCCCCCTGCCTCCTCATCACGCAGCGGGTCTGGTCCACCGACCCGTGGGTGAAGCTCCAGCGGGCGAGGGCCGCGGCGGAGAAGCTCGGGGCGTCGACCGTCGTCGTGCACCCGCCGTTCCGTTGGCAGCGCAACTACGCGCGGGACTTCGTCACCGGCATCTGGCGCATGGCCGACGAGACGGACGTCCGGTTCGCCGTCGAGAACATGTACCCGTGGCGCTACCGGGACCGCGAGATGCTCGCGTACGCCCCCGACTGGGACGTCACCAACGACGACTACCGGCATTTCACGGTCGACCTCTCGCACACCGCGACCGCCCGCACCGACGGGCTGGCCATGGTCGACCGGATGGGCGACCGGCTCGCCCACGTCCACCTCGCCGACGGCAAGGGGTCGAGCAAGGACGAGCACCTGGTGCCGGGCCGCGGTGACCAGCCCTGCGCGGAGCTGCTGGAGCGGCTGGCCCGTACCTCCTTCGACGGCCATGTCGTCATCGAGGTCAACACCCGTCGCGCCATGTCCTCCGCCGAACGTGAGGCCGACCTCGCGGAGGCGCTGGCCTTCACCCGGCTGCATCTGGCGGCGTCCGCGCAGGCCCCCCGCCCATGACGCCGGACGCCCCCGCTCCCCGTCGCCGGGGCCGTCCCTCCCGTACGACGGAGACGACCGGCCCCGACGCCCGCACCCGCATCCTCGAAGCCGCCCGCACCGAGTTCGCCGGGCGCGGCTACGACAAGACGTCGATCCGGGGCATCGCCAAGGCGGCGGGTGTGGACGCCGCGCTGGTCCACCACTACTTCGGTACGAAGGACGAGGTCTTCGCGGCGGCCATCGAGGTCTCCTTCGAGCCGGCCCTGGTGATCCCCGCCGTCCTCGACGGCTCCCCGGACGAGCTGGGGGAGCGGCTGGCCCGCTACTTCATCTCCATTTGGGAGAATCCGGCGACCAGAGCCCCGCTCCTGGCGATCATCCGCTCCGCCCTCACCCACGAGGCGGCGGCGAAGGTGCTGCGCGGCTTCGTGCTGCGGCGGCTGCTGGAGCGGATCGCGGGGGAGCTGGACGTACCCGATCCGACCTTCCGCGCGGAGCTGGCCGCCTCGCACATGATCGGCATCGCGATCCTGCGGTACGTGATCCAGGCGGAGCCGCTGGCCTCGGCGGACCCGGAGAAGATCATCGCGATGGTGGCGCCGACGCTCCAGAGGTACCTGACCGAGCGCTGACCGGCCCGGTCGCGTTCCCGGATTCGGCCGCCCCGCCAGCCCGGAGCCGTTCCGCCCACCGCCCACCCACCGAGCATCGCGTCCCGCATTCCGGACACGCTGTCCAGATCTTGGAGCCGGGGCGTACGCTCGAAGACAGTCTTTTCCGTCGAAGGAGCGAGCGCGATGCCCCAGCTGAGGTCCCGCACTGTCACCCACGGCCGCAACATGGCGGGCGCCCGCGCCCTTATGCGGGCCTCGGGCGTAGCGAGCGAGGACATCGGCAAGCCGATCATCGCGGTGGCCAACTCCTTCACCGAGTTCGTCCCCGGCCACACCCACCTCGCCCCGGTCGGCCGCATCGTCTCCGACGCGATCAAGGCGGCGGGCGCGGTGCCGCGCGAGTTCAATACGATCGCCGTCGACGACGGCATCGCGATGGGCCACGGAGGCATGCTCTACAGCCTGCCCTCCCGCGATCTGATCGCCGACTCCGTCGAGTACATGGTCGAGGCGCACTGCGCCGACGCCCTGATCTGCATCTCCAACTGCGACAAGATCACCCCCGGCATGCTGATGGCCGCGCTGCGCCTCAACATCCCGACGATCTTCGTCTCCGGCGGCCCGATGGAGGCCGGCAAGGCCACGCTGGTCGACGGCACGGTCCGCAGCCTCGACCTGGTCGACGCGATCTCCGACGCGGTCAACGACAAGATCTCGGACGAGGACATCCTCCGTATCGAGGAGAACGCCTGTCCGACCTGCGGCTCCTGTTCCGGCATGTTCACCGCCAACTCGATGAACTGCCTGGCCGAGGCCATCGGCCTGGCCCTGCCCGGCAACGGCTCGGTCCTCGCCACGCACACCGCGCGCAGGGCCCTGTACGAGAACGCCGGCCGCACGATCGTCGAGATCACCGAGCGCCACTACGCGCAGGACGACATGAGCGTCCTGCCGCGCAACATCGCCACCCGCGCCGCCTTCGAGAACGCCATGGCCCTCGACATCGCGATGGGCGGCTCCACCAACACGATCCTGCACCTGCTGGCCGCGGCCCAGGAGGCCGAGCTGGACTTCGGCCTGTCGGACATGGACGCGGTCTCGCGCCGCGTCCCCTGCCTGGCCAAGGTCGCGCCGAACGTGGCGCCCGGCGGCACGTACTACATGGAGGACGTGCACCGGGCGGGCGGCATCCCCGCCATCCTCGGTGAGCTCTACCGCGGCGGCCTGCTGAACGAGGACGTGCACACCGTCCACTCCGCCACCCTCGCCGAGTGGCTCAAGACCTGGGACGTGCGCGGCGGTTCACCGTCCGCCGAGGCCGTCGAGCTGTGGCACGCGGCGCCCGGCTGCGTCCGCTCGGCGACCGCCTTCTCGCAGTCCGAGCGCTGGGACACCCTGGACACGGACGCCGAGGGCGGCTGCATCCGCTCCGTCGAGCACGCGTACTCCAAGGACGGCGGCCTGGCCGTCCTCCGGGGCAACCTCGCCGAGGACGGCTGCGTCGTGAAGACCGCGGGCGTCGACGAGTCCATCTGGACCTTCGAGGGCCCGGCGGTCGTCTGCGAGTCCCAGGACGAGGCCGTCGACAAGATCCTCCGCAAGGAGATCACCCACGGAGACGTCGTCGTCATCCGTTACGAGGGTCCGCGCGGCGGCCCCGGCATGCAGGAGATGCTCTACCCGACCTCCTTCCTGAAGGGCCGCGGCCTCGGCAAGACCTGCGCCCTCGTCACGGACGGCCGTTTCTCCGGCGGTACGTCGGGCCTCTCCATCGGCCACGCCTCTCCGGAGGCGGCATCGGGTGGCACCATCGCGCTCGTCGAGGACGGCGACCGGATCAGGATCGACATCCCGAACCGTTCGATCGAACTCCTCGTCCCCGAGGCCGAGCTGGCCACCCGCCGCGAGGCACTGAACGGCGTCTACGCGCCGAAGAACCGGGAGCGCAAGGTCTCGGCCGCCCTGCGCGCCTACGCGGCGATGGCGACGAGCGCGGACCGGGGCGCCGTGCGCGACGTCTCCAAGCTCGGCTGAGACACCGCACCGTTCCACGGCCCCGGGCACCGGTCATCCACCGGCACCCGGGGCCTCACCAGTTCGCGGGACTGCGCCCGTCGACGGCGAATACGGAACCGTCGGGGGAGGTTCCGTACACGGTCCGCCCGATCACCACGGGAGCGGGCAGCGCCGAGGCGTACGCCAGCTTTCCCGCCCGCAGCCGGGGCCTGGTCTGACCGAGCAGCGTTCCGCGTTCCGTGTCGACGGCCAGCAGCCGCCCGTCGGCCGCCGAGAAGCACAGACGGTTCCCACCGGCCAGTACGGGCGGTGAGGTCCGCCCGGCCGAGGTCTCCAGACGCCACAGCTCGGCACTCCCGGCCGCCTGGTCCGCCCGGCCGGTGTCCATGGCGAGGAGCGTCCCGCCGCGTGCGAGCAGATAGGCCGTGTCCCCGCCCATCACCACTTCCGGTTCGTTCATACGGAAGGGCAGCTCCAGCCGTGCGACGGCCTTGCGCCCCGGCTCGTAGCGGACGAGCCCCACGGTCTGGGCGTCCGCGTTCATGGCCGTCAGCACCAGAGCACCGCCCGGCGCTCCCACCGGGGTGAGCGTCCCGTCCAGCCTGTGCTGCCACGCCGTGCGTCCGGTGGCGGCTTCGAGCGCCGTGACCAGGGTCGTGGCGCCGTCGGCCGCGTGCTCGAAGGCGTACGCGAGTCCGGACCCGTCGTCGTAGAGCGCGTAGTCGGGCCGTACGTGACCGGGTACCGCCCGCGTCCAGCGGGACGCCCCGGTCCTGCCGTCCAGCCCCTCGGCGGTGCCGTTCTCCCGGGTCATCAGCAGCGTGTCCCCGGCCGAGAAGGGGACACCGAGGTACGGGGACAGCTCCCGGTCCCAGAGCTGTCCGCCGCGCTCCGCCTCGTACACCCGGAGCCGGCCACCGGCGTCGGATACGTGCACGACTCCTCCCGGCAGTGCTCCCACCGCCGGCGCGTCCCCCGAGGACCGCCGGTGCGACCAGGCCACCCGGCCGTCCGCCGGATCGAGCCGCGCCGTTCCGAAGCCGGCCGCCGCGCAGTACAGCCCGCCGCCCGCTCCCGTACAGACCGGCGTCGACCCGCCCGCCGACGGCAGTGGCGTCACCCACGGCACGAAAGCGGCCGGGACCGCGCCCTTGCCGCCCCCGGCCGGACCGCCCGGGGACTCGCCGCCGTCCCGGAGCCCGACCGCGGCCGCGCCGCCGGCGGCCAGGACCAGCAGGACGGCAGCGGCGGCGGCCCACCGCGCCCGGCGGCCACGGCCGGGCAGGGGCCGCGCCGGTTCCGGACCGGACGGCGCCCGTACATGGGTGTCCGTCTCCGAGCCGGTGTTCCGCGCCGGCGGTGCCGCGACAGCCCTGGACACCGCGGCCGGCCGCCGCTGCGACGGTATGAACGCGGAAGCCTCGTAGGACGGGGGGTGCAGCGCGAGCGCCGCCATGATCTCGTCCGGAGTGGGCCGCTCCGCGGGGTCCTTGGCCAGGCACCGCCCGACCAGCGGCGCCAGATCCGCGGGCACCCCGGCGAGGTCGGCCTCGTCGTGCACCACCTGGTAGGCCACGATGTACGGACTGTCCGAGTCGAAGGGCCCACGCCCGGTCGAGGCGTGGACCAGCACGGCTCCCAGGGCGAAGACGTCCGCCGCGGGCCCGACCTCGCGGGGCCGCTGGAACTGCTCGGGCGCCATGTACGGCGGCGAGCCGATCAGCTTCCCGGTCTCCGTGCGCAGGTCGCTGTCGTACGGCCGGGAGATCCCGAAGTCGATGACCTTGGGCCCGGAGTCGGAGAGCAGCACGTTGCTCGGCTTGAGGTCGCGGTGGATGACACCGGCCCGGTGGATGTCGCGCAGCGCCTCGGCCAGGCCCGCGGTCAGCCTGCGGAGTTCCGCGGGGGCCATGGGCCCGTTCCGCTTCACCTGTTCGGAGAGCGTCGGTCCGGGCACGTACAGCGTGGCCATCCAGGGCAGCGCGGCGGTCGGATCGGCATCGACGACGGGCGCCGTGAACGCGCCGCTGACCCGTCGGGCCGCCGCCACCTCCTGCCGGAAACGGGCCCGGAACTCCGGGTCCGCCGCATGCTGTCGGTGCACGATCTTCACCGCGAGCTGGAGCCCGGATGCGGAGCGCGCCAGGTGCACCACACCCATGCCGCCCGCTCCGAGACATGCCTCAAGTCGGTACTGCCCGGCGTACTCAGGATGCTCCGCTTCCGGATCGAATCCGGTCCCTCGCAGCGGCGGCATCGCCCACCCCCGTGTGTTCGTCCGCAAGCGCGACGCACGGAGCCTAGTCGATGGCGTGTGCGATCGGTGTGGGGCTTGTTAGCCTGCGCGTCGCATGAACTGATTCCAACGGGGGAGGGCCTCATGGCCATCGAAGAGAACACCGCTGTGGAGAGCGCGGTACTGGCGTCGGACGACGTCACCCGCTATCCGATCGCACCGGGATACCGGGTCAACGTCCGGCGGGGGCCGGGCACCAAGTACGGGATCGTCCGGACGCTGCCGTACGGAATGAGCGTCCCGGTCTACTGCCAGAAGCCGGGGGAGTGGATCACCGGTCCGTACGGCACCACCAACCTCTGGGACAACATCGCCGACGGAGAGTTCGTGTCGGACGCCTACGTCAAGACAGGCAGTGACGGGTACGTCGCCCCGCGCTGCGACTGACGGCCACCGACGCCGACCGGGGATAATCGACCTCGTGAGCGAGAACAGCGAGAACAGTGAGACCCCCGGTCCCGGCCGCAAGCCCTCCGGCGCCACCGCGCCCGGCCCGCAGCCCGAACCCATCCGCTTCTTCGGCACGACCTGGGTCGGCCACGACGGCGGTTACGGGCTGCGGCGAGCCGGCGTGGCCGTCGGCTCGCTCGCGGCGGCCGTCGCCGCCTGCTTCGTGCTCCGCTTCGCCTACCAGGGACTGGAGATCGCGGACGTCGGCAGCCTCGTCGGCATGCTGGTCGTCCTGATGTTCGCCATCTGCAGCGCCATCGCCTTCCGCAAGACCTGGGAGGGCTTCGGCCGCCGGCCCGAGGACCAGGCCCGCGAGGACAATCTGCGCGGTCTGAAGTCCATCGGCTTCATCGGCTCGCTGCTCGCCTACTTCTTCCGCTCGCTCATCGAGGCCCCGGGCGAGAAGCTGCGGCGTACGGAGTACGAGACCGCGCTCGCCCAGTACGCGAAGCGCCGCTCCACCCGTACGGGAAACCCGGCGGCCCGCAAGCGCCCCAAGCGCAAGTAACCACCCGGCGCCACCGGGTCGCCCGGAACCCCTCGCCCCCACCCGCGTATCCCGCCGCCCGGGCCCACGCCTCCGGCGCCGCGGCGCACGATCACGGCGGTCATCGGCGGCGCACCCGGCGCCCCCCACCGCACACATACACAGCCGGGCCCCGACGGCGGACCGGCTGCCGCGCACAGGAGTGAACGACCACCTCCGTTCGCGCCCCCGAGCTCCGCCTCCGTACTCCGCTGGTTCTCTTGACGGGGGAGGAGACTCGGCACCAAAATTCATCGCATGATGAATTCTGTCTCCGTGGACCGCCCCGAACCACCGGGAGCACCCACCGCCCCAGCGATCGAGGCCCGCGGCCTGACCGTCGTACGCGGCGAACGCACCGTCCTGCGCAACCTCGGCTTCACCGTCGAACCCGGCAGGATCACCGGCCTGCTCGGCCCCTCCGGCTGCGGAAAATCGACCCTCATGCGCGCCGTCGTCGGCACCCAGGCCAAGGTCACCGGCACCCTCGACGTCCTCGGCCGGCCGGCGGGGCACCCCGCGCTCCGCCCCCGCATCGGCTACGTCACCCAGGCCCCCTCCGTCTACACCGACCTCACCGTCCGGCAGAACCTCGACTACTTCGCGGCCGTCCTCCAGCCCGGCCGCCGCCACCGCGACGCCCGCCGCGAAGTCGTCGGCCACGCCATCGCGGACGTCGACCTCGACTCCCACGCGGACGTCCTCGCCGGCCGGCTCTCCGGCGGCCAGCTCAGCCGCGTCTCCCTCGCCGTCGCGCTGCTCGGCACACCCGAACTCCTGGTCCTCGACGAACCGACCGTCGGACTCGACCCCGTACTCCGCCGCGATCTGTGGAACCTCTTCCACACCCTCGCCGCCGACCGGGGCACGACGATCCTCGTCTCCTCCCACGTCATGGACGAGGCCGAGCGCTGCCACCGCCTGCTCCTGATGCGCGAGGGCGACATCCTCGCCGACGACACCCCCGAGGCCCTGCGCACCCGCACCGGCTCCGGCACCGTCGAGGCGGCCTTCCTCCACCTGGTCGACGAGGCCACCGCGAGCGCCCTCAGCAGGGAGACGAGCCGATGAACACCACCACGCCCTCCACCCGCTCCCTGAACCCCGCCCGCACCACGGCCACCGCCAACCGTGTCCTGCGCCAGCTCCGTCACGACCCCCGCACCATCGCGCTGCTGCTGCTCATCCCGGTCCTGATGATCACGCTGCTCCGGTACGTCTTCGACGGCAGCCCGCAGGTCTTCGACTCCATCGGGGCCTCGCTGCTCGGCATCTTCCCGCTGATCACGATGTTCCTCGTGACCTCGATCGCCACCCTGCGCGAACGCACCTCGGGCACCCTCGAACGCCTCCTCGCCATGCCCCTCGGCAAGGGCGACCTGATCGCCGGCTACGCCCTGGCCTTCGGAGCAGTCGCCGTCGTCCAGTCCCTCCTGGCCACCGCACTCTCCGTCTGGGTACTCGGCCTGGACGTCGTCGGCTCGCCCTGGCTGCTGCTCCTGGTGGCCCTGCTCGACGCCCTGCTCGGCACGGCCCTCGGCCTGTTCGTCTCCGCCTTCGCCGCCTCCGAGTTCCAGGCCGTCCAGTTCATGCCGGCCGTGATCTTCCCGCAGCTGCTCCTCTGCGGCCTGTTCACCCCGCGGGACCAGATGGCCCCCGTCCTCGAAGCGATCTCGAACGTCCTGCCCATGTCGTACGCAGTCGACGGAATGAACGAGGTCCTCCACCACACGGACGTCACCACCGACTTCGTCCGCGACGTCCTCGTCGTGGCGGGCTGCGCGCTGCTCGTCCTCTGCCTCGGCGCGGCCACCCTCCGCCGCCGCACGGCCTGACGAGCCGATGCGAGGATGACGACCGCACACGGAGAACAGAGCACCGCCCGGAGGGTGAACCCATGACCCAGACAGTCGCAGTCCTCGGTACAGGCAAGATCGGCGAGGCACTGCTCAGCGGCATGATCCGGGCGGGCTGGCGCCCGGCCGACCTCCTGGTGACGGCGCGCCGTTCCGAGCGCGCCGAAGAACTCCGCACCAGGTACGGGGTCGAGCCGGTCACCAACGCCGAGGCCGCCAAGAACGCCGACACCCTCATCCTCGCGGTCAAGCCGCAGGACATGGGCACGCTCCTCGACGAACTGGCTCCCCATCTCACCGCCGACCGCCTGGTCATCAGCGCCGCCGCGGGCATCACGACCGCGTTCATCGAGGAACGCCTCACCGCGCACACCCCGGTCGTACGCGTCATGCCGAACACCCCCGTCCTGGTGGACGAGGGCATGTCCGTCATCTCCGGAGGCAGCGACGCGACCCCCGCGCACCTCGCCCACACCGAGGAGATCTTCGGCAGCGTGGGCAAGACCCTCCGCGTCCCCGAGTCCCAGCAGGACGCCTGCACGGCCCTGTCCGGCTCGGGCCCCGCGTACTTCTACTTCCTCGTCGAAGCGATGACGGACGCCGGAATCCTCCTCGGCCTGCCCCGCGCCCAGGCCCACGACCTGATCGTCCAGGCCGCCATCGGCGCCGCCGTCATGCTCCGTGACAGCGGCGAACACCCGGTCAAGCTCCGCGAGGCCGTCACCAGCCCGGCCGGCACCACCATCAGCGCCATCCGGGAACTGGAGAACCACGGCGTACGGGCCGCTCTCATCGCCGCCCTCGAAGCCGCCCGCGACCGCAGCCGCGAACTGGCCACCGGCAACGGCTGACCGTCACCCCGCAGCGGCCACCAATTCGGCGCTCCGCACCACCCGCGCGAACCCACCGCCGTGCAACGTCACGGCGGTGGCCCGCGCCAGCTCCTGCGCACCCAGCGTCCACCCCCAGGGCCCCACCCCGTCGAAGGTGTACGTCGCGTCCAGCGCGAAGAACACCTCGTACCCCAGGTTCCCGCCCATCCGCGCGGTCGTCTCCGCGCACATATTGGTCTGGATCCCGGCCACGACGATCTGCCGCACGCCGCCCTCCCGCAGCCAGGAATCCAGATCGGGCGCCCCGTAGAAGGCGGAGTTCACGCTTTTCGTCACGAAGAGCTCGGGCCCGCTCCCCTTCCCGCGCCGCTCCTCCACATAGCCCTTGAAGTCGTTCCCGGGATACCCCACCCGCAGCGGCGAGTCGGGCTTGGGCGAGTCATGCCGTACGAAGACGACGGGCCGCCCGCTCGACTGCCAGGCGTCGATCAGCCCGGCGATGTTCCGGTCGGCATCGGGATTGTTCCGGGGCCCCCAGTACGCCTCCTCCTCGAATCCTTCCTGTACGTCCACCACAACCAGCGCCGCGTTCTCCGAAATCTCCATGCCCCGATCCTGCGCCCGCGCAGCCCGCCCACCCAGAGCCGTGAAAGCCATCGATCGATGCTTTACTGCCACGATGGCCGCCACGACGCGCATCGCACTCCTCGCCTTCCCCGGCATCCGGGCCTTCGACGTCTCCGTCATCACGGAGGTCTGGGGCGTGGACCGCACCGACCGGGGCGTCCCCGCGTTCGACCTGCGCCGCACAGCGGCGCAGCCCACCGCCATCCCGCTCCGCGGTGGTCTGACCCTCACCCCCGACCGCACCCTCGCCTGGCTGACCCGCGCCGACCTGATCGTGGTCCCCGGCCTGGACGACCACGTGACCCCCGCACCGGCCCCGGTCCTCGACTCCCTCCGCCGCGCGCACGCCGCGGGCACCCCGATCGCGGCGCTCTGCGGAGGAGCCTTCACCCTGGCCCAGGCGGGCCTGCTGGACGGCCGCCAGGCAGTCACCCACTGGAACCTCACCGGCCTCCTGCGCACCCATCACCCCCAGGTGACGGTGGTCCAGGACGCTCTGTTCCTCCACGACGACAACCTCTGGACCTCGGCCGGCACCGCAGCCGGCATCGATCTCTGTCTGCACCTGGTGCGCTCGACCCACGGCGCCGAAGCGGCGGCCACGATCGCCCGCTCGATGGTCACGGCCCCGTTCCGGACGGGAACTCAGGCCCAGTTCATCGAGCACCCCACCCCGCACACCGACCGCGACGCCGACACCCTCGCCTCGGTGCGCGCCCACGCCCTCACGCATCTGGCCGAACCCCACACGGTCGCGACCCTGGCCGGCCACGCCGGTATGTCCCCGCGCTCCTTCGCCCGCCACTTCCAGGCCACGACGGGCACGACACCGCTCCGCTGGCTGATCACCCAACGCATCGCCGCAGCCCAGAAGCTCCTGGAGCGCACGGACCTCCCTCTCCCCGAAGTGGCCCGCCGCACGGGCTTCGGCAGCGAGATCACCATGCGTCAGCACTTCGCGACCCACCTCTCCACCAGCCCCCGCGACTACCGTCTCGCCTTCCACGACAACGCGCCCAGGCCGGGGGTTGACACACCCCGCACCGAACCGTAATGTGCTCCGAGTTGTCCGACGTGAGCGCCGACTCCGGTCGGTCCCCGGACAGCCATTCCGCAGGAACCACTAGAAGCTAGCGACAGCTGTCGCACTGCTTTCTGTGCGCATTTGCGAAATGAGGAATCCGCGTTCGAACGAGCGTGACCCGATTAGCGTCGGGGCCCGGGATTCGCTAAAGTCTCACTCGTCGGAACGGCCCAACAGCCGGGAAGACAACCCCCCACTGACTGGGAATCAGGCCCGAAAGGATCTGATAGAGTCGGACTCGCCGGAAAGGGAAACGCGAAAGCGAAGAACTGGAAAGCGAAACCCGCTTCGACCGGGAATCGGACACGAAAGAGTCTGATAGAGTCGGAAACGCAAGAACGAAGGGAAGCGCCCGGAGGGCCCCGGTGAAACGGGACCGAAGGAAGCGTCCGTTCCTTGAGAACTCAACAGCGTGCCAAAAGTCAACGCCAAATATGTTGATACCCCGGCCCACTTCGGTGGGTTGGTGGTTCCTTTGAAGTCCTACCGGCCCATGTGGCGGGTAGGCAACACTAGCGAGGACGCTGTGAACGATCGGTCATATTCCGACTCGGTCGTTCCGCTCTTTTATGGTGCTCTCCCGATTACGGGAAAACATTCATGGAGAGTTTGATCCTGGCTCAGGACGAACGCTGGCGGCGTGCTTAACACATGCAAGTCGAACGATGAAGCCCTTCGGGGTGGATTAGTGGCGAACGGGTGAGTAACACGTGGGCAATCTGCCCTTCACTCTGGGACAAGCCCTGGAAACGGGGTCTAATACCGGATAACACTCCTGCCTGCATGGGCGGGGGTTAAAAGCTCCGGCGGTGAAGGATGAGCCCGCGGCCTATCAGCTTGTTGGTGGGGTAATGGCCTACCAAGGCGACGACGGGTAGCCGGCCTGAGAGGGCGACCGGCCACACTGGGACTGAGACACGGCCCAGACTCCTACGGGAGGCAGCAGTGGGGAATATTGCACAATGGGCGAAAGCCTGATGCAGCGACGCCGCGTGAGGGATGACGGCCTTCGGGTTGTAAACCTCTTTCAGCAGGGAAGAAGCGCAAGTGACGGTACCTGCAGAAGAAGCACCGGCTAACTACGTGCCAGCAGCCGCGGTAATACGTAGGGTGCGAGCGTTGTCCGGAATTATTGGGCGTAAAGAGCTCGTAGGCGGCTTGTCACGTCGGATGTGAAAGCTCGGGGCTTAACCCCGAGTCTGCATTCGATACGGGCTAGCTAGAGTGTGGTAGGGGAGATCGGAATTCCTGGTGTAGCGGTGAAATGCGCAGATATCAGGAGGAACACCGGTGGCGAAGGCGGATCTCTGGGCCATTACTGACGCTGAGGAGCGAAAGCGTGGGGAGCGAACAGGATTAGATACCCTGGTAGTCCACGCCGTAAACGTTGGGAACTAGGTGTTGGCGACATTCCACGTCGTCGGTGCCGCAGCTAACGCATTAAGTTCCCCGCCTGGGGAGTACGGCCGCAAGGCTAAAACTCAAAGGAATTGACGGGGGCCCGCACAAGCAGCGGAGCATGTGGCTTAATTCGACGCAACGCGAAGAACCTTACCAAGGCTTGACATATACCGGAAAGCATCAGAGATGGTGCCCCCCTTGTGGTCGGTATACAGGTGGTGCATGGCTGTCGTCAGCTCGTGTCGTGAGATGTTGGGTTAAGTCCCGCAACGAGCGCAACCCTTGTTCTGTGTTGCCAGCATGCCCTTCGGGGTGATGGGGACTCACAGGAGACTGCCGGGGTCAACTCGGAGGAAGGTGGGGACGACGTCAAGTCATCATGCCCCTTATGTCTTGGGCTGCACACGTGCTACAATGGCCGGTACAATGAGCTGCGATGCCGCGAGGCGGAGCGAATCTCAAAAAGCCGGTCTCAGTTCGGATTGGGGTCTGCAACTCGACCCCATGAAGTCGGAGTTGCTAGTAATCGCAGATCAGCATTGCTGCGGTGAATACGTTCCCGGGCCTTGTACACACCGCCCGTCACGTCACGAAAGTCGGTAACACCCGAAGCCGGTGGCCCAACCCCTTGTGGGAGGGAGCTGTCGAAGGTGGGACTGGCGATTGGGACGAAGTCGTAACAAGGTAGCCGTACCGGAAGGTGCGGCTGGATCACCTCCTTTCTAAGGAGCATCTAGATTCTCTTCGGGGAATCCAGAGACCATTTCGTCGGCAAATGTTCGACGGTGGTTGCTCATGGGTGGAACGTTGACTATTCGGCACGACAGGTTGTTTCTTCGAGTACTGCTTCGGCGTGGAAAGAAGAAATGGATCGGTCGGGTCGGGCACGCTGTTGGGTATCTGAAGGTACGGGCTTTTAGCCTGGATCTTCGGTTGCCGGCCCCAGTGAACTCGTCCGTAGGGACGGGGTGATGGGTGGCTGGTCGTTGTTTGAGAACTGCACAGTGGACGCGAGCATCTGTGGCCAAGTTTTTAAGGGCGCACGGTGGATGCCTTGGCACCAGGAACCGATGAAGGACGTGGGAGGCCACGATAGTCCCCGGGGAGCTGTCAACCAAGCTTTGATCCGGGGGTTTCCGAATGGGGAAACCCGGCAGTCGTCATGGGCTGTCACCCACTGCTGAACACATAGGCAGTGTGGAGGGAACGCGGGGAAGTGAAACATCTCAGTACCCGCAGGAAGAGAAAACAACCGTGATTCCGGGAGTAGTGGCGAGCGAAACTGGATGAGGCCAAACCGTATGCGTGTGATACCCGGCAGGGGTTGCGCATGCGGGGTTGTGGGATCTCTTTTTCATAGTCTGCCGACTGTGAGACGAGTCAGAAACCGTTGGTGTAGGCGAAGGACATGCGAAAGGTCCGGCGTAGAGGGTAAGACCCCCGTAGCTGAAACATCAACGGCTCGTTTAAGAGACACCCAAGTAGCACGGGGCCCGAGAAATCCCGTGTGAATCTGGCGGGACCACCCGCTAAGCCTAAATATTCCCTGGTGACCGATAGCGGATAGTACCGTGAGGGAATGGTGAAAAGTACCGCGGGAGCGGAGTGAAATAGTACCTGAAACCGTGTGCCTACAAGCCGTGGGAGCGTCGCTGTTGTTCTTCGGAACAGCAGTCGTGACTGCGTGCCTTTTGAAGAATGAGCCTGCGAGTTAGCGGTGTGTAGCGAGGTTAACCCGTGTGGGGAAGCCGTAGCGAAAGCGAGTCCGAATAGGGCGATTGAGTTGCACGCTCTAGACCCGAAGCGGAGTGATCTAGCCATGGGCAGGTTGAAGCGGAGGTAAGACTTCGTGGAGGACCGAACCCACCAGGGTTGAAAACCTGGGGGATGACCTGTGGTTAGGGGTGAAAGGCCAATCAAACTCCGTGATAGCTGGTTCTCCCCGAAATGCATTTAGGTGCAGCGTCGTGTGTTTCTTGCCGGAGGTAGAGCACTGGATAGGCGATGGGCCCTACCGGGTTACTGACCTTAGCCAAACTCCGAATGCCGGTAAGTGAGAGCACGGCAGTGAGACTGTGGGGGATAAGCTCCATGGTCGAGAGGGAAACAGCCCAGAGCATCGACTAAGGCCCCTAAGCGTACGCTAAGTGGGAAAGGATGTGGAGTCGCAGAGACAACCAGGAGGTTGGCTTAGAAGCAGCCACCCTTGAAAGAGTGCGTAATAGCTCACTGGTCAAGTGATTCCGCGCCGACAATGTAGCGGGGCTCAAGCGTACCGCCGAAGTCGTGTCATTCATACACATATCCCCAACGGGAGTATGGATGGGTAGGGGAGCGTCGTGTGCCGGGTGAAGCAGCCGCGGAAGCGAGTTGTGGACGGTTCACGAGTGAGAATGCAGGCATGAGTAGCGATACACACGTGAGAAACGTGTGCGCCGATTGACTAAGGGTTCCTGGGTCAAGCTGATCTGCCCAGGGTAAGTCGGGACCTAAGGCGAGGCCGACAGGCGTAGTCGATGGACAACCGGTTGATATTCCGGTACCCGCTTTGAAACGCCCAGTACTGAATCAGGCGATGCTAAGTCCGTGAAGCCGGCCCGATCTCTTCGGAGTTGAGGGTAGTGGTGGAGCCGATGAACCAGACTTGTAGTAGGTAAGCGATGGGGTGACGCAGGAAGGTAGTCCAACCCGGGCGGTGGTAGTTCCCGGGGTAAGGGTGTAGGCCGTGTGATAGGCAAATCCGTCACACATTAAGGCTGAGACCTGATGCCGAGCCGATTGTGGTGAAGTGGATGATCCTATGCTGTCGAGAAAAGCCTCTAGCGAGTTTCATGGCGGCCCGTACCCTAAACCGACTCAGGTGGTCAGGTAGAGAATACCGAGGCGTTCGGGTGAACTATGGTTAAGGAACTCGGCAAAATGCCCCCGTAACTTCGGGAGAAGGGGGGCCATCACTGGTGATCCGATTTACTCGGTGAGCTGGGGGTGGCCGCAGAGACCAGCGAGAAGCGACTGTTTACTAAAAACACAGGTCCGTGCGAAGCCGTAAGGCGATGTATACGGACTGACGCCTGCCCGGTGCTGGAACGTTAAGGGGACCGGTTAGTGCACTTTCGGGTGTGCGAAGCTGAGAACTTAAGCGCCAGTAAACGGCGGTGGTAACTATAACCATCCTAAGGTAGCGAAATTCCTTGTCGGGTAAGTTCCGACCTGCACGAATGGCGTAACGACTTCTCGACTGTCTCAACCATAGGCCCGGTGAAATTGCACTACGAGTAAAGATGCTCGTTTCGCGCAGCAGGACGGAAAGACCCCGGGACCTTTACTATAGTTTGATATTGGTGTTCGGTTCGGCTTGTGTAGGATAGGTGGGAGACTTTGAAGCGGCCACGCCAGTGGTTGTGGAGTCGTCGTTGAAATACCACTCTGGTCGTGCTGGATGTCTAACCTGGGTCCGTGATCCGGATCAGGGACAGTGTCTGATGGGTAGTTTAACTGGGGCGGTTGCCTCCTAAAGAGTAACGGAGGCGCCCAAAGGTTCCCTCAGCCTGGTTGGCAATCAGGTGTTGAGTGTAAGTGCACAAGGGAGCTTGACTGTGAGACCGACGGGTCGAGCAGGGACGAAAGTCGGGACTAGTGATCCGGCAGTGGCTTGTGGAAGCGCTGTCGCTCAACGGATAAAAGGTACCCCGGGGATAACAGGCTGATCTTCCCCAAGAGTCCATATCGACGGGATGGTTTGGCACCTCGATGTCGGCTCGTCGCATCCTGGGGCTGGAGTCGGTCCCAAGGGTTGGGCTGTTCGCCCATTAAAGCGGTACGCGAGCTGGGTTTAGAACGTCGTGAGACAGTTCGGTCCCTATCCGCTGTGCGCGTAGGAATATTGAGAAGGGCTGTCCCTAGTACGAGAGGACCGGGACGGACGAACCTCTGGTGTGCCAGTTGTCCTGCCAAGGGCATGGCTGGTTGGCTACGTTCGGAAAGGATAACCGCTGAAAGCATCTAAGCGGGAAGCCTGCTTCGAGATGAGTATTCCCACCCCCTTTGAGGGGTTAAGGCTCCCAGTAGACGACTGGGTTGATAGGCCAGATGTGGAAGCCCGGTAACGGGTGGAGCTGACTGGTACTAATAGGCCGAGGGCTTGTCCTCAGTTGCTCGCGTCCACTGTGTTAGTTCTGAAATAACGAACAGCTGTGTTTTTGCCAGCGTTCAAATTTCATAGTGTTTCGGTGGTCATTGCGTTAGGGAAACGCCCGGTTACATTCCGAACCCGGAAGCTAAGCCTTTCAGCGCCGATGGTACTGCAGGGGGGACCCTGTGGGAGAGTAGGACGCCGCCGAACAATTATTCCGGGAAAGCCCCGTGCCCTTGTGGCACGGGGCTTTTCTGCGTTCTGAGCGTCTAGGCTCGAACCATGCGCTACGAACTGGTCATCTTCGACAACGACGGTGTGCTCGTCGACAGTGAGCCGATCGCCAACACCATCCTCGCCGGCTACCTCACCGAGCTCGGACACCCCACCTCGTACGAGGAGTCCCTCCACGACTACATGGGGTCCGCCGTGCACCGGGTGCACGATCTCGTCGAGGAGCGGACAGGAGAGAAGCTCCCCGCGGACTTCGACGAGACGCTCCACGCACGTGTCTCCGCCGCCTTCGAGCGTGAGCTCGCGGCGGTCGACGGGGTCCACGAACTGCTGGGGAAGCTGGTCGCCGACGGGGTGGCGTACTGCGTCGCGTCGTCCGCGACCCACGACCGGATCAGGGTCGGGCACCGGAAGACCGGCCTCGACCAGTGGTTCGAGGAGGAGTGGATCTTCAGCTCGGAGGACGTGGGCCGGGGCAAGCCGTCACCCGACCTGTTCCTCCACGCCGCCGAACGGATGGGCGTCGCACCCGAGAGGTGTGTCGTCATCGAGGACAGCCCGCTCGGCGTCGAGGCCGCCCGAGCCGCCGGGATGGATGTGTACGGGTTTACGTCGATGATGCCGGCGGACCGGCTCGTCGGCGTGACGGGGCACTTCTCCGACGTCTCGCAGCTGCCGGAATTGCTCGCCTGATCCATCTACCCACCGGTAGACGGTGGCCCTACGCTCGCGGCCATGACAAACGCGTGGTTGCGGCACGGTAGGGCCTCCCTGGTGCTGAGCTTTTTCGTGCAGGGGGTTGCCTTCGCGCTGCTCGTGACGCGAATCCCTGCCATTCAGGACCAGTACGGGATATCCGACGGCCTGCTGCCCGTCTTCCTGGCCGCTGTGCCGATCCTCGCGGGGGTCGGCAGCGTGGCCACCGAGAAGGTGGTCGCGCGCATGCGGCCCGCGGTCGTGCTGCGGTGGTCGCAGCCCGTCGTGCTGCTTGCCCTGCTCGGGGTCGGCGCCGGTGGTGAGCTGTGGCAGGTAGCGGTCGCCCTCGGTGCCTTCGGACTGGCCGTGGGGGCGCTGGACGCCTCCATGAACATGATGGGCGTCAGCCTCCAACGGGCGTACGGGCGCAGCATCATGCTCGGGTTCCATGCGGCGTACAGCCTCGGTGGTATCGCCGGGGCGTCGATGGCGTGGGCCGGGGCGCACTGGGATCTGTCCCTGCTCGTTTCCTATCTGCCCGTCGTCGTGCTGCTGCCCGCCGCTTTGGCGGGGAGTCGCTGGTACACCGACGGGAAGAGCGGGGGCGAGGCCCTTCCGGTCGCCGGCGGCGAGGGGAAGGGTGCGACTGTCTCGTTCAAGCTGCTGATGCCGCTGTGTCTGGTGATGAGCTTCGCGTACATCGGGGACTCGACCGTCTCCAACTGGAGTGCCAAGTATCTGCAGGACGTGCTGGGAAGTTCGGAGCAGATGTCGACGCTGCCGTACAACGTCTACATGGTGACGACACTGCTGGGGCGGGCCGTCGGGGACCTGGGTGTGCGGCGGCTCGGGGCGGTGACCGTGGTGCGGTGCGGGAGTGTGGTGGCGGCGGCCGGCTTCGCCGTGGTGGCCCTGGCGCCCGGAGCCTGGATGGGCTTGCTGGGCTTCACGATGCTGGGTCTCGGGCTCTGTGTCATCGTGCCGCAGACGTTCGCGGCGGCGGGGCGGATGTTCCCGGGAGCCAGTGATGTGGCCGTCGCGCGGCTGAACGTCTTCAACTACGTCGGGTTCCTCGTGGGGTCGCCCCTCGTGGGGGCTCTGGGGGACGCGTGGAGCTATCGGGGGGCGATGCTGGTGCCGATGGTGCTGGTGCTGGCGACGCTCGTGTACGCCCGTTCGTTCGGTGCGGAGCCTGCCCGATACGGTGGCGGGCATGAGCGGCCGCGCACAGTTGATGTGGGATGACGCAGTAACGGGATACGACTTCGGGGACAGCCATCCCATGGACCCGGTCAGGCTTGCCCTGACGATGGGGCTGGTACGGGCGTTCGGACTCGACGGCGCGGTGGAGGTGCGGGGCGCCAAGGCGGCCGGCGAATCCACGCTCAGACTGGTGCACCGCGAGGACTACGTGGCGGCCGTGCGGGCCGCCTCTCTCGATCCGAAGGCCGCCGATCAGTCGTACGGCCTGGGGACCGTCGACGATCCGGCCTTCGCCGGGATGCACGAGGTGTCCGCTCTCATCGCCGGACTCTCGGTGGGTGCGGCCGAGGCGGTGTGGCGCGGCGAGACCGGTCATGCGGTGAACTTCACGGGCGGTCTGCACCACGCGATGCCGGGGGGCGCCGCGGGGTTCTGTATCTACAACGACCCGGCGCTCGCCATCGCGCGGCTGCTGGAGCTCGGCGCGGAGCGGGTCGCCTACGTCGATGTGGACGTCCACCACGGGGACGGTGTGCAGGCCGCGTTCTGGGACGATCCGAGAGTGCTGACCGTGTCCCTGCACGAACATCCGCGCACGCTGTTCCCGCAGACCGGGTGGCCGGAGGAGACCGGTGCCGGGGCGGGTGAGGGTAGTGCGGTGAATGTGGCGCTGCCCGCCGGCACGGGGGACGCGGGGTGGCTGCGGGCCTTCCACGCGGTGGTGCCCGAGCTGCTGGCGGACTTCCGGCCGCAGGTGCTGGTGACCCAGCACGGGGCCGATACGCACTTCGAGGATCCGCTGGCCCACCTGGCGGTGTCGCTGGACGCCCAGCGGGCCGTCATGGAGGCGTGTCACGACCACGCGCACACGTACGCCGACGGGCGGTGGGTGGCGCTGGGCGGTGGCGGGTACGCGGTGGTCGACGTGGTGCCGCGGTCCTGGACCCATCTGGTGGGTATCGCCGCGCATGCGCCGGTGGATCCGGAGTCGATGGTTCCGGAGTCCTGGCGGGACGAGGTCTACGCGCGGACGCGTCAGTTGGCGCCGGCCCGGATGACGGACGGGCGTACGCCGCACTGGCAGCCGTGGGAGGCCGGTTACGATCCGGCGGACCGGCTGGACCAGGCCGTGCTGGCGACCCGGCGGGCGGCGTTTCCGCTGCGGGGTCTGCTCGCCTGACGGTGTGACGGTTTCCGGCCGGAAGTGCGGTGTGGCGCGCAATGGTTACGCCAACTGTGCGGCGTATCCGGGCTTTTGGAGCCGGGGCAGGGTCGGTGCGGGAGCATCGGGAGGGTGTTGAGCATCGGAGCGCTGCGCGCTCATCTGCTGGCGGCCAGGCTGGCCGGGCCCGTGGCCACCACGCGCGAGAACAGCCTGCGGAGCTATCGGCTCTTCGCGGCGAGGGATCCCCGGGTGACCCTCGGGCTCGACGCGCAGTGGGCCTGGGGTGAGCGTGACCTGCTGCGGCTCATGGCCGACAAGTGCGGGGTCTCTCCCGATCCCGCGTGCGTCTCGGGGCCCGACGTGATCGACCCGGAGCTCACGCTCGCCGGCCTGGACGCGTTCGCGGACCGCCTGGCGGGCGCTGCGGATCGGCGGGCTCCGGTGCTGTTCGGGACCGGTCACCCGCATCGGCTGCTCGGGTTCTACGCCGGGCTGGCAGACGCTTTGTCGGCGGCCGGATGTTCCGTTCTCACCCCCGCGCAGGGGCGATGTGTCGACATAACGACCCGGTTCGGCGTACGTACGTACTGCATCGACTACGTACGACGCGTCGCGCTGATGCGCGAACCCGGCGTGCGGGCTCCCGGTGGTGTCACCGGCGCACATACCCATTCACCGCTGCCGGTTCGGGCCGTGCTCGAAGACGCGGTGGACCGGAACGGGCTGCTGCCCGAGCTGGTGGTCGGTGACCATGGGTGGGTCTGCGGTGCAGGTCAGCTGGGCATTGAGGCCATCGGGCTGGCTGATACGGACGACCCCGCGCTGTTCGTGGGGGAGGCCGAGGGGCGGGTGTCGGTCGCCGTTCCGCTTGATGACGCCGTGCAGTCCGACTACTACCGCCCCCTGACGCGCTATGTACTCAATCGGGCGTGTCTGTCACAGTAGGCGGCCGATGGTCTCTCCTCTTCCCCACTCGCATCACCCGCCCCTAATCTGGGGAGTGAGCGCACATCGACGAAGAGTCACCGGAGGGGAAGCCGGTGCGCGTCGCGTGCGGAAGGTACAGGTGGGTCATGGCTGCTGGCAGCGAGGTACCTCTCAACGAGGTCAAATTTCTGACCGTGGCGGAAGTCGCCTCGGTCATGCGGGTGTCGAAGATGACCGTGTACCGCTTGGTGCACAGCGGTCATCTGCCGGCGATCCGGGTGGGAAGGTCCTTCCGGGTCCCGGAGCAAGCGGTTCACGAGTATCTCCGCGAGTCATTCGTGGGGGTGGAGTCGGCCTGACGTTGCCCTCGGATTACGTCCCTCACTCAGTGGCGGGTAGGCTAGGCCGACGTAGGTCGTGTGGGCCCAGACGCCCCGCACCAGTGAAGAAGAAGTGAGCGAGGGTAGTCGTGGGCTCTGTTATCAAGAAGCGGCGCAAGCGGATGGCCAAGAAGAAGCACCGCAAGCTGCTCAAGCGCACGCGCGTTCAGCGTCGCAACAAGAAGTAAGCGAACGCAGTTCGTGAAAACCGCAGCCCTCCCGCCATTCCGGCGGGGGGGCTGCGGCGCTATTCGGGCCAAGGCTTCGGCGGGGCCGCCCCGGGGTCATCACAGGGCAACATCCACCCGCTACGGTGACGGTCAGGGGAGTGCCCCGATCCGCAGGGCACCCGCTTCACGTACCGACGGAAGGCGCTGATCTTGGGGAAGGTCGTGCTCGTCACAGGAGTGGCCCGGCAGCTGGGAGGCCGTTTCGTACGGCGCATCCAGCGCGATCCCGAGGTCGACCGGGTGATCGCCGTCGACGCGGTCCCGCCCGGGCACCAGCTGGGCGACGCCGAGTTCGTCATGGCGGACATCCGGCAGCCGGCGATCGCGCGGGTTCTCGCCGAGCACTCCGTCGACACGGTCGTCCATCTGGACGTCTCCGGGAAGGCACTCGGCGCGGGCGGCCGGACGGCCATCAAGGAGAACAACGTCATCGGCACCATGCAGCTGCTCGGTGCCTGCCAGAAGTCGCCGACCGTCCAGCGGCTCGTGATCAAGTCCAGTACGAGCGTGTACGGCTCCGCGCCCCGGGACCCGGCGGTCTTCACCGAGACCACGCCGGCCAAGTCCCTGCCGAGCGGCGGCTTCGCCAAGGACGCCGTCGAGGTCGAGGGGTACGTACGGGGCTTCGCGCGCCGCAGACCGGACGTCGCGGTCTGCGTCCTGCGCTTCGCGAACATCCTGGGCCCCGAGCCCGACTCGCCGCTGGCCGACTATCTGTCGCTGCCCGTCCTGCCGACGGTCTTCGGGTACGACCCGAGGCTCCAGTTCGTGCACGAGGACGACGTCATCGACGTCCTGCGGATCGCGGCGCACGAACCACGGCGCGGGACGCTGAACAGCGGCACGTTCAACATCGCGGGCGACGGGGTGCTGCTCCTGTCGCAGTGCTCGCGGCGGCTCGGGCGGCCGACGGTGCCCCTGCTGCTGCCGGCCGTCACCTGGGTGGGATCGGCGCTGCGCACGATCGGCATGACGGACTTCTCACCGGAACAGATCCGGCTGCTCACGCACGGGCGCGTGGTCTCCACCGTCCAGATGCGCGAGACGCTGGGATTCCGGGCGCGGTTCAGCACCGCGGAGACCTTCGCGGAGTTCGCACGCAGCCGGGGTCCGGGGCTGCTGCCGCCGGAGACGGTCGGCAGGGCCGTCGACCGGCTCGCCGAGTCACGCCTCGCGGGCGGGGCACATTCCATGCACGGCGCGAGGTAGAGGAGCGCATCGACGATGGCGGATGCCAAGGTCATTCCGTTCGACGACGACCGCACGCGGTCGGGTGGCGCGCTGCGTCCGGCGCGGCGCAGGACGGGATCGGGCAGTAACAGGGGCGCGGGCCCCACAGCGGCCGGTGCGGCGCCTCTGAGCGCCCTTCCGGGCGGGGAGGTGCCGGTGGACGCCGAGAGGGCCGGGCAGGAAGCGGAACCGCCGCAGGAGGCCCTGGAGGGCTCCGGACGGGGCGGCTGGGACCGGCGGATCGCCGGTGGGCTGGCGTTTCTGCGTCGGCGGGTCACCGGGGACTACGAGGTCGACGAGTTCGGGTACGACAAGGAGCTGACCGATCAGGTCCTCATGTCGATGCTCCGGCCGCTCGCGGACAAGTACTTCCGCGTCGAGGTGAAGGGCGTGGAGAACATCCCGTCCGACGGCGGGGCGCTCATCGTGGCCAACCACTCGGGGACGCTGCCGCTCGACGGGCTGATGCTCCAGGTCGCCGTGCACGACAACCATCCGGCCAACAGGCATCTGCGGCTGCTCGCCGCGGACCTGGTCTTCATGCTGCCCGTCGTCAACGAGCTGGCCCGCAAGGCGGGGCACACGCTGGCGTGCACCGAGGACGCGGAGCGGCTGCTGGAGAGCGGTGAGGTCGTCGGGGTGATGCCCGAGGGGTTCAAGGGCATCGGGAAGCCGTTCGGCGAGCGCTACAAGCTGCAGCGCTTCGGGCGGGGTGGCTTCGTGTCGACGGCGCTCCGGGCCGGGGTGCCGATCGTGCCGTGCTCGATCGTGGGCGCGGAGGAGATCTATCCGATGATCGGGAACTCCAAGACCCTGGCGAGGGTGCTGGGGATTCCGTACTTCCCGATCACGCCGACGTTCCCGTGGCTGGGGCCGCTGGGGGCGGTGCCGTTGCCGACGAAGTGGACGATCCAGTTCGGGGAGCCGATTCCCACGGACGGCTATCCGCCGGAGGCGGCGGAGGACCCGATGCTGATGTTCAACCTGACGGATCAGGTGCGGGAGCAGATTCAGCACACGCTGTACAAACTGCTGGTGCAGCGGCGGTCGGTGTTCTTCTGACGGCTCGCCGGACCGGCCGGACCTTGCCGGGCCGGGCCCTGGGAGGGACCGGCCCGGCGGCGCTCAGGGCTTCAGGTCCTCGCCGTCGATCCCCAGACCTGGGAGCAGTCCGGGGAGCAGCGGCGGGAGGGTGACGTCCGGGGAGGGGGGCATGGTGACCTTGCCGTCCGGGGCCGACGGGCTGACTTCGTCCGTCGGGAGATTGTCGAGCAGGCCGTCCGTGCCGCCGCCGAGCAGACCGTCGGACGAGCTGCTGCCGGAGCCGGACGGCTTGGGCTTGGTGCTCTGATCCGTGCGGTCCTCCGATGCGGTGGGCGAGGACGGTGCCTGCTCGTCCGCACCGGATGGGCCGGTGGCGCCCTCCGGGTGGTCGGTCCGGCGGGGTTCCTCGCTCCGGTCCGGGGCGCTGGGGAACAGCGACTGGAGCGGGGCGACTTCTTCGTCCATGGCTTCGAAGACCGAGCTGACCTTGTCGCTGATGTCGGTCAGTTGTACGGGCAGCCGGTCGCGGAGGCTGCTCCAGCTCTCGCGGTGCGAGCGGGAGAAGGAGTCCAGTGTCTGGATCGGTCCGATGGCGCCGTCCCTTTGGTACGCCGCGTGCAGAAGGCGGTGGCCCTCCGTGGCGTCGTGGGTCATGCGGTTGAGCGTGCGCCTGACCTCGCCGAGTGATTCGTGGTCCATTTCGCCCGAGCGGCCCCGCTCCATGAGGCGTCGCGCCTCACTGAGCCGGGTGGATGCCTGGTCGAGGTAGGCCTCGCCGCGGTCGGCATCGCCGTTGGCCATACCGAGGTTGATGTCTTCCATGCCGCGCTTCAGCCCGTACAGGGAATCACCCGGCAGGGCGTCCGAACTGGCAGCGGCCACTCCTCCGAAGGCTCCTGCGGCCACACCTACGGTGAGTCCGCCGGCGGTGAGTCCTTTCGCCCAGCGTGAGCGGGGGCGCAGTTTCCGGAGCGGGGAGGCCCGATGGGCTCCCTTGCCCCGTTGTTCGGGCACCGTAGGGCCCGTGGACGCACCGCCCTCGGCGAACATGGCCTCCATGGCGGCGACGAGCTGCGCTCGTTGCACCATTTTGACCTCGGGATCCATTGTCGGCTTCGGTAGCTCACCGAGGCCGTTCGCCAGGGCCAACAGCGTTCCGCGGTCGGCCTGTTCGGCCGGCTCCTCGGGCTGTACGGCCGCCGCACCCTGGAGCGACTGCTCCTCCATGGCCTGGGCGAAGGCGTTCGCCCGCCGGTGCGCCGAAACGTTTGCGATCACTGGCGGCACCTCCTCTCGTCATGACGGTCGACTCCCCTGAGCGTCCGGAAGGTTGCGTACCTTGAACGTTTCCACACGATTGAGTGAGTGGAAGCGGTCATGGTGTGACGACAGGGGGCCTGCATCCGGCACAACGAGCGGCGCGGCACTTGGGTTACGCACGAAAGATGATCGGACCAGTGCGTCATGAACCGATCACCGTGGGTCGATTCAGCGGGCATCGTCCGGCAGAAGCCGGGCGAGTGTACGGACGGCGCGGTACTGCAGCGTCTTGATCGCGCCCTCGTTCTTGCCCATCACCCGGGCCGTCTCGGCGACCGAGAGACCTTGCAGGAAACGGAGGGTGACGCACTCCTGCTGTTGTGGATTGAGTCGGCGCACGGCCTGAAGCAGCGCGGCATTGGAGAGGGACTCCAGTACGGAGTCCTCGGGGCTTCGCTCGACCTCGTTGGCGTCGAGCATTTCGCCGGTGGTCACTTCCAGTCGGAAACGACTGGATTTGAAGTGGTCGGCGACCAGGTTTCGAGCGATTGTGACCAGCCAGGCGCCGAAGTCGCGGCCCTGCCAGGTGAAGGTGGAGATGCGGCGGAGCGCGCGCAGGAAGGTCTCGCTGGTGAGGTCCTCCGCTGTCGCCTTCCCGCCCACGCGGTAGTAGATGTACCGGTACACGGTGTCGCTGTACTGGTCGTACAAGCGGCCGAAGGCGTCTGCCTCACCGGCCTGTGCGCGCTCGACAAGATCCATCATGCGAGCGCTGTCGCTGTCGGCCGTCGGCCGACGAACGGTTGACGTGGTCGTGGCGCCGCGGTTGCTGCGTCTTCCGACCGCCGCACCCCGTTCGGCCAGGGCATAGCAGGGGCCGACGGGTGCAGGGGCGGCAAAAGCGGGGACGGCGTACGCGGTGGGGACGAAGCCGCGCAAGCGGTCGACGACCGTTGCGCGCAGCGTAGCCAGGCCCGAGGCGTCAACCCCGACATGTGGGTACACGGGACTCCCAGAGGCAGAGCTTCCATCACGTGCAGTTCGAAAACCGTCACTCGTCGTAGCGGGTGAGGGGCTCCGTCATGCGTCTGAGGAGAATAACGCTTCGTACAGGCGGCGCTACACCCAGTTGCTCAAATCACCGATTACGTCGCTTCCGTAACCTCTAAGTGACTGATCAAGTAGCACATCGTGACCGGTTATTGATCGAATTACTTCGAGAACTGCCTTCGGGCGCGACGGGTTGTGGTCGGAGGATGGCAATCCGACTGGCCGGAGCGGTGGGTGGGGTGGCGCGGGCGGGCGTCCCGTATGGCCGTACGAACCCGGGCGTGGCCCGGCGGAGGCCCGCTTCGGGTGCTCGCCGGGCCGCGGCCGGAGCGGCGCGGGAGGCGGTGCACCCGTGTTCGGGGGGAGCGGGGGAAGCGGGGGAGGCGCGGGCGAGGGGCGCGCGCCGGAGGTGCGGTCGCTTCGGGGCCGGGGCCGGGGCGGGTGCGCCGGTGGGTCAGCGGCGGCGGCGGTGCAGGGCGACCGCCGCCGCGGTGCCGCCGGCCAGGGCGCCCACGCCGGCCGCCGCCGGGATGCCGACCTTCGCCGCCTTGCGGCCGGTGCGGTAGTCGCGCAGGCGCCAGTCCAGGGCGCGGGCGTGCTTGCGGAGCTTGGTGTCCGGGTTGATCGCGTACGGGTGGCCGACCAGGGAGAGCATCGGGATGTCGTTGTGGGAGTCGCTGTAGGCCGCGCAGCGCTCCAGGTCCAGGCCCTCGGCCGCCGCCAGGGCGCGTACCGCCTCGGCCTTCGCGGGTCCGTGCAGCGGCTCGCCGACGAGGCGTCCCGTATAGACGCCGTCGACCGACTCGGCGACCGTACCCAGCGCGCCGGTCAGTCCGAGGCGGCGGGCGATGATCGTGGCGGTCTCCACCGGGGCGGCCGTGACGAGCCAGACCTTCTGCCCGGCGTCCAGGTGGGCCTGGGCGAGGGCGCGGGTGCCGGGCCAGATGCGGTCGGCCATGTACTCGTCATAGATCTCCTCGCCGATGGACATCAGCTCGGAGACGCGGTGGCCCTTGACGATGGACAGGGCGCTGTCGCGGGCGTCCTGCATGTGCTCCGGGTCCTCGACGCCGGCCAGCCTGAACCACGCCTGCTGCCAGGCGAAGCGGGTGAGCTCGCGGCGCTGGAAGAACTTCCGCTTGTACAGGCCGCGGCCGAAGTGGAAGATCGCGGCGCCCTGCATCACGGTGTTGTCGAGGTCGAAGAAGGCCGCGGCACGGTCGTCCCCGGCGACCGGGAACTCGGGTTCCTCGGCCTCCGTGGGAAGCAGGGGCTCGTCGGCGGAGAGTGACGACTTCCGCGCTGCCTCGGCTGCTGCCTCGCCTGCCAGGACGCTCCGTGCTGTCGCGGAGCGCCTACGGGGTGTGAGCCATCCAAGAGCGGCCATGTCGTGAGCATAGCCAGTCTGTTCGTCACTGCCGGACCTGCTGGGATGCGAAGGTGTGAACTCTCCGGGGCCGGATTGTTAAACGGGTGATTCCGGGCGGGTGTGCGCGGGGGTGCCGGGAGCCCGCCGGAGGGGTGCGGGCGGGCGCAGAATGTAGGCATGAGTGCACTGTTGCGTCGTACGAAGAAGAAGCCCGCGGACCGTGTGGTGACCCTGGTGGGAAAGCCGGGGTGCCACCTCTGTGACGACGCCAGGCTGGTGGTGCGCGCCGTCTGCGAGGAGACCGGCGCGTCGTGGGTGGAGAAGGACATCACGCAGGACGAGGCGCTGTACAAGGAGTACTGGGAGCAGATTCCCGTCGTGCTCGTCGACGACGAGCAGCACACGTTCTGGCGGGTGGATCCGGCGAGGTTGCGCAGCGCGCTGGGTGCCTGACCGAAACCCGGTTAACATCATGGGCGTTTTGAGTGGTCTCGGGGGCGTAGACGTGAGGAGTGTGTACCGCCTTGCCCCCTTCGCGCCCGCAACGGGCTGATGCGGTCCATGGTTCCGGGATCGCGCCGGGAATGCGCGTGACCCCGGTCACTTTGACCGGACAAAACGGACACTATCTTTGTGCACGCGTTCACAAAGACATAGCCTGCATTCGACGGGGCGGTCTTGGGACATACGGCCGCCTGCAGCCCCGCTCATCCCGCAGGAGCACCGTGGCAACTGGCCGAACTCACCGACCGGCGACCCGTAGCCGAGGAATTCCCGAGGCCACCGTCGCCCGACTTCCGCTGTATCTCCGCGCATTGACGGCGCTCTCCGAGCGCTCGGTTCCCACGGTCTCGTCCGAGGAACTCGCCGCGGCGGCGGGGGTCAACTCCGCCAAGCTCCGCAAGGACTTCAGCTACCTGGGGTCCTACGGCACGCGTGGTGTCGGGTACGACGTCGAGTATCTCGTCTACCAGATCTCCCGTGAGCTCGGGCTCACCCAGGACTGGCCGGTCGTCATCGTCGGTATCGGTAACCTCGGCGCCGCCCTCGCGAACTACGGCGGCTTCGCCTCCCGCGGTTTCCGGGTCGCGGCCCTGATCGACGCCGACCCCGCCATGGCGGGTACGCCCGTCGCCGGGATCGCCGTCCAGCACAGCGATGAGCTGGAGAAGATCATCAGCGACAACGGGGTGTCGATCGGTGTCATCTCCACTCCGGCCGGTGCCGCGCAGCAGGTCTGCGACCGGCTCGTCGCCGCGGGTGTGACCTCCATCCTGAACTTCGCTCCGACGGTTCTCTCCGTGCCCGACGGGGTCGACGTGCGCAAGGTCGACCTCTCCATCGAGCTCCAGATCCTCGCGTTCCACGAGCAGCGCAAGGCCGGCGAGGAAGCCGCCGGGAACAACGCCGACCAGGCCGACGCACCGCCCCTGCGTGCCACGCCCGCGAGCCGGAAGGGACCCGACGGGGACATGCCCGCCGTGATGCCGGCATGAGCCTCCTCGTCGTAGGTCTGAGCCACCGCAGCGCTCCCGTCTCCGTACTGGAGCGGGCCTCGCTGGCCGCCGAGACCCAGGCCAAGCTGTTGCAGGACACCCTCGCCGCGGAGCCCGCGACCGAGGCCGCCGTGCTGGCCACCTGCAACCGCATCGAGCTGTACGCCGACGTGGACAAGTTCCACGCGGGCGTCGCCGAGCTGTCCACCCTGCTCGCCCAGCACAGCGGGGTCGGTCTCGACGAGCTCACTCCCTATCTCTATGTGCACTACGAGGACCGGGCCGTCCACCACCTCTTCTCGGTGGCCTGCGGTCTGGACTCGATGGTCGTGGGCGAGGGCCAGATCCTCGGCCAGATCAAGGACGCGCTCGCGCTGGGGCAGGAGCTCCACACCGCGGGACGCCTCCTCAACGACCTCTTCCAGCAGGCGCTGCGGGTCGGCAAGCGTGCCCACAGCGAGACCGGGATCGACCGGGCCGGGCAGTCGCTCGTCACCTTCGGTCTCGAACAGCTCGCCGACGGCGGCGAGGTCACCGACTGGGCGGGCGGCAAGCGAGCCCTGGTGATCGGCGCCGGCTCGATGTCCTCGCTCGCCGCCGCAACCCTGGCCCGCGCCGGTGTCGCCGAGATCGTCGTCGCCAACCGGACCAGGGCCCGCGCCGACCGGCTCGTCGAGATCCTCGGGCAGAGCGGTACGACGGCCCGTGCCGTGGAGATGGCCGGTGTCTCCGGCGAACTGACACGTGCCGATGTCGTCGTCTCCTGCACCGGCGCGACCGGGCTCGTCCTGACCGCCGAGGCCGTCGCCGAAGCGCTCGGAGCGCCGTTCGACGCCGCTGCCGAGGTGCCGGCCGCACCCTTCGCCGCCACGGCGGAGCTCGACCAGCACGCCGCCTGGGTGGAGAACGGTTCCGCCACCGCGACCGCGCAGGAACGGACCGTCCGCCGGGCCACCGTGCCCGCGCAGAGCTCCGGCTCCCGCCCCGTCCGGCTCGCGCTCCTGGACCTCGCCATGCCGCGCGACATCGACGGTGCGGCCCACCGCATCGACGGTGTGCGCCTCGTCGACATCGAGTCGCTCGCCGAGGCGTCCGCGGACGCCCCGATGGCCGCCGATGTGGACCAGGTGCGCACCATCGTCGCCGACGAGGTCGCCGCCTTCGGTGCCGCGCAGCGCGCCGCCCACATCACCCCGACCGTCGTCGCCCTGCGCACCATGGCCGCCGATGTGGTGGCCGGCGAGATCGCGCGGCTCGACGGACGCCTCCCCGACCTGGACGAGAAGCAGCGCGCCGAGATCACGCAGACCGTGCGCCGCGTCGTCGACAAGCTCCTGCACGCGCCCACCGTGCGGGTCAAGCAGCTCGCCAGCGAGCCCGGCGGCGCCGGGTACGCCGATGCGCTGCGGGAACTCTTCGACCTTGACCCGCAGACGGTCGCCGCCGTCTCCCGGGCAGACCTGAACGACCCGAATAGAGGGCGGTCATGACCGACAACTCATCCCTGGGCGCGCCGGCCCCGGCGCCGCTCAGGCTGGGCACCCGCCGCAGCAAGCTCGCCATGGCGCAGTCCGGCCTGGTCGCAGAAGCGGTCAGGGAGGTGACCGGACGTGCCGTCGAGCTCGTCGAGATCACCACGTACGGAGACACCTCCAAGGAGCATCTCGCGCAGATCGGCGGGACCGGCGTATTCGTCGCCGCGCTGCGCGAGGCGCTCCTGCGCGGCGAGGTGGACTTCGCCGTCCACTCGCTGAAGGACCTGCCGACGGCCCAGCCCGAGGGCCTCGTCCTCGCGGCCGTGCCGCAGCGCGAGGACCCGCGTGACGTGCTGGTGGCGCGGGACGGGCTGACCTTCGAGCAGCTGCCGTCCGGTGCCCGCATCGGCACCGGCTCGCCGCGCCGCATGGCGCAGCTCAACGCGTACGCCCGGTCCCACGGCCTCGACATCGAGACCGTGCCGATCCGGGGCAACGTCGATACGCGTATCGGATTTGTACGAAGCGGGGAGCTCGACGCGGTGGTACTCGCCGCCGCCGGGCTCAGCCGCCTCGGCCGGACCGGTGAGGTGACCGACTTCCTGCCGGTCGACACCGTTCTGCCCGCTCCCGGTCAGGGAGCACTGGCGATCGAATGTGCTGCAACCAGCACGGACCTCGCCGCCGCGCTCGCCGAGCTCGACGACCCGTACACCCGGGCCGCCGTGACCGCCGAGCGTGCCCTGCTCGCCGCCCTGGAGGCCGGCTGCTCCGCACCTGTGGGTGCGCTGGCCGACCTCCTGGTCGACGGTCAGACTGTCAACGAACTGCGCCTGCGCGGTGTCGTCGGTTCCACCGACGGTTCCTCGCTGGTGCAGCTGTCCACCACCGGTCCCGTCCCCACGTCGCACGACGACGCGGCGGCCCTCGGTCGCGAGCTCGCGGCCGAGATGCTTGCCAAGGGTGCGGCCGGTCTTATGGGGGAGCGAGCACTTTGAGCCCCACCGGCCCCGCCGCATCCGACTTTCCTGTCCTGCCCGCAGGGCACGTCACCTTCCTCGGCGCCGGTCCCGGCGACCCGGGACTGCTGACTCTGCGCGCTGTCGAGGCGCTCGCGAGCGCGGACGTCCTTGTCGCCGAACCGGACGTTCTCGACGTCGTTCGCCGCCATGCGCGGGCAGGCGTAAGCACGCCTGAGCTGACGGTTGTTGACGTGGCGTCAACGGCCGCCGGAGTACCCGTTCTCAGGGATGCGGCCAATCTTGTCATGGAGGCAGCGAAGGGCGGCAGGCGGGTCGTCCGAGCCATTTCGGGTGACCCCGGCCTCGACGGCAGCGCGGGCGCGGAGATGCTCGCCTGTGCCGCCGCGGGCGTGCCCTTCGAGGTCGTGCCCGGTGTCGCCAACGTCGTGGGCGTGCCCGCGTACGCCGGTGTGCCGCTGCGCGACGCCCAGGGCACCGACGTGCGTTTCGTCGACGCCCGTACCGCGTCGGACCGCTGCTGGGCCGAGGTCGGGGCGAGCGATGCCACGGCCGTCGTGTCCACGACGCTCGACGCGGTGGCCGCGGCTGCCGGTGAGCTGGTCTCGGCGGGCCGCAAGCCCGACACCCCGCTGACCGTCACGATCGCCGGCACCACGACCCGCCAGCGCACCTGGACGGCGACGCTCGGGACGATCGCCCAGCTGTTCAAGCAGACGAAGGTGCTCCCGTCGCCGGACGGGCACCAGCCCGTCATAGCCGTGGTCGGGGAACGCAGCTCCGCCGCCCAGCGCGAACAGCTCGCGTGGTTCGAGTCCAAGCCGATGTTCGGCTGGAAGGTGCTCGTGCCGCGTACCAAGGAGCAGGCGGCTTCGCTCTCCGACCAGCTTCGTTCCTACGGCGCCGTGCCGCACGAGGTGCCGACGATCGCCGTCGAGCCGCCGCGTACGCCGCAGCAGATGGAGCGCGCGGTCAAGGGCCTGGTGACGGGCCGCTACGAGTGGATCGCCTTCACTTCGGTCAATGCCGTGAAGGCCGTCCGGGAGAAGTTCGAGGAGTACGGGCTCGACGCCCGTGCCTTCGCCGGGATCAAGGTCGCGGCCGTCGGTGAGCAGACGGCCGCCGCGCTGATCGACTTCGGTGTGAAGCCGGACCTGGTGCCGTCCGGCGAGCAGTCCGCTGCCGGGCTGCTGGAGGACTGGCCGCCGTACGACCCGGTCTTCGACCCGATCGACCGTGTCTTCCTGCCGCGCGCCGACATCGCCACCGAGACCCTGGTGGCCGGGCTCATCGAGCTGGGCTGGGAGGTCGACGACGTCACCGCGTACCGCACGGTCCGGGCCTCGCCGCCGCCCGCCGACACGCGTGAGGCCATCAAGGGCGGCGGTTTCGACGCGGTGCTCTTCACCTCGTCGTCGACCGTGCGGAACCTCGTCGGTATCGCGGGCAAGCCGCACAACGTGACGGTGATCGCGTGTATCGGCCCGGCCACGGCGAAGACCGCCGAGGAGCACGGACTGCGGGTGGACGTGCTGTCCCCCGAGCCGTCGGTGCACAAGCTGGCCGAGGCGCTCGCGGCGTTCGGCGCACAGCGCCGGGACGCGGCCAAGGAGGCCGGTGACCCGGTGACCCGGCCGAGCGAGCGGCGCCCGGGTGCGCGTCGTCGTCGTACGACGACCTGACCGGTCCGGCTGCGGGTGTGGGGGGTCCGGCTGCTTCGGCGGCCGGGCCCCTGCCGCGTTTTCCGGCGCGGGTGTCGGTAAGAGGCCGCTGTGTACGGGTCTATCGTCGAAGGATGACTGTGTACGGAAACTTCCCCGGCTCCCGCCCCCGGCGGCTGCGGACGACGCCCGTGATGCGACGCATGGTCGCCGAGACCCGGCTCGACCCGGCGAACCTGATCCTCCCCGCGTTCGTACGCGAGGGCATCGACGCGCCGGTCGCCATCTCGGCCATGCCCGGCGTGCAGCAGCACACCCTGGACACCCTGCGGAAGGCCGCCGTGGACGCGGTGTCGGCCGGTGTCTCGGGGATCATGCTCTTCGGTGTCCCGGTGGACGAGAAGAAGGACGCCCGGGGCACGGCGGGCACGGACCCGGACGGCATCCTCCAGGTCGCCCTGCGCGCGGTGCGGGAAGAGGTCGGTGACGATCTCGTCGTCATGTCCGACCTCTGTCTGGACGAGTACACCGATCACGGTCACTGCGGTGTCCTGACGGACGACGGCCGCGTCGACAACGACGCCACGCTGGAGCGGTACGCCGAGATGGCGCAGGTCCAGGCCGACGCGGGCGCCCATGTGGTCGGCCCCAGCGGAATGATGGACGGCCAGGTCGGTGTCGTCCGTGACGCGCTGGACCAGACCGGGTACGAGGACGTGTCGATCCTCGCCTACACGGCGAAGTACTCGTCCGCGTTCTACGGGCCGTTCCGTGAGGCGGTCGGTTCCTCGCTGAAGGGCGACCGCAAGACGTACCAGCAGGACCCGGCGAACGCCCGTGAGTCGCTGCGCGAGCTGGCGCTCGACCTCGAAGAGGGCGCCGACATGGTCATGGTGAAGCCGGCCGGACCGTACCTGGACGTCCTGGCGAAGGTCGCGGAGTCGGTGGACGTGCCGGTCGCCGCGTACCAGATCAGTGGTGAGTACTCGATGATCGAGGCAGCGGCCGAGCGGGGCTGGATCGACCGGGATGCCGCGATCATGGAGAGCCTGACGGGGATCCGCCGGGCGGGTGCGCAGATGATCCTGACGTACTGGGCGACCGAGGTCGCGCAGCGGTTGGGGCGGGGCTAGGGTCCCGGTCTCTCCCGGTCTCTGTTACGGCCAGTCGACCAGGGCCGCGAACGTCACGTAGGTGAGGAACACCGTGGCGGGCGCGAGCACGGTGACGAGCACCCTGCGGGCGGCGTTGCGTGGCCGCCACGGGAGTGCCCAGGCGGCCACCAGCAGGATCAGTGCGAGCACCAGGCCGCAGCAGAGCACCGTCCACGCCGGGCCGAAGCTCGCGTCGAAGCGGTCGGCCTCGGCGTCCATGCAGGAGTCGCAGGCCATCGGCGAGAGCGCGCCGAAGACCAGGGCGAAGAACGCGAGCGGCAGCGTGACGAGTGTGGAGACGAGCGGGGCGATCCAGGCGCGGGAGTCGCGGGGACTGGTGAGGTCATCGGGCATGTGTACGAGTCAACTCCGCGCCCGGGATCGCCGCATGAGTCGTCGTACTCAGGGACAGCTCATGCGGCGACTGCGGTTGATGTCTCCACGGGGTGCGGCCGGCGACGGCGCAGGTGCTGCGAGCCGTACTGCTCAGTACGTGAGCGCATCGTCCATGCTCGTCTGCCAGTAGGTGACGCTCAGGCTGCTGTCCACGAACACGCTCTTGGCGAGCGGCACCTTGACCGCAGAGCCGGTGCCGTCGGAGTTGCCGTCGCGGTTCTGGAAGCTGACGGTCAGGTCCTTGGTGGAGTAGCCGTTCGTGCCGCTGCCGTCAGCGGCCGAGGTCATGACGCCGGTGTAGACGGACTCGCCCGGGTTGATGGTCGCCACCGCCTGCGGCTTGCTGTCGTCGAACGTCTTCGGAACGGACTGGGCGTCGCCGAACCGCAGGTAGGGGTAGGAGTAGGCGTTGCAGGCCTTCGAACCGGTGTTGGTCATCGTGAGCAGCATGTGGTTGACCGGCCGTTGTACCTCGGTCATCGTCAGCTTGGTGTTCGTTCCGGTGCATGCCAGCACGACTGCATCGTCGACGTCCTGCGGCTCGGCCGTGGACGCATCGTCACCGGAGCCCGAACCGGAACCCGAACCGGAGTCCGGAGCGGAGGAGTTCTTGCCCTGGTCGGTGGACGGAGCCGCCGAGCTCTTGTCGGCGGAGGCGCCGGAGCTCTCCGCCGGGGGCGGGGAGGACGAGCCGGCCGGAGCGGAGGCGCTGCCGCCGGACGCCGCTTCGTCGTCGCCCTGGCAGGCCGTCAGCGACAGGGATGCGATCAGTGCGACAGCCCCGAGGGCAGAGGTGCGGGCGGCGCGGCGGAGGTGAAGGTTACGCATGAGGTGTCTTTTCCGTTCGGAAGGTGTCGTGGAGTGTGGGGCGCCGCTTTGGCGCACCGGGAGCTGACGGGTGTACTGGACAATGACGTGGGGTCAGAGGTGCCGCGGGAGTGCGATGACGGTCGTGACAGAGGCGATCAGAACTCCTGCGGCCACTACATCGGTCAGGCTGAGTCGAGGACGGGTACGCACGGCGGCTCCCGGGGACGGGCAAGTGGTGGATGCACGAGTCGCGCTGCGTGCCCTTGCAGGGGTGCTGCTGCGGTGTGTTCCAACATCGTGTCCGGCCCTCGAGGCCGGTGGCAACGGTTGCCGGTCGGTACGGGACGCTGGAACGGAAGTAGGGCCTCTGACCTGCGATGACATCCCCTGCCTGGAACGCCGTTCCGGGAGGGTAGGAGAGGGGAACGGTCGGGGTGGGCACGGAGATCCAGGACTTCGCGGCATTGCTCAGGGGGCTGAAACAGCGCTCCGGGCTGAGTTACGGAGCGCTCGCCCAGAAGCTGCACATGAGCACCTCCACGATTCACCGGTACTGCAACGGTGACGCGGTCCCGCACGACTATGCGCCGGTCGAACGCTTCGCGCGCGTGTGCCGTGCGCAGTCGGACGAACTGGTGGCGTTGCACCGGCAGTGGATTCTGGCCGACGAGGCGAAGCGGCGAGGTGCTCGGAAGGCGGAGGCTGTCGGGGCGGTCGAGCCGGCGGCGGTGACGTCGGAGCTCGCGGCCTCGCCGCCGGAACCGGAAGCGGAACCGAAACCGGAATCAGAACCGGCTCCGACACCGGCACCGGAGTCAGCGGCTGACGATGTGACCCCGGATGCGCGGCCCTCCGCTACCGCGCCCGCCCCGGGACGGCCGTCCGGCAAGCGGCTGCGTGTCCTGCTCGCGGCCGTCGCGGTGGTGGCGGTCACCGTGCCCGCCGCGCTGGCGATCAGCAACTACACGGGCGACCGCACGCACGACGAGGGCATGGACACGTCCCGCAGCAACGCACCGGCCACGCCGAGCCGGAGCGGCAGCATGTCTCCGTCACCGAGTCCTGCGAAAACCTCGCCGTCCGCGACCAGCGGCTCCGTGACACCCTCCGCCACGGCCACGAGGTCCACCGCCCCCAAGGGGGCGGACGGAAAGGGAGGGAAGGGGACCGGTTCCCAGGGCGTGCCGGTGACCGCCACCATCAGTTCGTACAACTGGGATTGGCCCTGCGGGCAGTACTACCTGCTCGACCGGGAACCCCAGGGCATGCCGCCGGCGCCCGAGGTCCAGGACAGGGACAGGCGCGCCTGGGCGGCGCAACTGGGCGGAGTGGACGGGGGAGACATGCTGCTCGAGCTCACCCTGCAGGGAGCTTCGCAGGAGGCGGTCGTTCTGAACGCGCTTCATGTACGGGTGGTATCGCAGGCGGCGGCCACCGACTGGCCCGCGTACTCGATGGGGGAGGGCTGCGGGGGCGGCATCGTGCCGCAGACGTTCGATATCGACCTGGACGACAGCCAGCCCGCCTCGCAGCCGGTCGCCGGTGAGGACGCCGGCAGGGTCGTTCCAGCGAAGGACTTTCCGTACCGGGTGAGCTCCACCGACGTGGAGGTGTTCCACGTCGACGCGCACACGGAGGGCCACGACGTGACCTGGTACCTGGAGCTGGAATGGTCCAGCGGGGGCCGGAGCGGGACCGTGCGCATCGACGACAACGGCAAGCCGTTTCGTACGAGCAGCATGAGGGACCGGCCCGTGTACGAATACCGGTCCGATAAGGCCGAGTGGGAGGACATCTCGGATTCGCTGGAGGGGCAGGGCAACTGACGACGGCCGGGTTGTCGCTGGGTGCGCCCCAGCGATATCCCGGCCCACGTGATCAGAGGCGCTCGGGCGTCCGGATGCCGTCACAGCTCATGCGGCGGGGTGCTGAACGAGGGCGAACACCGTGCGGGCCTTGGTGCCGTCGGGCAGTGGTGCGTCTGCGGTGACGTGGCCCAGGGGCTGGGCGGTGAGGCCCTGGCCCGGCTGGAGGACGCGGTTGATGCGGATGGTCAGCTGGCGTCCGTCGGCTGCTGTCTCCACGAGGATGTCCGTGCCGTCCGGGTCGTCGGTCGTGGACGTGAGCGTGGCTGTGGTGGGGGGCTCCGCGAACCAGCCGGTGACGGACGGGTCGGGGGCGTCGCTCGCGCTCTGCATCTGTGGCTCGGCCGCGCCGACGATCAGTGCGAACAGTTGGGCGACCAGGACCGGGTCGTGCGTCCCGTCGTACACCCATCGCCGACCCAGCACCCCGTGCTCGGTCGTGCCGATGAGCGCCTTGTCGGCGCCCGCGATCGGTGCGCCGCGGTAGCTGAACGGCACGTGGTACGAGACCGGTTGGTCCCCCGAGGTGTCGGTGACCACCATGAACTCGATCCCCACCTCGCCCTCCGGGTCGTCCAGCCGGAACCCGCCGGTCCTGGCCAGCTCGGGCTGCTGTCCCTTGCCTCGGTACCAGGGCTGCGCGGGCAGCCAGGAGGCGAGGAGTTCCAGCTTGGTGGGCGTCAGTGTGGTGCGGTGGATGACAGCCATGGCGGTGGTAGCTCTCCCGTGGGGCTCAGACGAGTCGCCGGTCGGCGGCGAATCCGGCGAAGGCGGCCCAGGTGGTGGGCGCGACGGTGAGGGTGGGGCCGTCGGGGTTCTTGGAGTCCCGGACGTGGATGGCGGTGGGGTGGGCGGCGATCTCGACGCACTGCCCGCCCTCGCTGCCGCTGTAGCTCGACTTGTGCCAGGTGTAGGCGACTTCGAGGCATTCGCCGCCGTCGCTGCCGCTGTAGCTGGACTTGAACCACTCAAGTGCGGTGCTCATTGCTCTCCTAGCAGCTCGTCCAACAGGTCCCTCGTCTCCTCGGTGTTGAGGGCCTGCGTACGCAGCATTGCATACCTCTGCGCGAGGATGCTGATCTCGTCGGGGTCGGAGATGAGCTGGCTGCCGCGCTGGCTTTCGGTGTAAGCGATGCGCTGATAGTCCGGCGTTTCCACCAGAATGAATGGCCCGTCGAGCCCTGCGTGAGTCCGCCTGGCTAGTGGCATGACTTGGAGGGTGATGCCCGGAAGATCGGCGCAGGCGCGAAGATGGCCCAAGGTCTCCCGATACACCTCGTTGCCGCCGAGGCGGTCGCGCAGAGTGGCCTCGGAGATGACGAAGCTGGTGGTCGGGGGTACTTTGCGGCGCAGAATGTCCTGACGCTTCAGTCGCTTGAAGACATGAACGTCGATCTCTTCCCCACTGAATGTAGGGACTCGGCTGTCGAAGACGGCTCGGGCGTAGTTCTCGGTCTGAAGCAGCCCGGGCAGAACCTGGTTTGCGAAGAAGCAGAGAGCAAGTGCCTCTTGTTCCAGGTCCATGTACTCCTCCGCCCACGCCGGGATCAGGTCGACCTCCGGCATGTTCTCCACCGCCGTCTCCAGCGCCCCCTTCGTCTCCAGCAGCCGGTCCAACTGGCGTGCCAGATCCGGGAGTAGTGCACGTCTGCCCTGCTCGATCGAGGCGATCGTCTCCACCTGGAGGCCGACCCGGTCCGCGAGCTGGGCCTGCGTCAGGCCGGCCGCGATGCGGAACACGCTGACCAGTTTGCCTACGAGCTTCATCGCCGACGCGTTCTTGCGCTGCCGTTTCCTGGGGTGCATACGGTCCCCACTCCCCGCCCTCGTCCGTACTTCACGCACGAGCGACCCGTACAAGAAATCTGTACGGGTGCACGTACTGCTCCACGTTAGTCACGGAGTGTGACTCTCGTCCCATGAACGAGACGATGCAACTCTCGCTGCTGCGCGAGCGGTTCTACCGGCGGGAGCGCCGATCGGTCCCGGCAGCGCGGGAGTTCGTACGAGCGGCGGCCGTCGACTGGGGGTTCGGGGCGGCGCGGCTGGACGACGTACTGCTGTGTGCGAGCGAGCTGGCGACCAACGCGCTGGTGCACAAGGTTCCGCCGGGGCGCGGGTACCAGGTGCGGTTGCTGCTGCGGGAGGAGGGTCGGGCGCTGCGGATCGAGGTCCACGACAGCGGTGGCGGTGAGCCGGGGGTGCGGGAGCCGGACGGGGAGTCCGGGCGGGGGCTCCTGCTCGTGGCCGCGCTCGCCGACCGGTGGGGGGTGGGCGAGCGCGAGCCGGGCAAGGTTGTGTGGTGCGAGTTCGGGCAGGCGCCAACGGGGTTACGGGGCGGTCGGTACCGCCTGTCGTGCCGGGGTCCGGTCCTGGACGGCGGCCGGCTGTACGGCGAGTCGGCGCAGGCGTGCTGTGCAGACGATGCCGACTGCCGAGATGGCCATCAGCATGACCGCCGGGGGCCAGTAGTGGCCGCCCGCCGCTGCCGCGAGGGAGACCGCGGCGAGGGGTGCGAGGCCGCCGAAGATCATGTTGCAGATCTGGTAGGAGAGGGAGATGCCGGTGTAGCGGACGTGCGGGGCGAAGCCCTCTACGAGGATCGACGCGATGGGCCCGTACAGCGCCGACATCACGAGACGCATGGCCAGCATCATCAGCCAGATGAGTACGACGCTGCCGGTGCCCAGCACCATGAACTGGGGGATCGAGAGGACGATGACGCCCACCAGGCCGGCGATCACGACCTAGTGCGGTCCCACCTTGTCGGCGAGCCAGGACAGCCACGGTGTGACGAGGAGTTCCAGGAACGCCGCCAGGGTCAGGCCGTTGAGCAGCATCGACTCCGACAGGTGGAGGTCTCCGGTGCCGTACGAGAGCAGGAAGCTGGTCACGACGTAGTAGCCGCCGGTCGCGGTGGCGAGGGCGAAGACGCCGATGAGGACCGTGCGCCAGGCATTCTGGAAGACCTCCACGACCGGCAGCTTGGTCTCGCCCTTCGTCTCCTGTTCCTTGTGTACGTCCTCCATGACCGGGGACTCCTCCAGCTTCACCCGGACGATGAGGCCGATGATCACCAGTACGGCGGAGGCGAGGAAGGGCACGCGCCGGCCCCAGGCGTTGAACGCCTCGTCGCCGAAGAGGCTCATCAGGCTGAAGGCGCTGGTGGAGAGCAGGGCGCCGACGGACGAGCCGAGCTGGGCGAACGATCCGAAGAAGGAGGCATTGCCGGGCGGGGCGTTCTCCACGGCGATCAGTACCGCGCCGCCCCACTCCCCGCCGATCGCGATGCCCTGGACCAGGCGCAGCACGATCAGCAGGATCGGGGCGAGGGCCCCGACCGAGGATGATGCCGCCGAGCGGGCGCAGCAGGAAGCCGATGGCGAAGGTCGCGAAGGCGGCGGGTGGTGCCGGACTACCGGGACTGAGGCGCACGGGCGGACCGGGAAGGCGCAGGTCACGGGGCTCGCGGTGCCCATAGACCCCATGAGGCCCGCACGTAAGGCGGCTTCCGGCCGATTCCGGGCTGCTACGGTGCCCGCGTATTGTCCGCGAACGTGAGGAACCGAGTCCAGTGATCGCCCAGTTGTCGCGCTATACCCGTCACATGATCATGCTGATCATCGTCGGTGTCCTGCTTATTTGGGTATCCCAGATGGGCGAGTCCTCGGGTGGCTTCCTTGCCGCGGGAATCGCCTCTGCCCTTCTCGGGGTGGGACTCCTGGTGCTGACGATAGTGGGCGGGCGTCGGTCCCCGCGTCCGTAGCGCTGCGTCGTCCGGCCATGTGTAAGGGGCCCCTTACACATGGCCGGACGTGTGAAGCTCAGAGATGCTCAGAGACGCTCGGGCGTCCGGATGCCGAGCAGCGCCATGCCCTGGTGCAGGGTGCGGGCGGTCACGTCGCAGAGGAAGAGCCGGTTCTCGACCACCTCGGCCGAGTTGTCCTCGCTCAGCACGTGGCACTGGTCGTAGAACGTCGTGTAGAGCGACGCCAGCTGGTAGAGGTACGCGGCCAGCTTGTGCGGCTCGTATCCGGCGGCCACCTCGGACAGGACCTCGCCGAACTGGTCCAGGTGCAGCCCCAGCGCGCGCTCGGCCGGGGCCAGTTCCAGCTCCGGGTGCGCCACCGGCTTCGCGTCGCCGGCCTTGCGCAGGATGGAGCGGATACGCGCGTACGCGTACTGGAGGTACACCGAGGTGTCGCCGTTGAGCGACACCATCTGGTCCAGGTCGAACTTGTAGTCCCGGACGGCGGAGGTCGACAGGTCCGCGTACTTCACGGCGCCGATGCCCACGTACTCGCCGTTCTCGACGATCTCCTGCTCGCTCAGGCCCACCTTCTCGGCCTTCTCGCGGACCACGGCCGTCGCCCGGTCGATCGCCTCGTCGAGCAGGTCCACCAGCCGGACCGTCTCGCCCTCACGGGTCTTGAACGGCTTGCCGTCCTTGCCGAGCACCGTGCCGAAGGCCAGCTGGTGCGCCTTCACGTCCTCGTTGAGCCAGCCCGCGCGCCGGGCCGTCTCGAAGACCATCTTGAAGTGCAGGGACTGCCGGGCGTCCACCACGTACACCAGGGTGTTCGCCTTGAGGTTCTGCACCCGGTCGCGGATCGCGGAGAGGTCGGTCGCCGCGTAGCCGTAGCCGCCGTTCGTCTTCTTGACGATCAGCGGGACCTTGTTGCCGTCGGGGCCCTTCACGTCGTCGAAGAACACGCACAGCGCACCCTCGGAGCGGACGGCGACGCCCGTCTCCTCCAGGATCCGGCAGGTGTCCTCGAGCATGTCGTTGTAGCCGGACTCGCCGACGACGTCGGGGTCGCGGATGTCCATGTCGAGCTTGTTGAAGACGGAGTAGAAGTAGATCTTCGACTCGTCCACGAAGCGCTGCCACATGGCGAGCGTCTCCGCGTCGCCGGCCTGGAGCGCCACGACCCGGTCACGGGAGCGGGCCTTGAACTCCTCGTCGGAGTCGAAGAGCACCCGCGACGCCTTGTAGAGGCGGTTCAGCGAGGACATGGCCGCTTCGCCGTCCTCGGCGCCGCCCTGGTGGTCCAGCTCGTGCGGGTGCTCGATCAGGTACTGGATGAGCATGCCGAACTGCGTGCCCCAGTCGCCGATGTGGTGGCGCCGGACCACGTTCTCGCCGGTGAACTCCAGGATCTGCACCATCGCGTCACCGATGACCGCCGAACGCAGGTGGCCGACGTGCATCTCCTTGGCCACGTTCGGCTGGGCGTAGTCGATGACCGTGGTGCCCGCGGCCGTGTCGTACGGGACCCCGAGCCGGTCGCCGTCGGCGGCGCGCGCGGCCAGGGTCTCGATGATCGCCTTGTCGGTCAGCGTGATGTTGAGGAAGCCGGGGCCCGAGACCTCGATGTCCTTGATCAGCTCGCCCGCCGGAAGGGCGGCGGTGACCTGGGACGCGAGCTCGCGCGGGTTGCCCTTGAGCTTCTTGGCGAGCGCGAGGATGCCGTTGGCCTGGAAGTCGGCCCGGTCGCTTCGGCGCAGCAGCGGGTCCGCGGTGCCGACATCCGGCAGAGCTGCCGTCAGGGCGTCCGCCAGCTGCTGCTGGAGCGTGGAAGCGAGGGAATTGACCGAGGCCATGAGCTGGCTGCCGTTTCCGTAGGGGTACAAGGGATCGCCCAAGTATCCCACGCTGTGTAAAGCCGTTTTCGCGCTGTGGGGGGTACCTGGGAGAATGGCGACGTCCCCCGACGGGATCTATGAACGAGAGAAGGACGTGCAGACCGTGGCCGAGAGTCAGACCAGCACCGAGACCGACTGGGTCTCCCGCTTCGCGGACGATGTCATCGCCGAATCGGAGCGTCGTGCGCCTGGCAAACCGGTCGTCGTCGCCTCCGGTCTGTCTCCGTCGGGCCCCATTCACCTGGGCAACCTCCGCGAGGTCATGACGCCGCACCTGGTCGCGGACGAGATCCGCCGCCGGGGCCTCACCGTCCGCCACCTGATCTCCTGGGACGACTACGACCGCTACCGCAAGGTGCCGGCCGGCGTCCCCGGCGTGGACGAGACCTGGGCCGAGCACATCGGCAAGCCGCTGACCTCGGTGCCCGCTCCGGCCGGATCGGCGTACCCGAACTGGGCCGAGCACTTCAAGGCCGCCATGACCGGGGCGCTGGACGAGCTCGGTGTCGAGTACGACGCGATCAGCCAGACGGAGCAGTACACGGCGGGCACGTACCGCGAGCAGATCCTGCACGCCATGCGGCACCGCGGCGACATCGACGCGGTCCTCGACCGCTACCGGACGAAGAAGGACTCCGGCGCGGGGGCCAAGGGCGGCAAGAAGCCCCAGCAGCAGAAGAAGGTCGACGAGGCCGAGCTGGAGGCCGCGGAGGGCTCCGGCGCGGCGGACGAGGACGACGGCAGCGGCAACACCGCCGGCTACTTCCCGTACAAGCCCTACTGCGGCAACTGCGAGAAGGACCTCACCGTCGTCACCTCGTACGACGACGACAGCACCGAGCTGAACTACACCTGCTCGGCCTGCGGCTTCGCCGAGACCGTCCGGCTGAGCGAGTTCAACCGCGGCAAGCTGGTCTGGAAGGTCGACTGGCCGATGCGCTGGGCGTTCGAGGGCGTGATCTTCGAGCCGAGCGGTGTGGACCACTCCTCGCCGGGCTCCTCGTTCGTCGTCGGCGGCCAGATCGTGCGCGAGATCTTCGACGGCGTCCAGCCGATCGGACCGATGTACGCGTTCGTCGGCATCTCCGGCATGGCGAAGATGTCCTCCAGCAAGGGCGGCGTACCCACGCCGGCCGACGCGCTGAAGATCATGGAGGCGCCGCTGCTGCGCTGGCTGTACGCGCGCCGCAGGCCCAACCAGTCCTTCAAGATCGCCTTCGACCAGGAGATCCAGCGACTGTACGACGAGTGGGACTCGCTGGCGCGCAAGGTCGCCGAAGGCTCCGTGCTGCCGGCCGACGCCGCCGCCTACGCACGGGCGATCGGCACGGCCGCCGGCCCGCTGCCGGCCACCGCGCACCCGCTGCCGTACCGCACGCTCGCCTCGGTCGCCGACATCACGGCGGGGGCCGAGGACCAGACGCTGCGCATCCTCAGCGAGCTGGACCCGGAGAACCCGCTGGCCTCGCTCGACGAGGCCCGGCCCCGTCTCGACCGTGCCGAGAACTGGATCACCAGCCAGGTCCCGGCCGAGGCGCGGACCATCGTCCGCGGCGAGCCGGACAAGGAACTGCTCGGTTCGCTGGACGAGCAGGGCCGGGAGTCGCTCCGGCTGCTCCTGGAGGGGCTGGACTCGCACTGGTCGCTCGACGGGCTGACCACGCTCGTCTACGGCGTACCGAAGGTGCTGGCCGGTCTGGACGCGGATGCCAAGCCGACGCCGGAGCTGAAGGTGGCCCAGCGCTCGTTCTTCGCGCTGCTGTACCGGCTGCTGGTCAGCCGGGACACCGGACCGCGGCTGCCCACGCTGCTCCTCGCGGTGGGGGCGGACCGGGTGCGTGTGCTGCTCGGCGCCTAGGGCCTTTGTTGCAACACGACGGAGGGCCGTCACCCGGATCACCGGGTGACGGCCCTCCGTCGTGCGGGCTCCGTCCTGCGACGGGCCGCCGCGTGGCTCACGCGATGTGGTTCGCGGCCTCGTCCATGTTGAAGCGCTGCTTGAAGCCCGGCAGCAGCCTGCGGAGCAGGGCCGCACTGCGCGGGTGCCGCACGTTGTGGCCGTCCGAGAGGTGTATGTCGAGGACCTCGGCGCTCGGGTAGTCCTGGTGCTGGTGCGTGTACGCCGCGAACACCTCGTACGCGATCTCGCCGAACTCGACCTCTGCCTCGGCCCACTCCGCCGGGTCCGCCTCCTGCTGCGGCTGCTCGGCCTGGGGCTCGGGGTGCGGTTCCTGCTGGGGCTGCTGCTGTCCCTGCCCCTGCCCCTGCTGTACGGCCTGGGGCTCCGCCTGACGGGGGTGGGGGACCGCGCCGATCGTGCCCACGTCACCGAGGGGGCGGGTCCGGCCGGGGCCCGAGGGAATCATGACCGGGGTGGGCTCCAGGCCCTCGACGTATGTCGGGTTGTACGCGCTCTCGTACGCGTCCTCCGGTACCTGCGGCGCCGCGAACCAGGGGCTGTCGTGGGAGCCGGGGCCCGGGGGGCCCTGGGGGAGGTCGTCCCCGTGCTGCTGCGGCAGCTGCTGCGGGTGGGGCGCGCCGTGCTGCTTCTCGTAGCCCCGCTCGTTGCCCTGCTCGTGCTCGTGCGCGTACTCCTGCTCCGGTGCCTGCGTGTGCTCCTGGGCCGGTGCGTACGGCAGCTCGGCCTGCGGCTGGGCGGAATTCACGGGCGGCAGCAGGGCCGGTTCGATGCCCGCGGCGGCGAGTCCGGCCGGGGCGGTCTCGGCGAGCGGGACGCCGTACTTCGCCAGGCGCAGCGGCATCAGCGACTCGATCGGGGCCTTGCGGCGCCAGCTCCGCCCGAAGCGGGCCTGGAGGCGGGCCTGGTAGATGAGCCGGTCCTGTTCGAGCTTGATGACCTGCTCGTAGCTGCGCAGCTCCCAGAGCTTCATCCGGCGCCACAGTTTGAACGTGGGGACGGGGGAGAGCAGCCAGCGGGTGAGGCGGACACCCTCCATGTGCTTGTCGGCCGTGATGTCGGCGATTCGGCCCACGGCGTGGCGGGCGGCCTCGACGGAGACGACGAACAGGATCGGGATCACCGCGTGCATGCCGGTGCCCAGGGGGTCGGGCCAGGCCGCGGCGCCGTTGAAGGCGATCGTCGCGGCGGTCAGCAGCCAGGCGGTCTGACGCAGCAGCGGGAACGGGATGCGCATCCAGGTCAGCAGCAGGTCGAGCGCGAGCAGGACGCAGATGCCCGCGTCGATGCCGATCGGGAAGACGTACGAGAACGTCCCGAAGCCCTTCTCCACGGCCAGTTCGCGCACGGCCGCGTACGAGCCGGCGAACCCGATCGCGGCGATGAGCACCGCACCGGCGATGACGATTCCGATGAGTATCCGGTGCGTGCGTGTCAGCTGCATCGCGGCCACGCGCGATCCCTCCCCGACTTCTGTCCTCGGCTGTTGCCTCCGTCCGGCAGCGGACGTCCGGCGCGGGCACAGCCTGGCACATGCCCGGGGCCCTCGTTGCGCGGGGAGGGGTGAAGCCCGGCTCCCGAGTGGGGGCCGGGCTTCGTAAAAGCGCCTGTGGGCAGGGTGGTTGGGGCTCCCTGCCGGGCTACGTCACGATGTGCCGACGGTTTCCGGTGTCCGGTTCCCGGGACTCGGCGCGCTGTCCTAGGACTTGGTCTTGGCGGACGTCTTGGTGGACGACTTGGCGGTCGGCTTGGCCGAGGTCTTGCCCGTGGCGGGTGCCTTGGTGCCGGTGGTGTCGTCGGGAGCGGACGTGTTGGCGGTGGCGACCGAGGCGACGGCCTCCTTCGCGGCCTTCTCGGCACCCTTGAGGATGTCGGAGGCGGAGGGCGTCTTGGCGCCCGCGTAACCCGCGCCGTTGTACGTGAGGGTGACGACGACGTTCCCCGTACGGGCCACGACCGTCGCGTAGTTGAAGTCCTCACTCGTCTTGGTGAGGGCGTACGTGACGGCGCTGGCCTGCTCGCCGATGCCGTCGACGGCCGCGGTCGAGAGCTTCTTCGCGCCCTCGGTGGCCTCGGCCTTGGCGACCTGCTTCGTGTAGTCGTCGGTCGCGCGCTTGGCGCCGCTGCCCAGGGACGGGTCCGACTCGAAGCGGGTGAAGCCGACGTCGAGCCAGCGGTACTGCGAGCCCTTGACGCCGTTGTCGTCCAGGCCGTTCCAGGAGCAGCCGGCGCGGGCCGAGACGTCGCTGGACTTGCCCGGTGTGCCGCCCTTGACCTTGGCCTTGGGGACCAGGGACGAGATCGTCTTCTTCGCGATCGCCTTGCACGGGTCGGGGAGCTCCCCGAACTTCGCCGGCTCGACGGTCGGAGCCGTCGGCTTGGCGCTCGCGGAGGCGGAGGAGTCCGCGTTCTTCTTGCCGTCGTCCGACGAGCAGCCGGCGACGACGAGCATCACCGGGACGGCGGCGCAGGCGAGTATGCGGGACAGTCGCGGAGCTGATCGGTGCATGGTTCCTTCACTCGGATGGCACGCGGTCTCGTGCGGGTCTTCGGTCGGGCGGGCCGGTGGTCGGCCGGTCGGGCAGGGTGTTCCGGAGGGCCACGGTACGTCGGACGGTGCCCGGATGCCGCCTCGGCCGCGAACCTCGTGCGGACGGGAGGGGCGTGTGCGGGGCCGCCGGACCGGGGCTATTCGCTGAGCGTCTCGGCCAGCTTGCGGGCCAGTGCGCGGGCCTTTTCCTGCAGTTCCTTGCTGTCGGGGACCTTGGTGACGAGGGCCGGCTGCTCGGTGTACCGGACGGTCACGATGACGTTCGATGTGCGGAATACCACGCTCACCGTGCGCTGGTGTGCGGTGGAACCTGCCGATGTGAGTGCATCGTCCAGAAATGCGGCGTCTCCGAGGCCCTCCAGGACGCGTGGTTGCAGGTCCTCGGCATCGGCGCCGGGAGTGCCGGTGGTGGCGGCGTCCGTCGGGTCGGCCGTGCCGGTGGCGCTTTCCGTGCCGGCGTTCTTGCCGGCCGAGGGGGTGGGGGACGCGGAGCCCTTGGGTGTCCCCTCGTCCGCGCCGGGGGTGGAGGCGGCCGGCAGGTCGGCGGCGGTCTCCTTCTTCGTGTAGACCTCGCGGGCCCGGTCGTCGTCGCTCACCGCGGGGTCGTACGACACGACGCGCTCGAAGTCGATGACGAGGCTCCGGGACATGTCCGGGGACTCGGACTTCCAGCGGCAGCCGACCTTGCGGTCGGTGTCGTAGGTGACGGCGGCCGTGCCCTCGTACACCTTCTCCTGCTGTTCCTCGGGCAGTTCGGCGGCGCCCGGCAGGAGGTCCTTGAGGGTGGAACGCGGGACCGCGCGGCAGGGCTCGGGCAGGGTCCGGTACTTGCCGGGCGGTGCGGCCGAGACCGTCGGGCTGCCCGGCTTGCTGTCCGCGTCGGAGGCACTGCCGTCCGAGCCCGCGCTGCAGCCGACGACGAGCGCTGCGAGGAGCGCGACGCCGGGTACATACGCCATGTGTCGCACGGTCCCAGGCTCCCTTCGGTACGAAAACGGGTTGCCGCCCGATGGCGGCCGATGGACACAATGTGTATCGCACGCGCAGCTGTGAATGCCGGTCGACCGACGCGTTTGCCGATCTTGGCGCCAGTTTTGCGCTTTCAGTCTTTTCGGGGGAATCGAGGGGTTATGTCGTATGTAGAGGTACCGGGGGCGAAGGTTCCGATTCGCATGTGGGCCGATCCGGCCTCGGTCGAGGACGGGGCGATGCAGCAGCTGCGCAACGTCGCCACCCTGCCCTGGATCAAGGGTCTCGCCGTCATGCCGGACGTTCATTACGGCAAGGGCGCGACCGTCGGGTCGGTGATCGCCATGCACGGTGCCGTCTGTCCGGCGGCGGTGGGCGTGGACATCGGCTGCGGGATGTCGGCGGTGAAGACGTCCCTGACGGCCAACGATCTGCCGGGTGATCTGTCGCGGCTCCGGTCGAAGATCGAGCAGGCGATTCCGGTGGGCCGGGGGATGCACGACTCGGTGGTGGAGCCCGGGCGGCTGCACGGCTTCCCGACGGCGGGCTGGGACGACTTCTGGGGGCGTTTCGACGGGATCGCGGATGCGGTCAAGTTCCGTCAGGACCGTGCCACGAAGCAGATGGGAACGCTCGGGAGCGGGAACCACTTCTGCGAGGTCTGCATCGATACGGACGGGTCCGTGTGGCTCATGCTGCACTCCGGTTCGCGGAACATCGGCAAGGAGCTGGCCGACCACCACATCGGGATCGCGCAGAGCCTGCCGCACAACCAGGGGCTGGTCGACCGTGACCTGGCGGTCTTCATCGCCGAGACCCCGCAGATGGCGGCCTACCGCAACGACCTGTTCTGGGCGCAGGAGTACGCGAAGTACAACCGCGCGATCATGATGGGGCTCCTGAAGGACGTCGTCCGCAAGGAGTTCAAGAAGGCCAAGGTCTCCTTCGAGCAGGAGATCAGCTGCCACCACAACTACGTGGCGGAGGAGCGGTACGAGGGCATGGACCTGCTGGTCACCCGTAAGGGAGCGATCCGTGCCGGTTCGGGGGAGTACGGGATCATCCCCGGGTCCATGGGGACGGGCTCGTACATCGTGAAGGGTCTGGGGAGCGAGAAGTCGTTCAACTCGGCCTCGCACGGTGCCGGCCGCCGGATGAGCCGGAACGCGGCGAAGCGGCGGTTCTCGACGCAGGACCTGGAGGACCAGACGCGGGGTGTGGAGTGCCGTAAGGACTCCGGCGTCGTGGACGAGATCCCGGCCGCGTACAAGCCGATCGAGCAGGTCATCGAGCAGCAGAGGGACCTGGTCGAGGTCGTCGCGAAGCTGAAGCAGGTCGTGTGCGTGAAGGGGTGAGCCCCGCGCGTCGACGTAGCCGGAGCCCCGGGCCGTTCGCGGTCCGGGGCTCCTTCGTGTTCCGGGGTGCGGGAGGAGTCCGCGGTGTCCGCCGCCGGGGTCAGAGGGTGCGGTGGACCTTGGAGTTGGACGCCTGGGCGCGGGGGCGGACGACCAGGAGGTCGATGTTGACGTGGCTGGGGCGGGTGACGGCCCAGGTGATCGTGTCGGCCACGTCGGATGCGGTGAGGGGGGCGTCGACGCCCGCGTACACCTTGGCCGCCTTCTCGGTGTCGCCGCGGAAGCGGGTGGTCGCGAACTCCTCGGTCTTGACCATGCCGGGGGCGACCTCGATGACGCGGACGGGCGTGCCGACGATCTCCAGACGGAGGGTCTCGGCGAGGACGTGCTCGCCGTGCTTGGCGGCCACGTAACCGCCGCCGCCCTCGTAGGAGGAGAGGGCCGCGGTGGAGGAGAGGATGACGATCGTGCCGTCGCCGCTCGCGGTGAGGGCGGGCAGCAGGGCCTGGGTCACGTTGAGCGTGCCGATGACGTTCGTCTCGTACATCTGGCGCCAGTCCGCCGGGTCACCGGTCGCGACGGGGTCGGCGCCGAGCGCGCCGCCCGCGTTGTTGACCAGGAGGGCGAGGGAGCGGAAGGCCGTGGCGAACTCGTCGACCGCGGTGCGGTCGGTGACGTCCAGGGCGTACGCCGTCGCTTCGTGGCCCGCCTCGGTGATCTCCGCGGCGAGCGCCTCGATGCGGTCCTTGCGGCGGGCGGTGAGCACGACGCGGTAGCCGGCGGCGGCGAGCTGCCGGGCGGTCGCGGCGCCGATGCCGCTGCTCGCGCCGGTGATGACGGCGATGGGGGTGGCGGCGGCCATGGCGATCTCCTCGGACAGCTGATCGGTACGCGGCCAAGGATAGGCAGCCCGGTGCGGCGCGGTTTCACCCGTCCGCCCGGTGGACCGCCGGCCGGCGGGACGGGGAGGCCGGCCGGGACAGGACGGGGTGACGGTGGGCGGGACGGGGAGTCCGTTCGCCGCGAGGGGTGCGGAGTGCGGAGGGTCACCGGCCGCCGCGTGGTGCGTACATGATCAGGGCCATACCGGCCAGGCAGACCAGCGCGCCGATCACGTCCCAGCGGTCGGGGCGGTACCCGTCCGCGACCATGCCCCAGGCGATCGAACCGGCGACGAACACACCGCCGTACGCCGCGAGGATGCGGCCGAACTCGCCGTCGGGCTGGAGCGTCGCCACGAATCCGTACAGGCCGAGGGCGATGACGCCGGCGCCGATCCAGATCCAGCCCCGTCCGCCCTGCGAGTGGCTGCCCCGCACGCCCTGCCAGACGAGCCAGGCTCCGCCGATCTCGAAGAGTGCGGCGACGAGGAAGAGGGCGATGGAGCGCGCGACAAGCATGCGGAGAGCGTGACATGGGGGGCGCGGCCGGCCGGTCGGTGGCCGTGCGGGTGGGCCGTGCGGGTGGGGTGAGGCGCGTCGAACCGGTCATTAAATAGGGATGATTGGGGGCGATCTGTATGTTCGCCGCATGGTAGTGACGCGTAGAGCTCTGCTGGTGGTGTCCGCCGGGGCGGCGATGGCGGCGACCGTGCTGTGGGGGGCGGGTTCCTCGGCCGCCGCCCCGCCCGTGACGCCGCCCGTGGCCCCGGGCGTCGTGCCGGAGGCGGATCTGGCCCATCACGGTCATGTCTCCCTCTGGGGCGATCGGCTCGGAATCTGGCTGGAGAGTGCGAACAGCGGTCCGTGGGATCTGGCGGACGCGACGGTGAGGCTGCGCTTCTCGACGCCCCTGGCGGGTCGTCAGGGGCTGCCGCAGGGGTGCCTCTGGGGCGGCAGCCGCACGGTGCTGTGCCGGACGGGGCCGTTGTCCGCGGACGGCGAGACCCGGCGCGCGGCGCTCGATCTGCGGCTCGGGACACGGCCTGCCGAGGTGGTCGTCCGGGTCGACACGGTGTGGAGCGGTGGTGTGCCGGATCGCGAGCAGCGGAACAACCGGCACGAGGTGCTGGCGCCGGCCACGGGAGACGCGTACGTCTTCTGACCCGGTGGGCGGCCGGCGCCGCCGGCGCGGTGGACCGTCACCGGCCCAGGGCGTGACGCAGGCCCTCCGGGTCGGGGCGCTCGCTCGCCCAGGCGACGTATCCGTCGGGCCGTACGAGCAGGGTGGTGGCGCGGTCCCCTGTCCAGTGGGCGTGGACCAAGGGGGTCGGGCTCGCGGGAGTGGCGCTGTCGGCGGGGGTGACCAGGACGAACGTGCCGTCGCGCAGGAGTTCGTGGAGTCGGCCTTCCGCGAGGGTCAGGTCGGGGGCGCGGGTGCCGGTCAGGCGGTGTGCGTGACGGGGAGCCCCGTAGGAGATGCCGATGCCGGAGATCATGCCCAGCGCCTTGTGCGAGGCGGGGCGCACGGTGGACAGCAGGTGGGCGACGGCCGAGCGCAGGGCGCGCTGTAACGGGGTGCGGGCCATGGCCAGACGCACGATCGCGCCGCTGCTGCGCAGCACCGCGGTGCCGACCGGGTGGCGTTCCGACTGGTAGCTGTCGAGCAAGGCTTCCGGGTCGGCCGAGTGCCCCTTCAGTACGGCGGCGAGCTTCCAGGAGAGGTTCGCGGCGTCCTGCAGTCCGGTGTTCATTCCCTGGCCGCCCGCGGGGGAGTGGACGTGGGCGGCGTCGCCGGCGAGGAATACCCGGCCCACGCGGTAGGCGGGCGCCTGGCGTTCGTCGCTGTGGAAGCGGGAGATCCAGCGGGCGTCGTGCATACCGAAGTCGGTGCCGAGCGCGCGGCGGGCGATCTCGCGCAGCTCGTCGAGCTCGACGGGCTCGGTGTCGGCGACCTGGCGGGCGCGGTTCCACCCCATGACCCGGTACCAGCCGTCGCCGAAGGGGGCGATGAAGGCGAACGCGTCCCCCACGCCGTTGACCGTGAGCAGGCCGGCGGGCTCCTCGGCGAGTCTGACGTCGGCGAGGACGATGGAGCGGATCACGGACCTGCCCGGGAACGGGAGGCCGAGCGCCTGGCGCACGGCGCTGCGCATTCCGTCGGTGCCGACCAGGTAGCGGGCGGAGAGCGTGGTGGGCGTGCCGTCGGCGTCCCGCGTCCGCGCGGTGACCGTGTCCTGTCCTGCGGGCTGGTCCAGGCCGAGCAGCTCCGCCCCGAACCGGAAGTCCACCCCCGCGGCCCGGGCCCGGCGCTCCAGCAGGCGCTCCACCTCGTACTGCGGAGTGATCAGCAGGAACGGGAAGCGGGAGTGCAGGCGGGAGAGGTCGAGCCGGAGCTTGCCGAAGAGGCTCAGTCCGGTGAGGCGGGTGCCGGTCCCGATCAGTTCGTCGGCGAGGTCCCGGGTGTCGAGCGCTTCGAGGGTGCGGGCGTGCACGGCGAAGGCGCGCGTCATGTTGCCGGCTTCGCGGGGGCGGCGCTCCAGCAGGGTGACGGAGAGGCCCTGGGCGGCGAGGTCGCCGGCGAGCAGCAGGCCGGTGGGGCCTGCGCCCACGACGATCACGTCCGTGGTGTCGGGGGTGGGGCTGGCGCTGGTTCCGGTGTGGGGCGTGCCGGTCATGACGGCCTCCTTCGATACCGAGTGCCCACGGGTGGTGGGCGGCAGCTGCGTGCCAACAGGTGTTGGTCAACGCTTGTTGGCAAATGTAGAGCGGGTCCGTCTGGTGTGTCAACGGGTGTTGGCCTACAGTTGTTGGCATGATGACGCACGCCCCCGCATCCCCCCGCCGTTCGGATGTCACCAAGGCCGCGATCCTTGACGCCGCGCGCGAGCGCTTCGCCGCCGACGGCTACGAGCGCGCCACCATCCGGGCCATCGCCCGCGACGCCGGGATCGACCCGTCGATGGTGATGCGCTACTACGGCAACAAGGAGGGGCTGTTCGCCGCCGCGTCCGCGATCGACCTGCGCCTTCCCGAGCTGGGTGCGCTGCCCGGCAAGCACATCGGGGCGGTGCTCGTCACCCACTTCCTGGACCGCTGGGAGCAGGACGACGTGCTTACGGGGCTGCTCAGGGTGGGCGTCACCAACGAGGCGGGAGCGGAGCGGATGCGGGCCGTCTTCGCCGAGCAGCTCGGTCCGATAGCTGCCGGTGTCTGCCCTGATCCCGCCGATGCCCCGCGCCGGGCCGCCCTCGCCGCCTCGCAGATCCTGGGGATGGCGCTCGCGCGCTACGTCCTGCGGATAGAGCCCGCTGCGGCGATGCCCCGCGAGGAGGTCGTGGCCTGGCTCGCGCCCACGCTCCAGCGCTATCTGACCGCGGAGGGGCCGTAACGGGGGCCGCGGCTTGTCTGCTTCGTACACTCTCTGCATGCCGCAGAAGTCTTCCGGCCGGCGCAGTGTCCTGCTGGCCGAGCTGTCCGTCGCCTCGCGCCGCTACATGGCCGCGTACGCCCTGTTCAACCAGGCCGTCGCCGATCACCTGCGGCTGCACCCCACCGACCTGCAGTGCCTCAACCTGCTCAGCCTGGAGGCGGAGCCCGTCACCACGGGCCGCGTCGCGGAACTGACCGGGCTCACCACCGGTTCGGCGACCCGGCTCGTCGACCGGCTGGAGCGGGCCGGCTATGTGACCCGCGAACGCGACACGGCGGACCGGCGGCGGGTCCTCGTCGCGGCCGTGCCGGAGCGGATGGCGGAGTTCGGCGAGGTCTGGGCGCGGCTGAACGGCGACTGGGCGGCGATGTTCGAGGCGTACGACGACGACGAGGTCGCCCTCCTCATCGCCCATATGCGACGCACGGTCGAGCTCAGTGCGGCACAGATCGAACGGCTGCGCGGCGGCGAGTTCGAGGCGGCCGAGGGGCCGGGCAGCCCCGGCCCCGGCGCTGTCGGCGAAAGGCCCTAGGACCGCGCGGTCGGGGCCTCGGTGCCGAGGCCGCCGAATTCGCGGACCGCGTCGGCGACGATCGTTTCCAGGTGGCTGTGGTGGGCGCCCCGCCAGTAGACCCGGCCGCACTCGGTGCACTGGGCGAACACGTCGTAGGACTGTTGCGTGCCGTGCTCCAGGCGGTCGCTCACGGCGTTCTTGTCGGTCTCCCTCAGCTCGCCGTTGCAGGCGGTGCACCGGGTCCACGGTGCGAGGACCGGTGCGAACCGGCCCAGTACGTCGCGGAGCTGGGCCTCCGGGCGGTCGCTGTAGACATAGGCCCCCGCCCAGATCTCCCGCCGCCGCAGCAGCCCCCGGTCCCGGGAGAGCAGTACGCGTTGTTCCGCGGCCGAAAGGGTGGCCAGCGCGGGGTCGCCGATGTCCTCGCTCTCGTACGCGGCGTCGACGCCCAGCAGGCGCAGGCGCCGGGCGAGCGTGCCGAGATGGACATCGAGGAGGAAGCGCAACGGGGCACCCGGAACGCGCTGGGGGCGCTCCACGGCGCGCACCTCGACCCGTTCGCCCGGGCCGGGGATGTGCGAGACGGGTACGGGGTGGCCGTCGACGAGCAGTTGTCCGGCCTCGGTGAGCGGGACTCCGAGCGATTCCACGACGTGGCCGAGTGTCGACGAGCCGTCGGTGGTGACGGTCGTGCGTCCCCCGCGGCGCTCGTGTGCGACGAAGAGGCGCAGTTCGGGGGCTACTTCGAGGATGATCTCCGGTCCGTTCACCTGGCCAGGATGCCACTGGGCGGGGTGCGGCAGCGAGGGCTTTCCGGGCGGGGGGTGCGGTGTGGCTCAGGGGCGGAAGGCGGCGGCGTTCGCTTCGGCCCAGGCGGTGAAGGTGCGGGCGGGGCGGCCCGTCAGCCGCTCGGTCTCGCCGGTCACGAGGGCCGGGACGCCGTCCGAGTCGGCCCAGTAGTCGAGCAGGGCTCCGGCCAGGGGGGCGGGCATGAAGGGGGACACCGACTCCAGCCAGGCGGTCCGGCTCACCGCGTGCGCGGTGACGGGGCGGCCGGTGGCCTTCGCCAGGATCTCGATCTGCTCGGCGGCGGTGAGGGTTTCGGGGCCGGTCAGGTGGTGGGCGGAGCCCCGCAGACCGGGGTCCGCGAGGACCGCGAGCGCCGCCTCGGCGACGTCCGTCTCGTCGATGGGGCTGGTGTGGCTGCCGGGGTACGGCAGGTCGACGGCGCCCTGGGTGCGGATGGGGTGCGCCCACTGGTGCGCGTTGCCCGCGAAGGCGCCGGGGCGCAGGAACGTGGCGGTGACGGGGGAGGCGGCCAGGGCCTGTTCCACCGCGAGGTGCGGGGCGGCGATGGGGTTGTCGGCGGCGTCGGGGGCGAGGACCGCGCTGGAGGAGAGCAGGACGACGTGAGTGACTCCGGCGGCTTCCGCGTGGCTGAGGAAGGCGTCGATCCCGGCCGGTTCGGCGTACAGGAAGACGGAGTCCGTGCCGTCCAGTGCGGCGGCGAAGGTGGCGGGGTCGCTCAGGTCGCAGGCGACGGCGGGTACGCCGGCCGGCGGGGTGAGCTGCTCGGGGCTGCGGGAGGCGGCGCGTACGTCGTGGCCCGCGCCGTGCAGCAGGCGGACGAGCGCGGAGCCGACACGGCCTCGGGAACCGGTGACGAGGGTGGTGGGCACGGGGTGCTCCTTCGGGAAGGGGGGCGACTGCCAACGGGCTGCCGTATGAACTGCGTGACGCATAAGCTGCGTGACGCAGATAAATATCCAGGGAAGGGCCCTCCCCGTCAAATGGTTTGGGGAGGGCCGGGCGGTGCGCGGTTACGGCACGACGCGGTAATGCGTGGTGATGCGGCCACCGGCGCCCCGGTCGCCCTCGTCCAGGACGTGGAAGGCGACGCCGGGCGGCGCCACGGTGCTGACGAGTCCGTCTCCGCTCTCCCAGGGCAGCCGCAGCGTCGAGACCACTCCCGGCGCCACGAGCAGGGGCCGCCCGGCGAAGGTGGCCGCCATGGGGGTGTGGGCGTGCCCGGTCAGGATCGCGGGGACGTCGTCGAGGGACCGCTCGGCGAGCAGCTCGGCGAACCGCGCCGCGTTGGTGAGGTTCGTGGAGTCCAGGTACGGGTGGTGGACCGTGGCCGGCGGGTGGTGGAAGGCCGGGATGGCCGGGGTGTCGCCCAGGTCGTCCAGGGTGCGGGCCAGCCAGTCGAGGGTCTCGTCGTCGAAGCGTCCCGCGTCCTCGCCCGGGATCGTCGAGTCGCAGAGCAGGAGTGCGTAACCGGCCACGTGGTGCAGCCGGTTGACGGGGCCGGTGCCGGCGTCCGTCCCGGTGGGGTGCTCGTCGGCCAGCAGGACCTTGCGGTAGGTGGCGCGGTCGTCGTGGTTGCCGGGGCAGGGAAGTGCGGGCGCCGTGAGTCCGGCGAGCAGCCGGGCCGCCTCGGCGTACTCCTCGGGGGCGCCGTGGTCCGCGATGTCGCCCGTGACCAGGACCGCGTCCGGCTGCCGGGTCAGGGAGTTGAGGTAGGTCACCACGCGGGTGGCCCGCTCCGTCGCGCGGTCGGTTCCGTCCAGGTGCAGGTCGCTGATGTGTGCCAGCAGCATCGGGGCCCCCGTCGCTCAGTGAAGTCGAATAATGGTTACTGATCCACCATCCATTAGATCGGTCGTCCGGGGGCGGCGCAAGCCTTCATTCGTCGGTGGGGCCGAGGTCCAGCCGCCAGTCGTTCGTCAGCAGGGGGGTGCCCGGGGGGTACTCGAAATCGCACGTACCGAGCAGGACGAAGCCCGCCTTGCGGCACACCGCGTTCGACGCGCCGTTCTCCACGGACGGGTAGGCGTGCAGATAGCGGTGCTTGTGCTCGGCCCGCGCCTGCTCGGCGACGGCTCTCGTGGCCGCCGTCGCGATGCCGAGACCCTGGAAGCCGGGCAGGACGGCCCAGCCCGTCTCGTACACCTCCTGGCCCTGCCAGGTGCGCTCCCAGAAGCCGATCGTCCCCGCGGCCTCGCCGCTGTCGGCCAGGATGATCCGGAACATCCGTCCCTTGCCCGTACGGTCCGCGCTCAGCGCCACGTAGCGTCCGTGGCGGCCCAGGAGCTGCTCCTCGCTCTCGGGGCCGCCGAGGTGGTCCATCAGCTCGGGCGCGTTGGCCCGGCGGAGCAGCTCCAGGTCGTCGTCGGACCAGGGGTCGATCCGCACCGGGGAGGCCGGCGAGGCCGGTGATGACGCAGCGCTGTCCATGCCGAAAACTCTAGGGCCGGGCACTGACAACCGGCCGGGCGGCGAGAGACGGCGAGAGGCGGAGGCGGGCCGGGTGCGGACGGGCCGGGGTGTCGGTGATGACCCCGCGTGTCCCGTGATGCCCTCGTGTCGCGTCGGGCCCTGCCATGCGGGTGATCCTGCGGGCGCCGGTGCTCCGTCCGTGGCGCGTCCCTTCCGGACGTGGGGCGCCGCCGGGTGCACGGTCGGGGGCATGGAGAAGATCAGTGAACTGCTGGAAGCCGCCCGGGTCCGGGCCATCGCCGTGGTGCGGGGAATCGACGACGGCCAGTTGGGCGACCCCACGCCGTGCACGGAGTTCGACGTCCGGGACCTGGTCAGCCATCTCTTCCACGTGGTCGCCAACTTCCGGGCGCTGGCGGCCAGGGAGCCGTCGGAGTTCGGTGACGCCCCGGACGTCGTCACGGGGGACTGGCGCGGCAGGTTCGAGGAGGAGACGGCCCGCCTGGTCGAGGCGTGGGGCGTGCCCGGCGCCGAGGACGGTGTGACGGGCCGGATGGGGATGCCGGCCAGGACCGTCGGCCTCATGGCGCTGGGCGATCTGACCGTGCACGCCTGGGATCTGGCGCGGGCGACCGGTCAGGACTTCGAGCCGGACGAGGCCGTGGTGGACGAGGTGGGGCCCGGTCTTGCCGCGATGGCTCCGCAGGCCCGGAAGGGCAAGGTGTTCGGCGAGCCGTTCCCCGTACCGGCCGGTGCTACCGCCTTCGAGCAGGCGCTGGCTGTGACCGGTCGTGATCCTGGCTGGCGTTCGCCCCGGGTGTGACGGCTGTGGCCTTTGTGGCTGGAATTCGTACGAGGGGCGGGTCGTAGAGGGGGGAGAGGCTCTCGTACGCCCCGTCGACGATGTCCTCGGCCCGGGTCAGCATCGCGCGCTCGGCGAGGCGGGCCGCCTGATGCGTGTAAGGGGACGGCGGTGCCGGGTGCCGGCGCCGCCACCAGCACTCGCCTGCCGCGTAGATGCCGCTTGCGAAGACCAGCACGGGGATGGACAGGGCCAGCAGAACGTCATCCACGGCAGGTCTCCTTCAGGGTCGATGCCCCTTACATCGGCAGGTTCGACAGGTCAGCTGAAGATCATTCTTCGGTCAATGAATGGCCGAATAGGGCTGCACAGGGGCGTACGCCGGACCCAGGAGTGCGCGACGGGCAGCGCCCGGAGACGGAGTGCGCCCCCGCCCGACGTCTCCGCGCCGTGAAGCCGTGGTTCACCTCCGCGGACCGTCCCGGCGCGGGCCGGCTCAGTGGGCGAGTTTCTTCGCCTGTTCGATCCGGCGCAGTCCCGCCGGGTAGGGCAGCCTCGCCGCGAGCGCCGACGCGGTCGCGAAGCCCTCGGCCGACTCCTCGGCGCGGCCCAGCGCCGCGAGTGACGCGGCGAGGACGGTACGGGCCCCGATCTCGGCGAGGCACTCACCCGTCTCCTCGGCACGGCCGACCTCGGCCCGGGCCAGAGTGGCGGCGCGCTCGGGACGGCCCGCGGTCAGATGGGCCCAGGCGCCGATGTGGGCCCGACCGGTGCCGGTCATCCCGTCGAGAACCGACAGGGCCTCGGCCGGGCGGTCCTGCCGGATGTGCCATTCCGCCAGCACGGTGAGCGCCTCGTGCTCCGCCTGCCGGTTGTCGTGGACCGCCGCCGTACGCAACGCCTCTTCGAGGAGTCCGGTGGGGTCGCCGCTCGCTGTGTACATGTGGACCCGGGCCAGCGCCACCTTCGCGTACGCGGTCGACCAGTTGGGCTCCGTCCCGGACGACTCCACGGCTGCCAGGGCCAGTGCGGAGGCGTCGTCCGGCTCGTCGAGGAGGAGGTGGATCTCGGCGACGTTGGCCCGTTCGAAGGCGGTGGCGGCCGGGTCCCCGGAACGCTCCGCGAACTCCGCGGCGCGAAGGCCCGTGGCCAGGGCCTCCCGGAGCCTGCCCGAACGGCGCGCCTGTTCGCGCTGCACGGAGAGGACGGAGCACAGCAGCCGGGTGTCCCCGTAGGCCTCCGCGTGCGGCAGGGCCTCGTCGGCGATCGGGCCCGCCTCGGTGAACCGGCCGTCCAGGGCGAGGGACACCGCCGTCACGGACAGCGCCCGTGCGAGGAGCCCGCGCCGCTCGGGCCCGGCCACCTGCTCGGCGCTCGCGCGAGCCCGCCGTGCCGCCGCCGCCGCGTCGGCGTACCGGCCGACGATGAGGTAAAGCCGGGCCCGGCTGACGTGGTGGACGGTCGCCGCCGGCGGCGAGGTTCCGTCGTCGGGCAGCCGGGCGTCGAGCAGTGCCAGCGCCCGGCCCGGCGCGCGCGAGTGGCCGAGCACCTCCGCCAGGCGCGCGGTGGCCAGCACGAGGCCGTCCGCGTCGCCGCTCCGCTTCAGGTCGTCGACGGCCTCGCGCAGGACCTGCGCCGCCTCGTCGTACCGTGCCATCCGCTGAAGGACCGCGCTTCGGCCGATGCGTGCCCAGGCCGCGTCGGCGGCCAGCGCGTCGAGCCGGCTGGTGAGTTCTGCGTAGTAGTGGTCGGCGGTGTCGTTGGCGCACAGCGCTGCCGCACGCTCGGCGGCCTGGCGCAGGTAGCCGGTGGCGCGGGGGTCGTCTGCGCGGGCGAAATGCAGGGCCAGCCTGTCGACGGCATCGGGTCTGCTGTGCAGCACCGCGCCGGCGTAGGCGGAGTGCAGCAGCCGGCGGCGGGCCACGGAGAGGTTCTCGTAGCAGGTCAGACGGACGAGGGGGTGGCGGAAGGCGAGTCCGGGGGCCAGCTGTCCGTCGAGTACCACCTCGCGCTCGGTCAGTACGGAGGCCGCGACCGCCGCGTCCGCGTCCGCCTGGGCCGTGGACAGTCCGGGCCGCAGCGCTGCGGCGGCTTCCAGCACTTCGGAGAGCGCGGCGTCACCCCCCGCCACGGCGGCCACCTCGACCGCGAGCCGGGCGCCGGGAGTCAGCCGCGCCAGCCGCGCGGAGATCAGGTGCCGTACGCCCTGCGGTGTGTGGAGGTCCCGTTCCGTGCCGCCCGCTTCGAGTTCGCGGGCGAGCTCCAGCGCGAACAGCGGGTTGCCCAGGGACAGGTCCCACACCCGCTGCGGCACGGGGGCGCCCGGAGGGAGCCCGAGGGCGTCCGCGGCCATCGTCTCGCAGTCCTCGCGGCCGAGCCGCCCCAACGCGATGTGTGCGGCCGGCCCGTGGCGTTCGAGCATGTCGAGAGCGGCCCGCCGGGGATCCGTCCCGGTCAGTTCCTCGCTCCGGTACGTGACCACGAACCTCAGGTCGTGCCGCGTCCGCGCCGCGGCCCGCTCCGCCAGATGGGCCAGGAGCTGGAACGATCCGGCGTCCGCGGCGTGCAGGTCGTCGAGCACCACCAGGACCGGCACCACGTCGGCGAGGTCCTCCAGCAGGCCCGCGGCGGCGCGGAAGAGACGGTCGCGCTGCTTCTCGGGGCTGAGCTCCGTCGACGCTCCGGTCTGGCCGAGGGACGGAAGGAGGGCGGCCAGTTCCGGATAGTCGGTGCCCACGCGCGCCCGCTCGGCAGGGGGCCGGTCGGCCAGCCAGCCGTCGAGGGCCTCCACGAACGCGCCGTACGGAGTATGTCCCTCGGCCTCGTGGCCGGCGCCCCACAGCACGAGGGTGCCGTCGTCGGCGGCCCGCCGCGCGGCCTCCGTGACCAGGCGGGTCTTGCCGAGCCCCGCCTCGCCGCCGAGGAGCTGTACGGGGGGCGCGTCGGGGGAGAGCAGTTCGGCCAGTGCGGGGCCGCGGCCGTACAGAGGACCGGGCACGGGCACCCGCAGGGCGGCCGGGCGGGTGAGGCCGGCCGTCGGGGAGGGCGCCTTGCCGCCCGGGGAGTCGAGCGCCAGCAGGTGCAGCCGCTCGGTCTCCGGGTCGGGACCGATGCCCAGCTCCGTAGCAAGGATCTCGCGGCACTCGTGGAACTGCCGGACCGCCTCCCTGCGCAGGCCCTGCTGCAGGAAGGCGTTGATCAGCAGACGATGGGCGCGCTCGTCCACGGGGTTGCTTTCGACGACCGCGCGGGCGGTGGCCGCCGCCTCCTCGGGGGAGCCGTCGGCCAGCAGCGACCCGGCGAGAGCCAGCCGGACCCGGTCGCGCAGCCCGTCGAGCCGGTCGCGCCGGGTCTGGGCCCAGTGCGCGTACCGGTCCTCGGGCAGCAGTTCGCCCGTGAACGCGGCGAGAGCACCGGCCAGCCGTTGCGTACCCCCCTGCCTGAGAGCCGTCCCTGCCAGGCCCTCCGCGTGGTCGGCGTCGATCCACACGGTGTCCGGCCGCAGCCACTGCCACGCGCCGTCGGTGGCGAGGTAGGACGAGGATCCGCGGGGAGCCAGCTCGGGTTCCAGGGTGTGGCGCGCGGTGTGCAGGGCGACGCGCAGGCTGCCGTACGCGGATGCGAGGTCGGCGTCGGGCCAGCAGCTCTCGATGACCTGGTCGCGGTGGAGCCGGCGGCCGGGAGCGACCGCGAGCATCTTCACCAGGACGCGGGCGCTGGGACGTGGCCAGCGGTCGGGGAGCGGGGGGCCGGTGTCGCGGGACACCCGGAATCCGCCGAAAAGGTGCAGCCGGAGAAGTGGTGGCGGCGAGGCGGGGCTCCTGTCGTCCACGATCGTGCTGTCCATGAGGGCGACAACATTAAGCCGTGTCGCCGCGCACGCCCGCAGACCCCCCGACGGCGTGCTCGGGAGGTCTGCGGGAATCGGGTGGATCACGTCGGACGGACCGTTGCGGGAGTGATCACGAAGGGTCGATCGTCGCCGTGATCATCTGGCGTATCGCGGTGAAGGGCACGGAGTAGGCGCCTCCGATGAGACCGGCTGTGCGGTCGGTGCCGTAATCGTCGAAGTTGAGCGAGACGATCTCGTCGACGCCGTCACCGTTCAGGTCGCCCGCGAAGACCTCGCGGCCGCCCAGTGCATCGATGCCGGACACACTCGCCGGGTAGTTGTCGGCGCCGGTCAGGACGGACGGGTCGTAGGTGCTGACACCACCCGTCTCGCCGGCAACGAGGATCCGGCTGCCGCCGGGACCGGTGGCGAAGGTGCCCGACTGCGTCTCCGGGAGCGTGTACACCAGGGCGTCCTGGCCGTTGGCGCCATAGGTGCGGAAGGACACGGTGCCGGCCATGACCAGGCCCTCGGGTCCGGTCATCCAGTTCCCGGTGGTCAACGGACCACCGGCGAGGCCCTCGTGCAGCAGCTCACCGGTGCGCCCGTCGCGGATCTGCACGCCGGTGACCATGGAGCCGGCGGAGCTCTTCGTGATGTACGTGTGGACGACAGCGTGCCCGTCGGCGTACGGGATGCCGGGCGAGGCGAAGGTGCCGCCCCGCATCGGAGCGCCGTAGATCCTGCCGTCCGTCCCGTCGAGGCCGGACTTCGGGGTGAAGGACCAGGCGACCGAGCCGTCCTTGCCGTGCAGGGCGGCACCACCCGTGACGAGGTCCGCCTCGGCGACCTGGCCCCGGGTCTGGTACTGGGCGTAGACGCGGCCGTCGCCGGTCGACACGTCGGAGAAGACGACGTCGCCCGCCTCGGCCGGGGCGGCGTACTCCCACAGCTTCTTGCCGGAGGCGTTGTAGACCCGCACCTTGTCGGTGGGGACGATGATCTCGGCCTTGCCGTCGCCGTTGATGTCGGCGACGCACACCGTGCGGACGAACTGGCCGCCGCCGTCGATCGTGGTGAGGACCTTGCCGGTGCGGGTGTCCAGTACCGCGGTCGCGGAGTCGGCGGCGACGACGGTCTCCTCGCGGCCGTCGCCGTTGACATCCGCCTTGGCCAGCGCGCCGACCCGGCCGGGCATCACGGCCGTCCACAGCAGCTGCGGCTTGCCGCCGACCATGGACGGGCCGTCATAGGCGTATACGCCGTTGGACTGGCCGCCGACGATCAGGTCCTTCTTCCTGTCGCCGGTGATGTCCGTGGAGACGGCCGCGTACAGCAGGCCCTGCAGCGGGAGGAGGTTCTCCTGCTTGCCGCTGCCCAGGTTGTACGTGCGGACGTTCTCGTTGGTGTCGACCGTGCGGAGTTTCCAGCTGTCGTCCTTCCGGAACGGCTGCGCCCACATCTGCGAGGCGACCGCACCGCGCTGCTCCCAGCGCACCGTCCCGTCCGTGCCGGACAGGACGGCGAGCCGGGCGTAACGGCTGCTGCCCCGGTTGTCGGCGGTGCTCCGGCCGGCGTCGTCCAGGTAGGAGGCGACGATCTTGCCGTCGACGCTCTGCAGTCCCCAGGCGGCGCCGCCGTCATGGGTGTTGGCGGCTTCGCGCTTGACGGTGCGCGACCACAGCTGACTGCCGTCGTCCCCGTTCAGGGCCCGTACGGTGTTCGCGTTCATGTACAGGCTGGTGTCCAGCGTGGACTCGCTGACCGTGTACTCGGGCTTGGCACCGCCCTGGAGGTTTCCGACCTCCAGGTCCAGCGGCAGAGCGTTGGTGCGGCTGCTCACCGTGGTGCGGGCGCCGTCGGCGAGGGAGTACGAGGCGACCTCGTAGGTGACGGCCTCGTTCGGGTCCGACTGCTCCAGGGACACCAGACGGTCTCGGGCGGCGTCCAGGTGCAGCTGGCGCGAGTAGAGACGGTTGGTCTGCTGCCACTTGATGCTGCCGTCACGGGTGTCGAAGACCATGGTGTGGCCGGCCGGGGCCGCGGTGGCGCTGAGCTTGCGCAGGTTCCAGGAGGCGGCGAGCAGACCGTTGCCCAGAGGCTCCAGGCTCGCCCAGCCGACCCCGGTGAAGGTGCCCGTGTCGTACGTCCAGGTGTCTGCGGGGGTGAGCGCTCCGTCCGCGTACGAGAAGCGGATGCCCGTCAGCGCGGCCTTCGAGCCCGCGGGCGCGTTGAGGTTGAAGTACGGCGAGTCGGCGACGACCAGGGTCTTGCCGACCAGGGTGACGTTGTAGACGCCGGTGTACAGCTTGCTCCACAACGTCTTGCCGGTGCTGCCGTCCAGGACCGTCACGAAGGTGCCGGTGGGCAGGGTGGAGCCGGGTGAGGTGAAGGGTCGGTACGGGGTGGCGCCGACGCTCGCGGTGAAGACCACGTCGTCCACGCCGTCACCGGTCAGGTCGCCGGTGGCGTAGCCGTTGTCCGAGGAGATGCTGAAGGGGCTGACGGCGTTGTAGCCCATCACGATGCGCGCCGGGGCCGGCTCGGTCTGCCAGGGCCGCAGCGGCGAGACCTTCCAGTCCGCGTAGAACGAGGCGTTGTCGCGCCGCCAGACCTGCTTGCCGTCGGCGGTGCGCCGCTGTACGGGGCCGAGCGCGTCGAGTGCGAAGTAGTCGCCGCCGGCCGAGCCGGCCACCGGGGCGGTGGCGACCATCCCGAAGTCGCCCTCGACGGAGGACTTCTGGTTGACCTTCCAGGAGCCGGCGTCGGTGGAGTCGTCGAGCGACGATCCGCTGCCCGTGGTGTCGCCCGTCTCGCCGTCGGCGCCGGTGGACGACGGCACCGAAGCGGCGTCCTCGCGCACGGCCGCGCCCTGCGGGTCGACGGTCGCGCCGTCTCCGTACGGATCGATCCGCGCGTGCTGCGCGAGATCCTCGGCCTGGCTGTCGGTGAGGACCAGCAGGCCGTTGTCGTCATCGGCGAAGGCGGGCGGCGTGAAGCTCAGTGCCAGTCCTGCCGCGACCAGGGCGGATGCGAGGCGCAGGCCCCGGCGGTGGATTTTTCTCATCAGGCGGCCTTAGGGGAGAAGCGGATCGCGGAGGCGTCGGTCAGGACGGACTCGTTGAAGGAGTACTGGAGGGCGTCCGTGCCGGCCTGGTTCTCCATGCCGACGGTCGCGGAGGAGCCCCGCTGGAGCGTGGCGCCGCCGATGTCCTTGTACTGGAGAGTGATCGCGCCGGTGGCCTCGTCGAAGACGGCTTCGAAGGAGACCCGCAGCGAGGTGTCCGAGGCGAACGCGGCGTTGTTCCAGACGATCGCGAACTTCCGGGTGCCCGCCGTGCCGGTGGTGGCGGTCTGGACGCTGGACTTCTTGTCCATGACCAGGTCGTCCCAGAACGCGGCGACGGTGCCGTTGGGCTGGGCGGCGTTGGGAAGCGCGGTGTTGTCGTAGTCGCCCAGGCGCGGCTGGAGGAAGTTGACGACGCCGTTGGTGGTGACGCTCGCGCTGCTGTACGGGACTCCGTACAGCTTCACCGGGAAGGGCAGGGCGAGGGTCTTGGCATTCTCGTCACCGCTCAGGCCGGTCTTCGTGGCGCCGCCGATCCAGGAGTACGCGGCCGGGGCGCAGCTGTTGCCCGCGGCGTCGGAGCGGTTCGGCAGGGTGGCGGTCAGGGTCTCGTCGCCGTCGACGGTCAGCACGCCGGCGTAGACGCCGTTGCACTTCACCGGGGCGGTGGGGGTGGCCGTCAGGGTGAAGGAACCCTCGGCGACCTCCGGCAGGGTGAAGCGGCCGGCGGAGTCCGTGGTGACGCCGGCGACCGGCGTGTTCGCGACGGCGACCCTGGCCCCGGCGAGGGGCTTGCCGGTGACGTCGAGCACGGTGCCGGTCACGGCGTGGTCCGGTACGGCGTCCAGGGCGAAGTCCTTTGCGGCGTCGCGGCCGGTGGCGACCTCGTAGCCGGACTCGGCGGCGTGCGCGTATCCGTAGCCGTCGAGCGTGAAGGTGTACGCGCCCGCGGGCAGCGTCAGCCGGTAGGAGCCGTCGGCGCCGGTGGTGACGGAGCGGGTGGCGCCCGAGCCCTCGGCCTTGACGGACACGCCGGAAGCCGCTGCGCCGGTCGCCCGGTCGGTGACCTTGCCGGAGATGACGCCCGCGGAGTGGGGTGCGGCGTCGACAGAGGCGAAGATGTCGAGCTTGCCGTTGCCCCACACGTTGTTCACGTCCGCGGTGCCGCCGCAGTGGGTGTCGTCCACGTCGCGTGCGGCCCCGTTGAGGAGGGCGCGGGTGCCGGTGATGTCACCGATCAGCGAGGGGGCCTCGGACCACAGCAGGCCGACGGCGCCCGCGACGTGCGGGGTCGCCATCGACGTACCGTTGATGCTCCGGTACGCCGAACCGGGCCAGGCGGAGCGGATGTTGACGCCGGGGGCTGAGATGTCGGGCTTCATCGAGCCGTCGACCAGCGAGGGGCCGAAGCCGGAGAAGTCGGCGATCTTGCCGGTGGAGTCGTACGCGCCGACGCCGTACACCGGGGCCTGCGAGCCCGGGGCGTGCGCGGTCGAGCAGGTCGTGCCGTTGCCGTCGTTGCCCGCGGCGAACGCGTCGAAGATCCCGGCCGCGTTCCACGCCTGGACGATGTCCTGGTAGAAGGTCGTGTCGCCGCCGCCCCAGGAGTTGTTGACGATGTCGGGGGACAGTTCGGGCTTCGGGTTCTGGCCGTTGCGGTCGGTCGGCGCGAGGATCCACTGACCGGAGGCGAGCAGCGAGGCGTCCGAACAGCTTCTGGACTCGCAGCCCTTGGCGGCGATCCACCGGGCGCCGGGGGCGACGCCGATGCCGTCGGCGCCGACCATGGTGCCCATGGTGTGCGTGCCGTGGCCGTTGTTGTCACAGGGCGTGCCGGAGGTGCCGCACTCGCCGGTCGGGTCGTACCAGTTGTAGTCGTGGCTGAAGGTGCCGTCGCCCAGGTTGCCGCGGTAGTTGCCCACCAGCGCCGGGTGGTTGTACTGCACGCCCGAGTCGATGTTGGCGATGACGATGCCTTCGCCCCGGTCGCCGTACTGGGACCAGACCTGGTCGGCCTTGATGTCCTTGATGCCCCACTCGGGGTCGGCGGCCGAGGAGACGCCTGCGGGGTCGGTCCCGCTCTGCTCGACGTCGTCGAGGTGGTACGTACGTTCCGCCCGGATGCTCTTCACGTCGGACCGGGCGGCCAGCTCGTCGATCAGTCGCTCGTCACCCGTCACGCGCAGGGCGTTGGCGATCCAGAACGACTCGTACCCGACCTTCTCCTTGTCGAGGAAGGTACGGATCCGCGCCTGGCTGCTCGCCGCGTTCGCGCGCAGCGCCGAGAACGCGGACGTGGCCCGGGCTTCGTGGCTGCGCTTGCCCCTGGCGGGGGCCAGGTCGGCCTGCTGGTCGAGGACGACGTAGAAGGTCGCCTCCTCGCCCTTCCCGACGGTGTCGAGGACTGCGGAGTCGATCTTCGCGCCACGGGCTTCTCCGCCGGACGCGGACTGGGCGGCGGCGGCTGGTGCCGAGCCGACGAGCACGGCGACTGCCGTGGCCGCCGCCCATACGGCGCGTCTGCGCCGGAGGGTGCGGGGCAGGTACATGGGACTGCTCCTTCTTGGGTGTGCAGAGGGGCCGTCCCGACACGCACTCCGGGGTGGATGAGGCCCGGGGACCGACCGGGGCCGGACGCTAGGTGCGGGTTGTTACTGACGAATTACTGATCTTGACGGAGCCGGTGCGCAGCACGAGGAAGCCCCGGGCCGAGGGGCCCGGGGCTTGTGTGTGCCGCGCTGTACGAGTCCGTGCTCCGCCGTCCGCGGGGCCCGAGGCGTCAGCCGCGCGAGGCGAGCATGTCTCCCATGGCTGCGATCACGGACGGCTCGACCCGGTAGTAGACCCAGGTGCCGCGTCGTTCGGAGGTGAGCAGGCCCGCGTCCTTGAGCTTCTTCAGGTGGTGGGAGACGGTCGGCTGGGAGACCCCGACGTCCGAGATGTCGCAGACGCACGCCTCGCCGCCCTCGTGGGACGCGACCAGTGAGAACAGTCGCAGCCGGACCGGATCGCCGAGCGCCTTGAACATCGCGGCCGTGCGTACGGCCTCCTCGGCGGTCAGCGGGCGCTCCGACAGGGGCGGGCAGCAGGGCTCGGCCTGCGACTCCAGCAGCGGCAACACCTTCGTATTCGACATGCGTCTATGTTGACACATGTCGAACCAAGGGGGCTGCCCGTGGCGGGAAACCGTGCTGCAGACTGGCACGGCCCTGCGGAACACGCGCAACGTCGCAGAGGCGGGCAGAGGAGAGGTGAACCGTTGCTTGACTTCATCGGGCTGGCCGAAGGCGAGGAGGCGGCCTATCGCATGCTCGTGCAGCGGGGGCCGGCGTCCTGGTCCGCCGTCGCGGACCACCTGCGCCTGGGCGAACGGGAGGCGGCCCGGCTGCTGAGCCGTCTGGAGTCCCGGGGGATGGTCACCCCCGTGGCGGACGCCCCGGGGCGCTACGCCGCGGCACCGCCGCCGCTCGCGTTCGGCGGGGCGCTCGCCGAACGCAGACACGCGCTGCAGGAGGCCGAGGCGGAGGTGGCCGCGCTCGCCGAGGACTACCGGCGGCTGTCGGCCGGGCCGGGGCGGTCCGACGTCGTGGAGGTACTCACCGGCGCCGGCCCCATCAGGCACCGCTTCGAGCAGTTGCAGCGGGGTGCGACGCACGAGCTGCAGGTGCTGGTCACGGCCGAACCGATGGCCGTGCGCGGCGAGGAGCACCAGGCGGAGGAGCAGGCGACCGCCCGGGGGGTGAACTATCGGGTGGTGATCGAGGAATCCGTGCTGGAGCAGCCGTCCACCCTGGTGGAGCTGTCCTCGGCGCTCGACCGGGCCCAGCAGGTACGGGTCGTGGAACGGGTTCCCACCAAACTCGTGGTGGCGGACCGGTCGATCGCCCTGTTGCCGTTGCAGTCGACGGCCGAAGCCGAGGCGTCGGCCGAAGCGGCTGCCCTGGTGGTGCATGCCGGCGGGCTGGTCGAAGCGCTGGTCGGGCTCTTCGAGGGCGTCTGGGTGACGGCTCGGCCGCTGCTGATGTCGTCCACGGGCGAGGTGGTGGAGGAACCGCAGACCGAAGGACCGGACGAGACCGACCTCCTGATCCTCTCCCTGATGCTGACCGGACTGACCGACCGCAAGGTGGCCGCCCGGCTGGATGTGTCGCTGCGCACCATGCAGCGGCGGGTACAGCGGCTGGCGGAACTGTCCGGGGTCACGACCCGGATGCAACTGGGATGGCACGCGTACGAGCAGGGCTGGGTGAAGCGCTGAACGCACGGCGGTCGGCCGCGGCCCTGGGGAGGGGCTGCGGCCGGCCGCCGTGCGCGGTGGGGGTCAGCGCAGGCCGACGGCCCGGATGATCTCCTGGCTGACGCCGAGTCCGCCGTCCGCCTCGGCGGAAGCCTTCAGCGAGACGAAACCGCCCGCCTTGCTCTTCGGCGGCAGCAGCGCCGCCTTCCAGGTACCTGCCGCGGTGCGGAGCAACGTGACCGGCTTCCAGGTCGCGCCGTCGTCGTAGGAGACCGACAGGGCCGCCGTGTTCGCCGTCACCCGCGAGGGCAGCCACTCCTGGGTTCCGGAGGAGAGCGTCAGGACGACCGGCAGGCCGGCCCTGACGTCACCGGCCAGGTCGGTGTCGATTCCGTAGTCGAGCTGCAGCAGCCGCACGTCCTCCCGGCTTCCCGGCGTGCCCGCGGGGATCGCCTTCGAGTCGAACTCCCACTCGGTGTGGGTGCGGGTCGACGTGTGCCACAACGACGCGTCGCGGGAGGCGTCCATGACCAGCGTGTACGGAAGCTCCTCCGCCGGCTGCCTGGTGGCCCTGACCGCCCGGCCGGCCGACTGCGCGGCCTGCACGCCGTCGCGGTACAGGACGGTCTTGAACTCACCGTCACCGATGCCGGAGGTTCCGGCCGGGCCGCTGTCCGTCCAGGGCTCGACGGCCAGGGACAGGGTGTTGTTGGCGTCGCGGTACGGTCCGGCGAACGCGGTGCCCATGCGGGGTCGCTGCACCGGTCCGAACCAGTTCCGGTCGTAGGACCGGCCTGCCTGGACGTCGGCCAGGGGGCCGTACATCTCCAAGGACGCCGGGCTCAGCATCTGGTGCTGGTCCGTCCACTTGTACCCGTCACCGAGCGGGGACACCCACTCGGTGCGCTTCCCCGGGTACTCCTCGTACTGCGCGAAACCGACCCCCGGTCCGTAGGCCGGAATGTCGTAGCGGTAGCCGCCGCCCTGCGCGTCGCGGTCGCCGTGGAAGGTGTTGACCACCTTGGCGAGATCGCGGTCGGCGTCCGGGGCGTAGACCAGTGGACGATCCGGGACGGTGCCCTGGTAACGGGACACCAGGTCGTACAGGTAGTCCGCAGTGGCGTCCACGTCGAGGGAGAGGGCGCCGTGCTCGGCGATGTGGTCGAGCAGTGCGGCCCGCTCCGCCTTGCGGACGCCTGCCACCGGCAAGGCCGCGGGGGACGTCGACGTGCCGTAGGTCTCGCTCGGCCGGCCGATGCCGTCGTTGACGACGATCAGGGCCTTCGCCCCGGCCGCCGCGGCGTTCGCCGCCCGCTCCCGCGGGGGCACCTCCGCAGAACGGTCGATGACGACGATCCTGCCCCTGACGTCCTTGCCCGCGTAGTCGTCCACCGCGCCGACGCCCGCGTACACGGCGCGCGCGGTGAACTTGTCGGTGGTCCTGGGACTGCCGCTCTGGGTCAGCGCGTCGAGCGTCCCGCCGTCGGTGCGGACACGGAAGCCGGGCTCGGTCTGCCGCCAGCGCGTCAGGTAGCTGAAATCACCCTCGGTGACCGGCTCGGTCGGGCTGACCCACAGTTCGTCACCGTAGATCGGCAGCGTGGTGGTCTTGCGCATCACTCTGCCGTTGGGGGCGGTCCTCGCCATGTCGTAGCGCCACTGCGAGGTCTCGGCCGCCTTCGGGGTGCGCACTTCGACCTTGCGGGCCTTGCTCGCGTCCAGCACGATCGTCGCCGGACCGTCCGTGACCTTGGTCTCCGGGTCGACGAGGAACGCCGTCGCGTGCGCGTCCGGTGCCTCACCCTCGACCTGCAGGTGTGCCCACGCAACGTAGTCGGCCGGCGGTACGCGCAGGGTCAGTTCGCCGGTGACCATCGGCTCGACGACGTCCGTGCCGCCGAGCGCGCCCAGCGTCACGATGCCGGTCGCGGGCTTGCCGCTGCGGTCGCGCAGCTTGATGGTCACGTCGTACAGCTCGCGCTCCTTGTACAGCGCGAAGCCGGTGTGCGCCACGACCGCGCCGGTGGCGTGGTCCTTGGCGACGACCTGCCCGGAGAACGAGGTGTCCACGGCGACGGCGGCCGGGTCGAGGGCGAGTGTCGTCTGCGCCTTCCCGCCCGCCGGAACGGTTATCGCGCGGTCGGCCAGCGTGTACGCCTGGTCGGTGGTGTCCGTGGCCAGGTCGAGGGCGATGTCCTCGGTGCCGTTGTTGGTGTAGGTGACGGTCCTCGTCGTCGCCGGGTCGTCGGCGCTGTGCGGCCAGGTGTAGACCGCGGCGGCGACGGAACCGGTGGCCGTGAGTGTGCTGCCGACGGCCGCGGAGACGTCGACCCGCCCGGTGCCCATCGAGTACGGCGTGTCCGCAAGCTTCTTGGACGTGCTCATCAGCGCGTCCTTCACCTGCTCGCCCGTCCAGTCCGGGTGCTGCTGGTGCACGATCGCCGCGGCACCGGCCACATGCGGGGTGGCCATCGAGGTGCCGTCCATCGAGCGGTACATCCCGCCCGTCCAGCCCGGAACGGACTGCGAGGCGGCGGCGACGATGTCCACGCCCGGTGCGGAGATGTCGGGCTTCAGCGCATGGCTGCGCGTCAGCGGACCCTGGCTGGAGAAGGACGCACGGGTGTCGGACTTGTCGACCGCGGCGACGGTCAGCGCCTTCTCGGCGGAGCCGGGGGCGGTGACGGAACCCTCGGCGCCCGCGTTGCCCGCGGCGATCACGTACAGCGGACCGCCGTTCGCGGACAGCGCGTCGACGGCGAGGGACATCGGGTCGGAGCCACTGTCGCCGTAGGGGGTGCCGAGGCTCATGCTGACGACGTCGGCGCCCTGGTCCTTGGCCCACTCCATCGCCTCGATGATGCCGGAGTCGGCGCCGGAGCCGTTGTTCCCCAGCACCTTGCCGATCAGCAGGTCGGCGGCCGGGGCGACACCCTTGTACGCACCGCCCGAGGCCGCGCCGGAGCCGGCGATGGTGGAGGCCACATGGGTGCCGTGGCCGTTGCCGTCCTCCACCTCCTCACCCGGTACGAAGCTCTTGGCGACGGTGACGCGGTCCTTGACGTCCGGGTGGTCGAGGTCGATGCCGGTGTCCAGCACGGCGACCTTGACGCCCTTGCCGTCGAAGCCCTTCGCCCATGCCTCCGGCGCCCCGATCTGCGGCACGGAGTCCCTCAGGGCGGCCTCGACCCTGCCGTCGAGCCACAGCCCGGTGATCCCGCCTTCGAGGGCGCGGTCCTCGGCGGAGCCCGCGACTGACTTCCAGAAGGACCGCCGTTCGCCCTTGTCCGCCGTGAGCGCGGCGCCGCCGATGCTCTCCAGGCGCCTGGTGACCCTGCTGCCCCGGGGCGCGGACGGCTGCGAGCGGGCCGTCTTCGCGTCGTACGTGGCGATCACCGGCAGCCGGCCGCCGGTGCGGGCGTCGTCGTACCCCATCTCGACCAGGTCGGTGACGTTGAACAGCCGGCGGTCCACCTTCCCGGCGGAGATCAGCGGCTGTGCGTCGAGCGGGACGGCGAAGACGTCGTCGCCGAACTGCTCGACCGACACCTGGGCGTCGGGGGCGGTGGTGACGAGGTCACGGGTTCCGGGGCCGTCGGTGAACGTCACGACGTCGCCGGTGACCAGGGTGATCCGGTGGGTGGTGCTTTCGGCGGACCCGGACGAGGCTGCCGGCTGTGCGGCGGCCGGTGCGGCGGTGGCGGGGCCCAGCGGCAGGAGCAGGCCGCCGGCCAGTGCGACGGCGGTCGCGGCCAACAGGGCCCGGCGCCGGGTGCTGGGGGATGTTGCCGTGCCATCGGCTGGAGGAGAAGCAGGAATCATGCCGAGCATCCTGCGCGACGCCCACCGGCCCGGACACGAGGCTTTGATGGCGACCTCTCGCCATGGCACAGGTCGCCAGGGCCGGGGCGAGCACGGAGGTGGTGTTTTGCCCCGATGCTGGGTGAATTACGCCTCGATGCAGTTCAGTTGGCCGACGGGCCGAAACCCCACCCAGCCCCCGGGGAGCCCCAGGTCAGGGCCACACCAGGCAGTACGCCTGGTGGCCCGCGTCGTGCAGGCGGTGGGAGAAGTCCTGCCACTCGTGGAGCAGCTGGTAGACGTTGAACGCGTCGCGGGGGCCGCCGCGGTCCGGGACCGTGGACCAGATGAAGGCTGCCGCTCCGACCGATTCCTCGCCGACGTCGCGCAGGGGGTCGACGACCGTCATCGGGAGCTTGACCACCGCGTAGTCGGGGTGCAGGACGACCAGTTCGAGCGGGGGGACCTTGTGCAGGGGTATGCCCTGTATGCCGGTGAGGACCATGGCGGCCACCGTCTCCGGCTTGATCTTGGTGAACATGCCACCCATGCCCAGCTCGTCGCCGCCGAGCTCCTCGGGGCGCATCGAAATGGGCACACGGGCTGCCGTGGCCCCGTCGGGGGCCCCGAAGTACTTGTAGGTCACCCCCACGCGGCCACTGCTCCTGCTCCCGGGACTCCTGGCATTGCCTGCCTGAGTGCCCTGTATGCGCTCGGCCTCGCGCCGGTGCCGCCCTCGCCGGGCAGGCTCGGGCCCCAGGTCGTCGGTCCCTTCGCCCACTCCGCCACCGCGATGCATATCTCATCCACCCGACTACTTCTTAGGAGACACAGCCCCCGCTGCGCAACCCGATCATCGTGTCAGTGACCTCCCCCACGGGCGTGCGGTGAAACACCTGTCCGCAAGACCGTCCGTGCCTCTGACACCATGGCATGTGTGAGCTTTCCCTAATGTCGCCCCAGTTTCGCAGACGCGAGGGGGCCGACGCCCTTTCGTGATACGAGGAGAGTGCGCTCCTTGCTCACCGTTGGCCAGGACTTCCGGCCCGGCCTCCCGACCCCCGAATCGCAGATCAGGACCAAAGTGGCGTATTCATACGAAGCCCCAGTTTCGCAGTCGCTGTTCGACCGTGCGTCCGTTGTGACGCCCGGCGGCGTGAACTCTCCCGTACGAGCCTTCCGGGCCGTGGGCGGTACGCCCAGGTTCATGGTGTCCGGTACCGGTCCGTACCTCACCGATGCCGACGGTCGTGAGTATGTCGACCTCGTGTGCTCGTGGGGGCCGATGATTCTCGGCCATTCCCACCCCGAGGTCATCGCGGCCGTCCAGGACGCCGTCGGGCGGGGCACCTCGTTCGGCACGCCCGGTGAGGGCGAGGTCGCGCTCGCCGAGGAGATCGTCGCCCGGATCGAGCCGGTGGAGCAGGTACGGCTGGTGTCGTCCGGCACCGAGGCGACCATGTCCGCGATCCGGCTGGCCCGCGGGTTCACCGGCCGCGCGAAGGTCGTGAAGTTCGCCGGCTGCTACCACGGGCACGTCGACGCGCTGCTGGCCGCCGCCGGCTCCGGCGTCGCCACCTTCGGTCTGCCCGACACCCCCGGGGTCACGGGCGCCCAGGCGGGCGACACGATCGTGCTGCCGTACAACGACCTGGAGGCCGTGCGGGCCGCGTTCGCCGCGCAGCCCGGGGAGATCGCCTGTGTGATCACCGAGGCGTCGCCCGGCAACATGGGCGTCGTACCGCCGCTGGACGGCTTCAACGCCGGGCTCAAGGAGATCTGCGCGGCGAACGGCGCGCTGTACATCTCCGACGAGGTCATGACCGGATTCCGGACCTCGAAGGCCGGCTGGTACGGCATCGACGGAGTCCGCCCCGACCTCATGACCTTCGGCAAGGTCATGGGCGGCGGCTTCCCGGCCGCGGCCTTCGGCGGGCGCGCCGACGTCATGGCGCACCTCGCCCCGGCCGGTCCCGTCTACCAGGCGGGCACGCTCTCCGGGAACCCGGTCGCGACCGCCGCCGGGCTCGCCCAGCTGCGCCTGCTGGACGACGCCGCGTACGCGAAGATCGACGCGGTCTCCGCGGAGCTCCGCGGACTGGTGGGCGAGGCGTTCACCAAGGAGGGCGTCGCGCACACGGTGTCGGCGGCGAGCAACATGTTCTCCGTGTTCTTCACCGACCAGCCGGTCCGCGACTACGAGGACGCGAAGAAGCAGGAAGCCTTCCGCTTCACCGCCTTCTTCCACTCGATGCTGGCGCAGGGTGTCTACCTGCCGCCGTCGGCCTTCGAGTCCTGGTTCGTCTCCACCGCCCACGACACGGCGGCCGTCGAGCGGATCGCCGCCGCCCTGCCGGCCGCGGCGCGGGCCGCCGCGGAGGCGACCGCATGAGCGAGAACGTGAAGCGTGACGACACCACCGTGGTGCACCTCGTGCGTCACGGCGAGGTGCACAACCCGGACGGCGTCCTCTACGGGCGGCGCTCCGGCTACCACCTCTCCGAGCTCGGCCGGCAGATGGCCGACCGGGTCGCGGAGCACCTGGAGAAGCGCGACATCACGCATGTCGTCGCCTCCCCGCTGGAGCGTGCCCAGGAGACGGCCGCGCCGGTCGCCGCCGCGCACAGCCTGGAGCTGGCCACGGACGACCGCCTGATCGAGGCGGCCAACGTCTTCGAGGGCAAGACCTTCGGGGTCGGCGACGGGGCCCTGCGCCGCCCGGAGAACTGGAAGCACCTCACCAATCCGTTCACCCCGTCCTGGGGCGAGCCGTACATCGAGCAGGTCGTACGGATGATGGGCGCCCTGGACGCGGCGCGCGACGCGGCCCGGGGTCACGAGGCGGTGTGCGTCAGCCACCAGCTGCCGATCTGGATCGTGCGGAGCTTCGTGGAGCGCCGCAGGCTGTGGCACGACCCGCGCAGGCGGCAGTGCACGCTGGCCTCGCTGACCAGCTTCACGTACGAGGGCGACAAGATCGTGTCGGTCGCGTACACGGAGCCGGCGCGGGATCTCGTACCGGCGCATCTGCTGGCCGGGGCCAAGCCCGTGAAGGGGAAGTCGAAGGCGTTCGGCGCGTAGGCCGGGCGTGGAGGTGGGCGGTGCCCGGTGCGTCCGGGTGCCGCCTCTCCGTTGCGGCCCCCATTGCGGTGTCGATCTTTATCGGTGTGCAGGTTCCGTAAGGGTCTGGTCTCGTAACGATATTTGTTCCGGTTCGCGGAACCCCCGTGTTGCATCGGTCATCTAAGCCTTCGTCGGTTTGTATGGCCTTGAGATGAACGACGCGGATGGGGACGATATGCGCGAGATCAGGCGAAGGGGCCTGCTGGGCGCCGGACTGGGAGCCGCGGCCGCAATCGGGATCACCGGGTGCGGAGCGTCCGGCAATAACGGGCCGAAGCCTGGCGAGAGCGCCAGGGGCGGCCGGGGCGGTGATGCCAACGGGCCGGGTGCCGGGGCCCCGAAGAAGAGCGTCAGGCTGATCGGTGACGGTTCGACCTCCGATACCGGAAAGCAGCCGAATCAGCCCTCCGCTCCCGTTCCTCTCGAACCCGGCCAGAAACCGCCGCAGTTCGTGATCTTTTCCTGGGACGGGGCGGGCGAGGTGGGCAACGGCCTCTTCCCGCGCTTTCTCGAACTGGCCAGGGAACACGACGCCGCAATGACCTTCTTCCTCTCCGGGATCTATCTGCTGCCCGAGTCGAAGAAGTCGCTGTACCGTCCGCCGAACAACCCCCGCGGCGCCTCCGACATCGGATATCTCACCGATGGCCACGTGAAGGAGACCCTGAGGTACGTCCGTGAGGCGTGGCTCGACGGCCACGAGATCGGCACCCACTTCAACGGCCACTTCTGCGGCGGTTCCGGCTCGGTCGCCAACTGGTCGCCCGCGCAATGGCACAGCGAGATCAATCAGGCGGTCTCCTTCGTCACCGAGTGGCGGACGAACACCGGCTGGGAAAACATTGAGCCGCTGCCGTTCGACTACCGGAAAGAACTGATCGGCGGACGCACTCCCTGTCTGCTCGGTCAGGACAATCTCCTGCCGACGGCCAGGAAGCTGGGATGGCGTTACGACGCCAGCTCACCCGGAGGCCGTCAGATGTGGCCGGAGAAGCGCGACGGAGTGTGGGATCTTCCCCTGCAGGGCATGCCGTTCCCCGGGCACTCCTTCGAAGTCCTCTCCATGGACTACAACATCCTCGCCAATCAGTCGCTGAATTCGACCAAGGGCATGCCGTCCCGCTATCCGGGCTGGCGCAAGCAGGCGGCCGGTGCCTATACGGACGGTTTCCTCCGCGCGTACGAGACGAATCGCGCGCCCTTCTACATCGGCAACCACTTCGAGGAGTGGAACGGCGGAATCTATATGGATGCCGTCGAAGAAGTGATCAAGCGCATTGCCGGTAAGCCGGACGTACGGCTGGTCTCCTTCCGGCAGTTCGTCGACTGGCTCGACGTTCAGGATCCGGCGGTGCTCGCGAAGCTCCGTACGCTTGACGTCGGTCAGTCGCCCGCAGGCGGCTGGAATACCTTCTTTAAACAGCCTTGACAAGGGGCTTTACGGGCAGTGAGGGGGGTGCGCAAGATCCCCGAAACCGCCATGCGAAACTTTTCACATGAGCTCTGGCCGCGCACCCCGACGCCGCTTCATCCTGCTCGCCGCCACCGCCGTGGCCGCGACACTGACCCTGTCCGCGTGCAGTGGGGACGGCAACAAGACCGGTGGCGGCGGCAATACGAACTTCGTGACCGGCACCGGCGGAATCTCGACCGTTGCCAAGGGTGAACGGACCGCGGCACCGAAGCTCGACGGCACCGCCCTGGACGGCAAGAGCCTCGACGTCGCCGACTACAAGGGCAAGGTCGTCGTACTGAACGTCTGGGGATCGTGGTGCGGCCCGTGCCGTGCCGAGGCCAAGCACTTCGCGAAGGTCTCGAAGGAGACCGCGGACCAGGGGGTCCAGTTCATCGGGATAAACACCCGGGACCCCCAGAAGGCCGCCGCGGTGAACTTCGAGAAGGACTTCGGCGTCACCTACCCGAGCTTCTTCGACCCGACCGGAAAGCTCATCCTGCGCTTCCCCAAGGGAACCCTGAACCCGGTGGCCATCCCGTCGACCGTGGTCATCGACCGGGACGGGAAGATCGCCGCCCGCACCCTGCAGGCCCTCGACGCGGAGAACCTGCGCAAGATGATCGACCCGCTGATCGCGGAGAAGTGATCCGGTGATCACCCTCGCCGCGTACAACGAGACCGTTCTCAGCGGGGCGCTCCTGGCGGCGCTGCCCATCGCCGTGCTCGGCGGGCTCGTCTCGTTCTTCTCGCCCTGCGTCCTGCCGCTCGTCCCCGGCTACCTCAGTTACGTCACAGGGGTCAGCGGCACGGATCTCGCCGACGCCCGGCGCGGCCGGGTCGTCGCCGGTGCTTCGCTCTTCGTGCTCGGCTTCACCGCCGTCTTCGTCTCCAGCGGCGCGCTCTTCGGCTTCTTCGGCGACCGGCTCCAGGAACACAGCGGGGTACTCAACAAGGTCCTCGGCGGCCTGATGATCCTCATGGGGATCTTCTTCATGGGGCTTCTACCGGGGGTGACCCAGCGCGAGTTCCGTATCCACAAGCGGCCGGTGGCCGGGCTGGCCGGCGCACCGCTGCTCGGTGCCCTGTTCGGGATCGGCTGGGCGCCCTGCATCGGCCCGACGCTCGCCTCCGTGCTGACGCTCTCGCTGGAACAGGGGACCGCCGGACGCGGGGCGATACTGACCGTCGCGTACTGTCTCGGACTCGGTGTCCCCTTCGTCCTGGCGGCGGTCGCCTTCCGCAAGGCACTCGGCGCGTTCGGCTGGGTCAAGCGCCACTACGCATGGGTCATGCGCATCGGCGGCGGCATGATGATCGCGACCGGAATCCTCCTGCTGACGGGCGTCTGGGACTCCCTCATGCAGGAGATGCAGGTCTGGTCCAACGGCTTCACTGTGGGGATCTGAGTCATGAGCAACACGAACACCACGGAAGAGCGCGAGCTCGACGCGGCCGGAGAACAGCTCTCCACCGCCCCGCGCGAGGAGTCCGCCGCCTCGGTGCCCGCGATGGGGGTCATCGGCTGGTCGCGCTGGTTCTGGCGGCAGCTCACCTCGATGCGGGTCGCGCTGATCCTGCTGTTCCTGCTGTCGCTCGGAGCGATCCCCGGCTCGCTGATCCCGCAGAACAGCGTGGACGAGCTGAAGGTGCGGACCTTCAAGGAAGCGCACACCACGGTCACGCCGATCTACGAGAAGCTCCAGCTGTTCGACGTCTACAGCTCGGTGTGGTTCTCCGCGATCTACATCCTGCTGTTCGTCTCCCTCATCGGCTGCATCGTCCCGCGCACCGGCCAGTTCGTCGGCCAGCTGCGCAGCCGCCCGCCGGCCGCCCCGAAGCGCCTCACCCGCCTCCCCGCGTACACGACGTGGCGCACCGAGGCCGAGCCCGAGCAGGTCCGCGAGGCCGCGGTCGCCATGCTCCGCAAGCGGCGCTTCCGCTCCCACGCGGTCGGTGACGCGGTGGCCGCCGAGAAGGGCTATCTGCGCGAGGCCGGGAACCTGATGTTCCACATCGCGCTGATCGTGATGCTGGTGGCTTTCGCCGCCGGACAGCTCTTCAAGTCCGAGGGCGGCAAGCTGATCGTCGAGGGCGACGGCTTCTCCAACACGCTCACCCAGTACGACGACTTCAAGTCGGGTTCGCTGTACGACACCGACTCCCTCGCCCCGTTCAGCTTCACCCTCGACGACTTCGTGGGCACGTACGCGAAGAGCGGCCCGCAGCGCGGCACCCCGCGCACCTTCGAGGCCCGTGTGACGTACGCGGAGGGCGCCGACGGCAAGCCGAAGAAGTCCGTCATCAAGGTCAACGAACCGCTGGTCGTCGACGGCACCAAGATCTATCTGATCTCGCACGGCTACGCCCCCGTCGTCTCGGTCAAGGACGGCAAGGGCAAGGAGATCTACCGGACCGCCGTCCCGCTGCTGCCCATCGACAACAACATCACCTCGACCGGTGCGATCAAGGTGATGGACGGCTACCGCGACAAGAACGGCGAGAAGACCCAGCTGGGCTTCGAGGCGTTCTTCGTCCCGACGTTCGCGGGCGCGGGCAAGGGCACGATGTTCTCGCAGTTCCCGGGCGCCGAGTTCCCGGTGCTCGCCCTGAACGGCTTCCACGGCAGCCTCGGCGTCGACTCGGGCCTGCCGCAGAACGTGTACCAGCTGGACTCCTCCAAGATGACGGAGTTCAAGGACGCCGGCGGCGAGAAGCTCAAGAAGCGGCTGCTCCCCGGCGAGACGATGGAACTGCCCGACGGGGCCGGCTCGATCACCTTCGAGAGCGTCGAGGAGTGGGCCAGCTTCCAGGTCTCGGAGCAGCCGGGCACCGGCTGGGCGCTCACCGGATCGATCGCCGCCATCGCCGGGCTCGCCGGGTCGCTGTTCATCCAGCGCCGCCGGGTGTGGGTCAGGGCGGTACGGGGAGCGGACGGCGTCACCGTCGTCGAGATGGCCGGTCTGGGCCGCAGCGAGTCCGCGAAACTCCCCGAGGAGCTGGCCGATCTCGCGGTCGAGCTCAACAGCGTGGCGCCCACCGCGCCCGATGCCACGAACGACCCGGAGACCGATCCCGGGTCCGGTCCCGAAGTACCTTCCGAAGAACCTGCCGAAGGGGCTGAGAAGTGAATCTCGCCGCCGCAACCAACGAGAACCTGGCGCACACCAGCAATGTGCTGATCTATTCGTCGATGGCCGTCTACACCCTGGCCTTCTTCGCGCACATCGCGGAGTGGGTGTTCGGCAGCCGCAGCAAGGTCGGCCGTACCGCCGCCGCGCTGGCCGGAGCCCCGGCGTCCTCGGCGCCCGCCGTGAAGGTGCAGGTCGCGCAGAAGGGCGGCGCCACCACCGTCCTGGAGCGCCCGAAGATCGTTACCCGTTCCGCCGCCGGGACCCGGGACGTCCCGGACGGCCCCGGAGCGGCCGGCGGCACCTTCAAGGGCGACCTGTGGGGGCGGATCGCGGTCTCCCTGACCGTCGTGGCCTTCCTCGTCGAGGCCGGCGGAGTCCTCACCCGCGCGCTGTCGGTGCAGCGTGCCCCCTGGGGCAACATGTACGAGTTCTCGATCACCTTCTCCACGGTGGCGGTCGGCGCGTACCTCGTCCTGCTCGCGCTGAAGAAGAACGTGCGCTGGATGGGCCTGATGCTCGTCACCACGGTCCTGCTGGACCTGGGCATCGCCACCACCACGCTCTACACCGACAGCGACCAGCTGGTCCCCGCGCTGGACTCCTACTGGCTGTGGATCCATGTCTCCACCGCCATCATCTGCGGCGCCGTCTTCTACCTCGGTGCGGTCGGCACGCTGCTCTACCTGTTCCGCGACAGCTACGAGAACAAGCTCGCGGGCGGCGGCAAGCCCGGCGCCTTCGCCCGGTCCGTCCTGGAGCGGCTGCCCTCGGCGGCGAGCCTGGACAAGTTCTCGTACCGCATCAACGCCGCGGTCTTCCCGCTGTGGACGTTCACGATCATCGCGGGCGCGATCTGGGCCGGCGACGCGTGGGGGCGCTACTGGGGCTGGGACCCGAAGGAGGTCTGGTCCTTCATCACGTGGGTCGCGTACGCCTGTTACCTGCACGCGCGGGCCACGGCCGGCTGGAAGGGCCGCAAGGCCGCCTATCTGGCACTGATCGCCTTCGGCTGCTGGCTGTTCAACTACTACGGCGTGAACATCTTCGTCACCGGCAAGCACTCGTACGCGGGCGTGTAGCCGGACCGGCCCGGTTGCGTCACCCTGGAGGTATGACCCCGACCGATGCGATCGAGCGAGGTACCAGCGAGACGCGCGACGGCACGCACCTCCTGAGATTCACCCTGCGGCTGCCCCATCCCGTTCCCCGGGTGTGGGCAGCCGTTGCCGGTTCCGGAGGGCTGCGCAGCTGGCTCGCCGCCGCCGACCCCTTCGAGCCGCGCGTCGGCGGCGCGATCACCCTGCGCCGGCTGAACAGCGGCCTGGACGGGACGGTCACCGACGCCGCGGGCACCGTCACCGCCTGGGACGTCGAGCGGGTCGCCGAGTACACCGTCGGGGTGCCGCCCGGCCGTGTCCGCTTCCATCTGGAGCCGCCACGCGGCGATCACGTCGTCCTCCGCTTCACCCACGAGTTCCGCGGTGACGACGACCTGCGCCTGGACCGGCTCGCGGCCTGGCACGAGCACTTCGAGCACCTCGTCGCCGCGCTCGGCGGACACCCCGCCGACCTGTCCCGGTGGACCCCGGCGAGACGGCGGGAGCTGCACGCGCTCTACGTGGCGGTGGACGGCGCGGCAGCGCCCACCTAGCTAGCGCCCCGACGGCGGCAGGCAGCGCCGGTCCGGCGCCCGGCCCTCCGGCCAGGCGATCGCCACGAACCGCTGCACGCCCTGGTCCGTCAGCTCCACCACCGGAACCGCCTTGTTGTACGGGTTGCCGTGGTTGTCCAGGCAGATCCAGCCGCTCGCCCCCGCGACCTTCAGCGAGGACTTCACCTGCGGCCACTGGCCGCCCACATCGGTCTTGGTCGGCAGCCGCTTGCCGTCCGGGGTCGCCTGCCGGATGCCGTGCACGGCCGTCGCCATCGCGTCGTACGCGATGATCACCTGGCCGTCCGTCATGGTGTCCCGGCCCGTCGGACCGATCGGGCCGGCCGGCTTCTTGGAAACCTGGGCCAGCAGCCGCTGGAAGTCCCGGAAGTCTTCCGGGGAACCGCCCGTCGTCGGCACCTTCCTGTCCTTCCCGTCCAGCCAGGCGTCCGGATGGGCCAGCGAGGCGTAGCGGACGGTGACCTTCCGGCTGAGCGCGCTCCGGTCCAGCTTCTCGTCCCCACCGAGGTACGAGCCCTCGTCGCCGGTGAGCACCGTGAACGCCCGGTTCTGGCAGCCGCGCCGCCCCAGCTCGTTGATGAACTGCCGCAACTGCGTGTGCCGCCCGGCGAAGAACACCGTCTCCGCGTCCGTGTCGCAGAGCAGGTGCGTGATCTGCTTGAACGTGTTGGACGTGGTGCCCTCGTCCGTCGCGTCCGGGGGCGAGGTGAACAGCTGCGCCTCGTACTTGGTGCCCTTCACCAGCGCGGTGAACGCCGCCTTCAGCGTGTCCGTGTAGTGGTCGCCGGTACGCGTGTCCTCGACCAGCAGCGCCTTGTCGGCCTCCACCTTGCCGAACTGTGCCAGCGCCCGCGCCTCGTCCCGGTTGGTGGGCGAGACCCGCGCCAGCCCCGGGAACGGGTCCCCGCCGGGCCCGTTGGCGATGTCGTCGGCCGTGATCGTGGTGCCGACGACGGCGATCCGCGCCTTCGTCAGCGCCTGGACCGCGAGCTTCACCTCGGAGCTGCTGGTGGCGACCCCGGACACCGCGCGCAGATGGTCGGGCGCGTCCGTCATGGTCTTCAGCCGCTCGACCGTCGGCTTCCAGAACAGGTTGTTCTTACCGGTGTTGGCGAGCACCAGCCGGATCTTCGGCACCTGGGAGTTCGACAGACGGTTGGCCCGGTACTGCTCGGCGAACGCACCCTGCAGCTCCCGCTGCATCTTCCGTCCCATGGACCCGTCGGTCGAGGTCAGGGGCAGCAGCAGGGCGACCGTCGCGTACTCGCCCGCCTTCAGGCTCCGGTTCTCCCGGCCGATCGCCGAGGCGACCTCCGTCAGCTGCTTCATCCCGAAGTCGTAACCCGAACCGGAGACACCCACGCACTCGTCGCTGCCCTGCGGACGTTCCACACCCGGCACGCAGCTCCGGTCCTCCGGCGTGGTCGCCCGGTCGATGCCGTACCAGCCGGTGCCCGTCACCAGCGCCGCCACGACGACCGTCGTGACGATCCTCTGCCGGGTCGTGTACCAGACGCGATAACGCAGCGGATTACGCATCCGAGCCACCGTCCCCCTGTCGGTTCCGTCGGTCCGGCGCCCCGTCCTGCGGGACCCCCGGCGGCATGGACAGCGATCGCCACGCCCTGATGTCCCGCGGCCAGTGCGTCGCCGCGTCCCACAGCACCGCGTTGCCCGTGAGGTGCCTGCCGGACAGCTGCCGCAGCTCGTGCGCCATCTTGTCGGTCACCTCGTCGTCCGGCAGGGCCAGCGGATCGGACAGCAGCCACACCGCGTGCAGCAGCCGGCGCATCCGCAGCTGGAGCTCCGCGGCCTCCTCGTCGAGCCCGGCAAGACCGGTCCGTTCCTCGGGCAGCGGCCCTCCGGCCACGTCCTGGCCCAGCGCGACCGCCCGCCGCGGGTCGGGACCGCGCGCCGCACGCTCACGCGGATACGGCGCCGAGGCGATCAGCCGCAGTTCGCCCAGCCAGCCCGGCACGTCGGGTCGCGGGAAACGCACCCGCAGATGCGTCACGCACGCCGCCTCCCGGCCCAGCACCAGCTCCTCGTGCAGCCGGTGCGGGGCGCTCGCGACGTTCCCCGTCTGGTAGACCTCGCGCAGCGACTCGTGCACCGCGCGCCACACCGCGTACCGGGGATGGTCGTCGTCCTGGAACCGCAGCCGGTGCAGCAGCAGCGAGCGCAGCAACGGGTCGCCGACGAAGTACTCGGGACCGACCCGCCAGTCCTCCGCGCGCAGCACGTCCCGTACCCGCAGGGCCACGTCGCCGTCCAGGGACTCGCCCCGCAGCCGGAGCCCGGCCAGCAGCCTGGCCGACTCCTCGCCGTGCGCGGCGGCCAGCACACTCAGGACCTCCAGGCGCTGCCCCGGCAGCAGCCGCTCCAGCAGCTCGTCCGCCAGCCGCACCGGCTGCCGGTCCTCACGCACCTGCACCGTGCAGTCCAGCAGCGCGCCCGGCACCAGAGAACCGGGCCGCTCCGCCTCGCCCGCCGCCTGGGCGAACAGCGCGATCCCCAGCGGCCGGCCCCCCGTCAGCCGGTGCACCCCGCGCGCCAGGCCGGCCGGTGTACGGGCCCCCGGGTCGTGGCGCTCGAACGCGGCCTGGGCGTGCGCGGCGCTCAGCGGGGTGAGCCCCACCGCGAGGATGCCGGAGGTCACCTCCGTGCCGCGGGTCCAGTGCGAGGCGTGCGCCACCTCCGGCAGCCGGTGGTGGACGGCGTGCCGCAGCCCCTCGTGGTCGCTGGAGCGGGAGGCGGCGAAGAAGACGATCTGGTCGCGGCGGCCCGACGCCCGTGCCCGCAGCACCGGCTCGACCAGCTGCCGGCCCAGCGCGTTGTGGGCGTTGTCCAGCAGGATCACGGGACGGCCCCGGCGCATGCCCAGCGCCGTGCCCCGGTAGGCCCGGTAGAGGTCCTCGACCAGCGCCCCGACCAGATGGTCCTCGGCCCGCCTGCGCAGATCCCCGCCCCGCTCGAAGTCGACCGCGAGCTGCCGCAGCCCGATCCGGCCGTCGCCCCCGGCGTGCGGATAGGCGCCGTACCAGTCGACGGTGCGGCGCTGGAAGCGGCTGAACGTCTCTTCCAGCACCGACTCCACGGTCGCCTCGGCGATCAGCCCGGCCAGCGGCGCGACCGCGTCGAACGCCGTAGCCGCCAGCTTCGTCAGCACCTTGGTGACCCAGCCCTGCGCCGCACCCGGCCTGGAGTCCACGGTCGCGAGCACCGGCCCGAGGGACTGGAGATCGCGCTGGGCCTGCGTCTCGTCCTCACGGCTCCAGGCGATGGACGCGACCGCCACCAGACCCAGGCTGAGTCGGGGGAACTGCACCGGCTTCGCCGCCCGCACCCTCGGCGTCAGCTGGACGGCCAGCGCGGGCAGCGCCCCGGTCACCGGCGTCCAGCCCGGCCCGGGATCCTCCGGCGGCGCGACCGCCTCGCAGTCGACCAGCGCGACCGGGGTGATCTCCCGGTACACATGGCGCAGTTGCTTGAGCGTCGCGGTCTTGCCCATGCCGCGGCCACCGGTCAGCACGACCACCGGCGGATCGTCGCGGTGCTCGTACGGCGTCTTGGCCGAGCCGTACGGAGTGAGACCTGTCAGACGTGCCGCCAGGCCGTCGTTGCCGAAAATCGCCTCGCGTCCGTACAGCTCTCTGTCCACCGCACCCCCAGTGCCGACACCCCGTACGACCTGTCACAGCGTCAACATCAGGATATCGGGAGGGTGTTGGGGGCAGGTGTAGATTTTCGAACGATTGAGCCCGATCGTGACCGGCCGGGTCTCAGCCCTTCGGCGGCGTCGGGTCCTCCGGGCTTCCGCCCTCCGCGTCACGGCGCTTCAGCTCTTCCTCGCGGCGGCGCAGGTCCGCCTCCCAGTCCTTGAGGACGGACTCGTCCTTCTCGTTCTCGTCCTTGAGCGACTTGAGGAAGTCGGGATTGTCGTCGGGCGCCACCCACGTGTGGCGGTGGTTGCGGTGCCACTCGGAGGGCGTACGGCCGCCGTCGGGCGCCACGCGCATCTTGCCCGCGGCGAACCACACGATCGGGCCCACGATCCAGAACAGCAGAATGATGAAGACCCAGGCCAGCTTCGGAAGGTGCTTGGCCTCGTCCTCCGGGGTGTTCAGACAGTCGATGAACGCGTAGATCGTCAGTGCCAGCGGCAGAAGATAGATCAAGGCCCTGAGCATGGTGGAAGGGTCCCCCGAGAAGAGGTGAGGGGGCGCGGTGTCCCGCCCCGGTGACGGGGCCAGGGTAGCGGGTGGCCGATACTGGGACGCATGGCTTACGACGATCTTCGCTCCCTGCTCCGGGCTCTGGAGCGCGAGGGCGATCTCAAGCGCATCAAGGCCGAGGTCGACCCGCATCTGGAGGTCGGCGAGATCGTCGACCGGGTGAACAAGGCGGGCGGACCCGCGTTGCTCTTCGAGAACGTCAAGGGGGCGACCATGCCCCTGGCGATGAACGTCTTCGGGACGGACCGGCGGCTCCTCAAGGCACTCGGGTTGAAGTCGTACGCCGAGATCAGCGACAAGATCGGCGGGCTCCTCAAGCCGGAGCTGCCGCACGGTTTCGTCGGGGTCCGTGAGGCGTTCGGGAAGCTCGGCTCGATGGTGCACGTGCCGCCGAAGAAGGTGAAGTCCGAGCACGCTCCCGTCCAGGAGGTCGTCCTCACCGGCGACGACGTGGACCTGGAGCAGCTGCCGGCACTCTTCACCTGGCCGAAGGACGGCGGCTCCTTCTTCAACCTGGGGCTCACCCACACCAAGCACCCCGAGACCGGCATCCGGAATCTGGGGCTCTACCGCCTCCAGCGCCACGACAAGCGCACCATCGGCATGCACTGGCAGATCCACAAGGACAGCCGCAACCACTACCAGGTCGCCGCGAAGCGCGGTGAGCGGCTGCCGGTCGCGATCGCCTTCGGGGCACCGCCCGCCGTGACGTACGCCTCCACCGCGCCGCTGCCGGGTGACATCGACGAGTACCTCTTCGCGGGCTTCATCCAGGGCAAGCGGATCGAGATGGTCGACTGCAAGACGGTGCCGCTCCAGGTGCCGGCGCAGGCCGAGGTCGTCATCGAGGGCTGGCTGGAGCCGGGGGAGATGCTGCCGGAGGGGCCGTTCGGCGACCACACCGGCTTCTACACGCCGCAGGAACCATTCCCCGCGCTGACGATCGACTGCGTGACCATGCGGAAGCGTCCGCTGATCCAGTCGATCGTGGTGGGCCGGCCGCCGACCGAGGACGGTCCGCTGGGGCGGGCCACGGAGCGCTTCTTCCTGCCGCTCCTGAAGATCATCGTGCCGGACATCGTGGACTACCACCTGCCCGAGGCGGGCGGCTTCCACAACTGCGCGATCGTCTCGATCGACAAGAAGTACCCGAAGCACGCCCAGAAGGTCATGAGTGCCATCTGGGGCGCGCACATGATGTCGCTGACCAAGCTGATCGTGGTGGTGGACTCCGACTGCGACGTCCACGACCTCCACGAAGTGGCGTGGCGGGCGCTCGGGAACACCGACTACGCACGCGACCTGACCGTCGCCGAGGGGCCCGTCGACCATCTCGACCACGCCTCCTACCAGCAGTTCTGGGGTGGCAAGGCGGGGATCGACGCGACGAGGAAGTGGCCCGAGGAGGGCTACACCCGGGACGGCGGCTGGCCCGACATGGTCGAGTCCGACCCGGAGACGGCGGCGAAGGTCGACCGCCGCTGGAAGGAGTACGGCCTGTGAGCGCCTCAGCCGCCGCGCTGCCCACGCCCGGCAGGACCAAGGCGTTCCTCCGTCTGGTCATGATCGAGCACTCGGTCTTCGCGCTGCCCTTCGCCTACATCGCCGCGCTGACCGCGATGTTCCAGACGGACGAGAACATCCACTGGGGCACGCTGCTGCTCGTCACGCTCGCGATGGTCGGGCTGCGGACGTTCGCGATGGCCGCCAACCGGATCATCGACCGGGAGATCGACGCCCGTAACCCCCGGACCGCGAGCCGTGAACTGGTCACCGGCGCGGTCTCCGTGAGGTCGGCGTGGACCGGGGCGCTCGTCGCCCTCGTCGTCTTCCTCGGTGCGGCGGCCCTGCTGAACCCGCTCTGTCTGGCGCTGGCGCCGCTGGCCGTCGTGCCGATGGTCGTCTATCCGTACGGCAAGCGGTTCACGAACTTCCCGCACGCCATCCTGGGGCTCGCGCAGGCCATGGGGCCGATCGGCGCCTGGCTCGCGGTGACGGGCAGCTGGTCGTGGGACGCGGTGATCCTGGGGCTGGCCGTCGGGATCTGGATCGGCGGCTTCGATCTGATCTTCGCCTGCCAGGACGTGCAGGCCGACCGCGCCCACGGGGTGCTCTCGTTCCCCGCGCGCTTCGGGATTCCGGCGGCGCTGTGGGGCGCGCGGGTCTGTCACGTGGTGACGACCGGGATGCTGGTCTGGTTCGGTCTCGCGATCGGGGCGGAACTGCTCTACTGGATCGGCATGGTGATCGTCGCCGTGGCCTTCGTGTACGAGCACCGGGTGGTGCGTCCGCACGACCTGTCCCGGCTCAACAGGGCGTTCTTCTCGGTGAACGGCTTCATCGGCATGGCGCTGTTCGCCTGCGCGCTGCTGGATCTGCTGGTGCGTGGCCTCACGCCGTGACGGCGGTGGCGGTGCGGCGGGGTCTGCGGAAGGCGAAGGCCGCCACGACCCCGCCGATCAGGCCGAAGAGGTGTCCCTGCCAGCTGATGCCCGAGTCGGTGGGCAGGACGCCCCAGAGGATCGAGCCGTAGACCGCGGCGATGATCACGCCCACCACGATGTCGAGGGGGCGCCGGTCCACGAAGCCGCGGACCAGCAGATAGCCGAAGAGGCCGAAGACCACGCCGGACGCGCCGAGCGTGACGGTGTGGGACGGGGCGGTGAGCCAGACGCCCAGGCCGCCGATCAGGACGACCGTGAGGACGACGGCGGCGAACCTGCGCAGCCCGGCGAGCGCCGCGATGAAGCCCAGGACCAGCAGCGGGACGCTGTTGGACGCGACGTGGTCCCAGCCGCTGTGCAGGAAGGCGGACGGCACGATGTCGAGCAGTTCGGAGGGCTCGCGGGGGCTGATTCCGTAGGTGTCCAGCGCATGGCCCGTCGCCGTGTCGATGCCTTCCAGCACCCACAGCAGGGCGACCCAGCCCAGCATCACCGCGCCGGCCGTCATGGCCCGGGCACCGGTGGTCGTGGTCGTGGCGGAGTTACGGATGCCGGTCATGGCTCCCCCTGTCCCGGGCCTGCACAGTCCTGCCCCTCATCTGTCGGAACGTCCCGAGGCCCTGACTCGGTTCCTGGTGCGGGGTGCCGGATAGGCTCACAGGTGTGAAACCCGGGACTTCGATGAGTCAACAGCAGCGGCGGCCTTGGATTGTCGGGGTGTCCGGCGCGTCAGGGACCCCGTTCGCCGCCGCGGTCCTGCGAGGGCTGCTGGCCGCCGGGGAGAGTGTGGACCTGGTGGTGAGCCGTGCCTCGCGGCTGACACTGCTGGACGAGACCGGGATCGCCTTCCGCGACGCTCACTGGCGCGAGGATCTGCGCGGCTGGCTGGCGCGGGGCGCGGACGGGAAGCCGGACACCTTCGCGGTGGGCGGGAGCGATCTCGACGACGTACGGCACTGGGCGGCCGGCGATCTGGCCGCCGGGCCGTCCTCGGGGTCGTACCCGGCGAAGGGGATGCTGATCGTTCCGGCGTCGACGGCCTGTGTGGCCGGGGTGGCGCTGGGGTTGTCGAAGGATCTGCTCCAGCGGGCCGCGAGCGTGACGCTCAAGGAGCGGCGGAAGCTGGTCGTGACGGTGCGCGAGACGCCGCTCAGCGGTCAGACGCTGAAGGCTCTGGTGGCGCTGGACGAGGCGGGCGCCGTGGTGCTGCCCGCCTCTCCGGCGTTCTACGCGGGCGCGACGCACATCCAGGATCTGGTGGATTTCGTCGCGGGGCGGGTGCTGGACGCGGCAGGGGTGCCGCATCAGCTCTACCGCCGCTGGGAGGGAGAGCTCGGTGGCTCCCGCTCCTGATGCTGCTCGCGAGGGGTGCGGGTCAGCGCTTCTTGGGTGCGCGCGGGGTCCGGGCCTTGTCGATCCGGTGCGCGGCGGCGGGCTGGTGGGCACGCGAGCGGTTGGCCAGGTCCTGCAGCTCGCGCATCCGGGCGTAGGCCATCTCGATCGTGTACACGGTGAAGTTCACTCCTGAAGATTCGAAAGCATTTCTTGGATGTTCTGAAAGATTTGCAGGGCTCGAAGCCTGCATGCCTTAGATTCTATACGTAAACTCGCGGTACTGCTGAACAATGGAAGGTTTCAGTCATATGGACGCGGTGGACAGGCAGCTCATCCAGGCCCTCAGGGAGAACGGCAGGGCCTCGTACGCCGAGCTGGGACGGCTCGTCGGGCTCTCCGGGCCCAGCGTCACCGACCGCATCAATCGGCTGGAAACCGCCGGTGTCATCACCGGCTACCGCGCCACCGTCGACTCGGCCTCGCTCGGACTGGGCGTCACCGCCCTGATCGGCATCTCCCTCTCCGACGCCGCCGACCACGAGGACGTGGCGCACCGGCTGAAGGACCTGGCGGAGATCGAGGACTGCTGGTTCATCGCGGGCGACGACTCGTACATGCTCAAGGTCCGCGTCGGTGACGTGGACGGCCTGGAGAAGACGATCCGCAGGCTGAGCGGCACGAAGGGCGTCTCCCGCACCCGTACGACGATCGTGTTGTCCACGAAGTGGGAGAACCGGGTCGGGGACCTGCCCGACGAGGGCTAGGCGTACGGTGGTCGGAGTCTGTTACACGGAGATATGGGAGGCGCCCTAGTGGACGCGGGACTCAAGCGCGAGCTGGAGGAGAAGGTCCGGGCCGGCGAGCGGCTGACCCGCGAGGACGGGATCGCCCTCTACGAGTCCGACGACCTGGCGTGGCTCGGCGGACTGGCCCATGAGGTGCGCACGCGCAAGAACGGCGACGTCGTGCACTTCAACGTCAACCGTCACCTGAACATGACCAACGTGTGCACCGCGTCCTGCGCGTACTGCTCGTTCCAGCGCAAGCCGGGCGAGAAGGACGCGTACACGATGCGCATCGAGGAGGCCGTCCGCCTCGCCAAGGCGATGGAGAACGAGAACCTCACCGAGCTGCACATCGTCAACGGGCTGCACCCCACCCTCCCGTGGCGCTACTACCCGCGTTCGCTGAGCGCGCTGAAGGAAGCCCTGCCGAACGTGGGGCTCAAGGCGTTCACGGCGACGGAGATCCACCACTTCGAGACGATCTCGGGGCTCACCGCCTCCGAGATCCTCGACGAGCTGATCGAGGCCGGTCTGGAGTCGCTGACCGGTGGCGGCGCGGAGATCTTCGACTGGGAGGTCCGCCAGCACATCGTCGACCACGACACCCACTGGGAGGACTGGTCGCGCATCCACCGTCTCGCGCACGAGAAGGGGCTCAAGACCCCGGCGACGATGCTGTACGGGCACATCGAGGAGCCCCGTCACCGCGTCGACCACGTGCTGCGGCTGCGGGAGATGCAGGACGAGACCGGCGGTTTCCAGGTCTTCATCCCGCTGCGCTACCAGCACGACTTCGTGGACATGAAGGACGGCAAGGTCCGCAACAAGCTCCAGGCGCGGACGACGATGGCGACGGGCGCCGAGGCGCTGAAGACCTTCGCGGTCTCGCGACTCCTGTTCGACAACGTGCCGCACGTGAAGGTGTTCTGGGTGATGCACGGCGTGCAGACCGCCCAGCTCGCCCTTCAGCACGGTGCCGACGACATGGACGGCTCGGTCGTCGAGTACAAGATCACGCACGACGCGGACAACTACGGCACGCCGAACAAGCTCGGCCGTGACGATCTGCTGGACCTGATCCGTGACGCGGGCTTCCGGCCCGTGGAGCGGAACACCCGGTACGAGATCCTGCGGGAGTACCCGGGTCCGGACGCCGGGCGGCGTGAGTCGCCGCAGCCGATGCGCGTCTGACGTCCGGCGCACCGTTCCGTACGAGAGCCCCGGTCCCCGACCGGGGCTTTCTCGCGTGTCGGACACTTGTTGAGGGTGCTTGATGTAATAGCTAACATCGCATTATGGCGCTTACATTCGAGCTGGACCCCGCCTTCGACCGGCCCCTGCACGACGGCATCACCGCACTCTGGGCCGATGTCACCGACGCGGGCGGCGCCGTCGGCTTCGTACCGCCCGCGAACCCCGACGAGATCCGGCCCGAGCTGCTCAAGCACCTCGCGGCGATCGCCGAGGGCCGGACCCGGCTGCTCGTCGGCTACGACGCGGACGGGAGCGTCGCCGCCACCGCCTTCCTGGCCCGCACCACCCACCGGCTGATGACCCACTGGGTCCTGCTGCACACCGTGATGATCCATCCCCGCCTCCAGGGCAGGGGCCTCGGCCGGGAGCTCATGGCCGCGGCTGCCGACGCCGCCCGCGCGACCGACGGCATCGAGGCCATCCGGCTCACCTGCCGGGGCGGCACCGGAGCCGACCGCTTCTACGCCTCCTGCGGCTACCGGGAGGTGGGCCGCGTCCCCGGTGCGATCCGGGTGGCCCCGGGCGACGACCGCGACGACATCACCATGCTGCTCCCGCTCTACCCGGCGCCGTGCGCGGCCGGCCCGGGAGCCCCCTGAACCGAGTGAATTCGGGTCATGCTTCACTGGTTGAGCAGGATTGCGACGTGTCGTACGTAGAGAGAGGGTCAGCCGTGTCCGCTGCCAGGCCGAACGCAACGATCCGCTACACCGCGTTGCGTCTGTTGATCTTCGTGGGCTGTTTCTTCGTCTCCGGTGTGGCGGTCCACTTCGGGCTCCTGCCGTCCGGCCTCGCCGGCTCCAACTTCATCTGGGTCATCCTGCTCGGCCTGCTGCTCTCGGCGCCGCTCAGCTACGTGCTGCTGCGCAAGCAGCGCGACGAGATGTCCGAGCAGCTCGTCTCCAGGGTCGACCGGACCAAGGCGCGCCTGGAGTCCAACCGGACCCGCGAGGACGCCGTCCAGTAGGGCCGCAGCCGGTAAGCGGAGCGTAAGCTTCCTCACACTCGCGCCCCCGGGCGCCCGAAACCCCAGGCCGGAGCCACCGCTCCAGCACTGGGGTTTCGCCGTTTTCCGGCCTCTCCGAGGAGTGGCGGCATGTCGTCTTGCCAAAGAAGACCTTTGAGGATCTCAAAGTTCAAGTGTTAACGTGTTCGACATGAAGACAGCTGTGCGCCTCCACCATGCCGCGAGCATTCCGCTCGTGGCGCGCCTGCATGTCGATCTCTGCCGCTGTATGTCCGCGGTCTGTTGCCGCAACGTCTGAACCGGCACCATGCAGCGGCGCCGCCCCTGTCGCGGGCGCCGCACCCCCGTCCCCGTTCCACCGCACGACCGTGCGTCTGTCCTCGTGCGTTCCGCTGCGTCCCCACAGGAGTGTGTCCGTGTCCGCGAACTCCGCGTCCACCACCACCGAGACCGGAAAGCCCTCCGGCTCCGGTAGCGGTTTCCGTATACCGAAGGTCCCGTTCTGGGCCCAGATCGTCACCGGTCTGGTCCTCGGTGTCCTCCTCGGCTGGCTCGCCCGCAGCCAGGACATCGACTGGCTCTACACCACGCTCGACCAGGTCGGCCACATCTTCGTCCAGCTGCTCAAGCTGGCCGTGGCACCCCTCGTCTTCTTCGCGATCCTGGTGTCGATCACCAACCTGCGCAAGGTCAACAACGCCGCCAGGCTCGCCACCCGCACGCTGCTCTGGTTCATGATCACCTCGCTGATCGCCGTGGCCATCGGCCTCGCGATCGGCCTGATCACCAACCCGGGCTCCGGCACCGGCCTCACCCCGAAGGACGGCGCCAAGCCGGAGAGCGCGGGCTCCTGGCTGGACTTCCTGACGGGCATCATCCCCACGGACGTCATCACGCCGTTCACCGAGCTGAACGTGCTGCAGATCGTCTTCATGGCCGCCGTCGCCGGTATCGCCGCGCTCCAGCTCGGTGAGAAGGCCAAGCCGATCCTCACCCTCAGCGAGTCGATCCTGGAGCTCCTCCAGAAGGCCCTGTGGTGGGTCATCCGCCTCGCCCCGCTCGGCACCGTCGGCCTCATCGGCTACGCGATCGCCGACTACGGCTGGGACCTGATCGGCAAGTACGCGACGTTCACCGCCGACGTCTACATCGGTTGCGCCCTGGTGATGTTCGGCGTCTACCCGCTGCTGCTCGCGACGGTCGCCAAGGTCAGCCCGATCCAGTTCTTCAAGGGCGCCTGGCCCGCGATCCAGCTGGCCTTCGTCTCCCGCTCCTCGGTCGGCACGATGCCCGTCACCCAGAAGGTCACCGAGCGTCTCGGTGTCCCGAAGGAGTACGCGTCCTTCGCGGTGCCGTTCGGCGCCACCACGAAGATGGACGGCTGCGCCGCGATCTACCCGGCGCTGGCGGCGATCTTCATCGCGCAGATCTTCGACGTGCAGCTGGGTGTCGGTGACTACATCCTGATCGCGTTCGTCTCGGTCATCGGTTCGGCGGCCACCGCCGGTCTCACCGGTGCGACGGTCATGCTGACGCTGACCCTGTCGACGCTGGGCCTCCCGCTGGAGGGCGTCGGCCTGCTGCTGGCGATCGACCCGATCCTGGACATGATGCGTACCGCCACGAACGTGGCAGGACAGGCGCTGGTCCCGGTGATCGTGGCCTCCCGCGAGAAGATCCTCGACCACGAGAAGTACGACTCGGCTTCGTCGTCCCCGGTCGACGAGATCGAGGAGCTCGAGGACGGTCTCGTCGACGTCGACCGCAAGGACGCCGTTCCGGTCCCCGCCTAGGCATGACGACGCACGAGTGCCCCGGATCAGCCGATCCGGGGCACTCGTGCGTTCCCGGTGCGGACACTCCTAGGGAGTCACGAACCTGACCTCCGGATGGGCCGGTACCGGACCGTCCAGGAGCGGCTGGTGGATGCCGCGCAGGTGCAGGTCGAAGTAGGCCGTGACGTAGTCCCGGGTGATCCGGGTCGCACGGTCCCCGGAGATCGGGGTCTCGGGGTCCTCGACACCCAGTTGCTCGGCGAGCGCGGGGACGTCGGTGAACGAGAAGTGGCCTGCGCCGTCGACCGTCAGCCAGCGCTTCCAGCCGTCCAGGGATGCCCAGCCGCCGTCCCAGGTGTCGTCCCCGCCGGGGCTGTGGTCGACGGTCGATCCGAGCATCAGGAACGGCCGGCCGCCGAGCCCCGAGGAGGGGACCGGGTCGGCGAAGGTTCCGTCCATGTTGACGCCGGCGTCCACGCGCGAGTCGGTGGCCATCGTCGACGCGGCGGCGTTCCCGCCGATGGAATGGCCTGCGACGCCGATCCGGTGCCGGTCGATCAGGCCGGTGTGACGCCAGGCCGGGTGGCGCCCGGTCAGCCGGTCGAGGACGAACGAGAGATCCGCGGCCCGGCCCTCGGACACCCGCTTCATGCCTTCCCGCCCGGTCCCCTGGAGGCGCTCGCAGGCGACGCAGGTGAGCAGCCGCCCGCCGGGGAAGGCGGTGCCGGTCGACTCGTAGGCGTGGTCGACGGTCGCCACGACGTATCCGCGGCTCGCCAGCTCCTCGGCGAGGCCGGTGAGGGTCGTGCGCGGAGTGTTGAAGCCGGGGGAGAGCACCACCAGCGGGAACCGGCCCCCTGCGGGGCGGGCATCGGTGCGGGAGTAGGTGCGGGTGGAGGCGACCGTGGCAGGGGGGAAGGCGTCCTCCAGGCCCTTGGCCTCCATCAGCCGCCGGGCTTCGTCCACGGTCATGTACGGCGCGGTTCCGCCGCCCGTGCCCGGGCGCGCGGGGTAGTTGAGCGACACCATCACCTGCCGTGCACCCGCTTCGGGGACCCAGGGGTCGCGGCGGCTCGTGTCGGTCAGGTGCAGGGTGTCGCGGCCGGTCGCGTACGGGCCGGTCGGGCGGGGCAGCTCCAGTGACGGGGTGGAGACGGGTGGGCCGGTCGGAGCGGCGACGGCCTGGCCGGCCGAGGTGGCGCCGGGTGCCGATAAGGCGGTGGCGGCGGTGGCGGAGGTCGCGAGGAGCATGGTCACGGCGAGCGCCGTGACTGCTGCTCGGCTGCGGTGACTGATCATGCGTTCAACGCTAGGAGGGCGGCCGTGGCACCACATCAGTCACCGGGCGGAGCGTGTGTCAGCCCGTGGGCGGAGTGCTGTGGCCGGTTCCCCCTAGGGTTCGCCCGTGGTGCCGGGGGCCGCTTTCGGCCAGGGGGGCGGGACTGTGCGTACGGCGGGTGCGGGGCCCGCGACATACTCTTGCCGAGGAGTGGCTCAGCCGGGGGTGGGAGGATTATGTCGTGGGTGTGGTGAAGAGCAAACGGATGCCGCGTGCCGTGCGCGAGCAGCAGATGATGGATGCCGCGGTGCAGACCTTCGGGCAGCTCGGATACCGGGCCGCGTCGATGGACGGGATCGCGGAGCTGGCCGGTGTGTCCAAGCCGCTGGTCTATCTGTACCTGAACTCCAAGGAGGAACTCTTCACCGCCTGTATCCGCCGTGAGGCAAAGGCGCTGGTGGAGGCGGTGCAGGCCGCGGTGGAGCCGGGGCTGCCCGCCGACCGCCAACTGTGGGCCGGGCTGCGGGCGTTCTTCACGCACACCGCCGAGAACCCGGACGGCTGGGCGGTCCTGCACCGCCAGGCGCGGACGCACGGGGAACCGTTCGCCACCGAGGTCGTCGTGATGCGGGACGAGATCGTTGCGTTCGTGACGGGTCTGATCGGGGCCGCGGCGCGCGAGGCGCACCACGATCCCGCGCTGCCCGACCGGGATGTGGCGGGGCTCGCGCAGGCGCTCGTGGGGGCCGCGGAGGCGCTGGCCGGGTGGGCGAACGACACCCCGGGGGTCTCGGCGAAGGAGGCCGCGGCCACCCTGATGAACTTCTCCTGGGCGGGCCTGGAGAACCTGATGCACGGCCGTCCCTGGCAGCCTCAGCCGTAGCGTTGGGCGTCCTGGGCCGTCGTCCCGGTGAGGTGGACGCGGCCGGTGGACCCGCGCAGCTCGAAGGCGGTGCCGGTACGCGTGCGGTCCGCCGCGTACGTCACGGTCGACGGCAGCAGGACGGGGGCCCTGAAGTCCGCCCGTACGTGCTGGATCCGGCCCGGTTCCTCGGCCTCGGCAAGGCAGCGGGCGACGGTCCACATGCCGTGCGCGATGGCCCGCGGGAACCCGAACAGCCGGGCGGTGAACGGGTACAGGTGGATCGGATTGCGGTCGCCCGACACGGCGCCGTACCGCCGCCCGAGGTCCGCAGGCAGCTGCCACTCGGCCACGGCGGGCAGTGCGGGCGGGGCGGCGGGCGCGGACGCGGGGGTCTCCGTACGGTGCGCCGTCGCGTGGCGGGACAGATAGCCGCTCCGCGACTCCCACACCAGCTCGCCCGCGAGCCGCGCTTCCGTCACCATCGTGACCTCGGTGCCCCGGCGGTGGGGGGCCAGCCCCTGTGCGTACACCGTGAGTTCGAGTGCGTCGGCCGGGAGCGGGGCCCGGTGGCGGGTGATCTCGATCCAGGTGTGGACGAGTCCGACGACGGGCAGCGGGAAGCTCCGGCCCGTCATCAGCCGCATGGCCGGGCCGAAGCCCAGGACGTGGGGGTACGTGAGGGGCAGCGCGCCCGACTCGGAGAAGCCGCAGATCCTGCTGTACGCGGCGAGGTGACCGGGCGCCACGGGTGCGGGCGGGAGGGTGATCCGGGCGGCGGGCAGTTCGGCGCCGGGGCGTCCGGCCCGCTTGAAGGGGGAGGTGACGGCCCCGCGTACCAGGGAAGCGATCGGGCTCGGCATCCGCGTCACGCCCCCAGCAGGCTCTGGCCGCAGACCCGCAGGACCTGGCCGTTGACGGCGCTGGACGCGGGCTGTGCGAACCAGGCCGTCGCCTCGGCCACGTCGACCGGGAGTCCGCCCTGGGAGAGGGAGTTCATACGGCGGCCGGCCTCCCGGATGAGGAAGGGCACGGCGGCGGTCATCTTCGTCTCGATGAATCCGGGGGCGACCGCGTTGACCGTGACGCCGTGGTCGGCGGCGGCGCGCGGGGCCAGCGAGCGGACCAGGCCGATGATGCCCGCCTTGCTCGTGGCGTAGTTGGTCTGGCCGTTGTTGCCCGCGATCCCGGCGATGGACGCGGTGGCGACGATCCGGCCGCCGCGGTTGACCGTGCCCGCCTTGAGCAGGGCGTCGGTGGTGCGCAGCACGCTGTCGAGGTTGACCTCGACGACGGAGGCCCAGCGCTCGGCGGGCATGTTGGCGAGCCGCCGGTCGCGGGTGATGCCCGCGTTGTGGACCAGGATGTCCAGACCGTCCGGGGCGGCTGCCGCGATGCGGTCGGCGGCGTCGGGCGCGGTGATGTCCAGGGGCAGTGCGGTGGCGCCCAACCGGTCCGCGGTGCGCACGAGTTCGTCCCTCGACTGCGGGATGTCCAGGCAGATCACCTGGGCGCCGTCGCGGGCCAGTACGGAGGCGACCGAGGCGCCGATGCCGCGTGCGGCTCCGGTGACCAGGGCGGTGCGGCCGGTGAGGGGCGCGGCCCAGTCGGGGACCGGGTCGGGGGTGGCGGCGGTGAGTTCGACGACCTGGCCGCTGACGTACGCGGACTTGGGGGAGAGGAGGAAGCGGAGGGTGGACTCGGCCGAGGCGACGCCCTCGGCCCCGGGAGCGATCCGGAGCAGTTGGACGGTGGCGCCCCTGCCGGTTTCCTTGGCCAGGGAGCGCACGAACCCTTCCAGTCCCTGCTGGGCCGCCGCCTGGTGGTGGTCGTCGGCGGAGGGCCGGGTGCCGAGGACGACGACCCGGCCGCCCTGGGCGAGGGAGCGTATGACGGGGTGGAGCGCCGCGTGCACCTCGCCGAGCCCGGCGGCGGTGGTGACGGACGTCGCGTCCACGACGATGCCGACGGGGCGTTCGGCGCTGCCGGTCACCTTCAGGCCGGTTCCGGCGAGGACGGTGCCGAGCGCGTCCGTGACCGTCGACGGACCCGCGGTGAGGTGCAGGACCGGGCCGTCGAGGGAAGGGGTCTCCAGGGACCACCGGCGCAGGGGCGCGGGCTGCGGCAGGCCGAGCCTGCGGGTCAGGAAACGGCCGGGTGCTGTGCCGGTGAGGTGCAGATAGCGGTCGGCCATTGTCCAGACTCCTGCTCAGTCGTAGATTTACTCTCAAGTAAGGTTACTCAGGAGTCAGGAGTAGGTCGAGATGAGCTGCCCGAGATCGATCGAGACGAGCTGGTCGCCGTGATCCCCCTCGCCCTCCCGCAGCCGCGCAGGGTGGCGGTCATCGGCGGCAGCCGCATTCCCTTTGCCCGCTCCGACGGCCCGTACGCGCAGGAGTCCAACCAGACGATGCTCACCGCCGCGCTCGGCGGACTGGTCGAGCGGTTCGGCCTGGAGGGGCAGCAGGTCGGCGAGTTCGTCGCGGGCGCCGTCCTCAAGCACAGCCGGGACTTCAACCTGGCCCGGGAGACCGTCCTGGGCTCGGCCCTCGATCCGCGTACCCCCGCCTACGACATCCAGCAGGCGTGCGGCACCGGCCTCCAGGCGGTCGTCGCCGCCGCCAACAAGATCGCGCTGGGTGCCGTCGACTCGGCGATCGCGGGCGGCTCCGACACCACGAGCGACGCGCCCCTCGGCGTCAACGACGAGCTGCGCGGACTCCTGCTCGCGGCCCGCCGCGCGAAGTCGACGCGCGCCAGGATCGCGGCACTTGCGGGGGTGCGCCCCCGCCACCTCGTCCCGGACATCCCGCGCAACGCCGAACCGCGCACCGGTCTCTCGATGGGCGAGCACGCGGCGGTCACCGCCCGGCAATGGGACGTCGGCCGCGAGGAGCAGGACCTCCTGGCGGCCACCAGCCACCAGCGGCTCGCCGCCGCGTACGAACGGGGATTCCTGGACGACCTCGTCGTCCCCCATCGCGGCCTGGCCCGCGACGAGAACCTGCGCCCCGGTTCCACGGTGGAGAAACTCGCCACGCTGAAGCCGGTGTTCGGCACCGGTCAGCCCGGCGCGACGATGACGGCCGGCAACTCGACGCCCCTCACCGACGGGGCCGCCACGGTCCTGCTGGCGAGCGAGGAGTGGGCGGAGCGGCGCGGCCTCGAACCACTGGCCTACCTCTCCCTCTACGAGACGGCGGCCGTCGACTACGTGAACGGCGAGGACGGGCTGCTGATGGCGCCCGCGTACGCCGTGCCCCGTCTGCTGGAACGCGCGGGTCTCACCATCGAGGACTTCGACCTGTTCGAGGTCCACGAGGCGTTCGCCTCCCAGGTGCTCGCCACGCTCGCGGCCTGGGAGAAGCAGGGCCTGGCACCCGTCGACCGGGAGAAGCTCAACGTGGCGGGCTCCTCGCTCGCGACCGGGCACCCGTTCGCCGCGACGGGGGCCCGGATCGTCGCCACCCTCGCCGCACTCCTCGCGGAACGGGACGCGCCCGGCCGCGGCCTGATCTCGATCTGCGCCGCGGGCGGCCAGGGAGTCACCGCGATCCTGGAGCGCCCCTGACAGCCGCCCCGACCCGGTCGGCCGGTGCACGCAGGCCGGTCCGCCACGACCGAGCCGGCCCGGCGCTCCAGGACAACTCCGAGCCCGTCCGGTGATCGAGGACGAAACGGCCGCCGGACGGACCCGGCGACCGCCCGCCCCCCTGTTGAGGAGCCGCACGTGTCCACGCCAGCCTCCGCACCCGTCACCCCCTCCCGCCCCGTCCTCGTCGAGCCGACCAAGGTCAGGGCGGCGGACGGAACCGTACGAGAAGTCTCCGTACCCGCCTTCGCCCCGTCCGTTCGACGCGGCTCACTCGCCGAGATCCCCTTCGACAACGCCCGCGAGGCCCCGGCCGAGGCGGTGCTCAGCCGCAAGCAGCCCGACGAGAGCTGGCAGGAGGTGACGGCCGCCGAGTTCGCCGCCGAGGTCACGGCCGTCGCCAAGGGGCTGATCGCCGAAGGGCTCCAGGCCGGCGACCGGGTCGCGATCATGGCCCGGACGACCTACGAGTGGACCCTGCTCGACTTCGCGTCCTGGGCCGCCGGTCTGGTCACCGTGCCCATCTACCCCACCTCGTCGGCCTTCCAGGCGCGCTGGATCCTCCAGGACGCGGGCGTCGTCGCCTGCGCCGTGGAGACGACCGAACAGGCCCGGCTGATCAGCCAGGAGCGCAAGCAGCTCGGCGACCTGGAACACCTCTGGCAGTTCGACACCGGGTCCCTCGGCCGGCTCAAGACCCTCGGCAGGGACGTGCCCGACGAGGTCGTCACCGCCCGCAGAGCCGGCCTCGAACCCGACACCCCGGCCACCCTCATCTACACCTCGGGCACCACGGGCCGCCCCAAGGGCTGCGTCCTGACCCACGGCAACTTCTTCGCCGAGGTCGACAACGCGATCGAACTGCTCCACCCGGTCTTCAAGTCCGTGTCCAAGTACCCGGCGTCCACGCTCCTCTTCCTCCCGCTCTCCCATGTGTTCGGCCGGATGGTCGCCATCGGCTGTCTACGGGCGCGGGTCCGCCTGGGCCACGCGCCCTCCATCCGGACCGAGGACCTGCTCGCCGACCTCGCGGGCTTCAAGCCCTCGTTCCTGCTGGCCATCCCGTACGTGCTGGAGAAGGTGTTCAACACCGGCCGGGCGACGGCCGAGAAGATGGGCCGCGCCTCGTCCTTCGACCGGGCCGCCCGGATCGCCCGGCGCTACGGCGAGGCGGTCGAGGCCGCCGAACACGGGACGGGCCCCGGCCCCGGACTCGGCCTGCGCATGGCCAGGGCCCTCTACGACCCCCTGGTCTACCGGCGTATCCGGGCCGCGCTCGGCGGGCACGTGCGGTACGCGATCTGCGGCGGCTCCCCGCTGGGGCACCGGCTCGCCGCGTTCTACGCGGGCGCGGGCATCGAGATCTTCGAGGGGTACGGCCTGACGGAGACCACCGCGGCCCACACGGTGACCCCGCCCCTCAAGCCCCGCCTCGGCACCGTCGGCTGGCCCCTGCCGGGCACCGCCGTGCGGATCGCCGACGACGGGGAGGTCCTGTTGCGGGGAGGTCAGGTGTTCCAGGGCTACTGGGACGCCGAGCGCGGGACGGCGGTGCCGCATCTGGACGAGGGCTGGTTCGCCACCGGCGACCTGGGCGCGCTCGACGAGGACGGCTACCTCTCGATCACCGGCCGCAAGAAGGACATCATCATCACGACCGGTGGCAAGAACGTCACTCCGGCCCCGCTGGAGGACTGGCTGCGCGCCCACCCGCTGGTCGGCCAGTGCATGGTGGTCGGCGACAACCGCTCGTTCATCACCGCGCTGATCACCCTGGAACCGGACGGTCTCGCGCACTGGCGCCAGATGCGCAAGAAGCAGGACATCCCCATGCGGGACCTCGTGAACGACGAGGACCTGCGTGCGGCGCTGCAACGCGCGGTGGACGAGGCCAACCGGCTGGTGTCGCGCGCGGAGTCGATCCGCAAGTTCACCGTCCTGCCGACGGACTTCACCGAGGAGAGCGGCCATCTGACCCCCTCGCTCAAGCTGAAGCGGGCCGCGATCGAGGAGGACTTCCGGGCGGAGATCGAGGAGCTGTACCGCAAGTAGGGAGAAGTCCCGACTTCCTTACGGGCGGGCCCGGTTGGGCCCGCCTTCCGGGTCTACTGGGGACGTCGAAGTTCCGGCACTCTGGACGCTCCACGTCCGTTCAACGCGGATTGATGCCCACGCTTCGACTTCTTCGTACCGGAGGATGAATGCGCACGCGCACGCGATCGATACGTATCTCCCTGCTGGCCCTGCTCTCCCTCCTCGGCGGCCTCCTCGCCGTCACGGCCACCGCGACCCCCGCCGCCGCTGCACCGAACTTCAAGGCCCCCTTCGGCTGCGGCCAGCAATGGACCTACAGCCACCACTCGGCCGAGGTCAGACAGGCCCTCGACTTCGTCCGCACGGACGGCGGCGCCACGGCCGGGTCGGCCGTACTGGCCTCCGCGGGCGGCACCGCCTACCGCTACTCGCAGCCCACCGGCGCGGGGAACTACATCGCCATCGACCACGGCGGTGGCTGGAAGACGTACTACTTCCACCTGGCCTCGTACTCCGTGGCCAACGGCGCCCAGGTCTCCCAGGGCCAGCAGATCGGCGTCACCGGCTCCACCGGCAACAGCTCGGGTGCCCACATCCACTACGAGCAGCTGTACAACGGCGTCGGCCAGAGCATCGTGATCAACGGCCAGTCGCTCGCCCCGTACCCCGGCTCGTACTACAGCAAGTACCTGACCAGCGACAACGGTTGTGGCGGCGGTGGCGGAAAGTACTGGGTCGACACCTTCGCCAACGCCACCGGATACGCCGCGGCGAACACGAACGACGCGCAGGGCGTGCTGAACGCGGGCACGAACTACGTCTACTGCAAGGTCTGGGGCCAGCAGATCGGCTCGGGCAGCAGCTACAACCACTGGTGGCTGAAGACCGACCTGGACACGGTGTACGCGGGCAAGAACGGCTACGGGGCCTATGTCTCGGCGTACTACCTCTCCCGCTGGGGCAATGACGAGGCCCGTGACAACAACGGCACGGTGATCCCGGACTGCTGAGCCGGCGCCGAGGCCGTACGGCCGGATCCGGTCCCTGCCGTACGGCCTCGGCATCCCGGCCGCCGAGGCCGGCGACCGCGGACCCTGAGGCGTCGCGCCCGCGCTCCGTAACTTCCCTTGCCTGATGGACCGTCAGGTACGACGATGTCCCCGCCCGTCATGTGACGGGACGTCAGATCCATGAGCCGGGGTCGGGCGGGGTCACCCAGGGGAAGGAGGCCGGTCGGTGCCGATACTGTCCGCCGGGCCGCTGTCGTACGGGATGCAGCTGCCGATCCAGTCGCAGAGCACCATCTACGCGGAGAGGTGGGAGGCCGGGGCCACCCCCGACGACCTCGCCGAGATCGCCCGCACCGCCGACCGGGCCGGGTTCGGGTACCTGGCCTGTTGTGATCACGTCGGCGTGCCGGAGCGGCTCGCCGAGGCCATGAGTACGGTCTGGTACGACCCCGTGGCCACCTTGTCGTTCCTCGCGGGGGTCACCGAGCGGGTCCTGCTGATGAGCCATGTCGCCGTCGTCGGACTGCGGCACCCGCTCGTCACCGCCAAGCAGTACGCCACGCTGGACCACCTCAGCGGCGGCCGGCTGATCCTCGGGGTCGGGGCCGGGCACGTGCGGGAGGAGTTCGAGGCGCTCGGGGTGGACTTCGACGGGCGCGGAGGGCTGCTCGACGAGAGCATCGACGCGCTGAAGGCCGCACTCGGGCCGGCCGAGTACCCGGAGTTCGCGGGGGAGCGGTTCACTTTCGGCGGGCTGGGGCAGCTGCCGCGTCCCGCGCAGGGGCGGGTGCCCGTCTGGGTGGGCGGTTCCTCGCCCGCCGCCGTCCGGCGGGCCGCCGTGCGCGGCGACGGGTGGCTGCCGCAGGGGGACCCCAGGAGCAGGCTGCCCGCGCAGATCGCCCGCTTGCTGGCCCTGCGCGAGGAGGCCGGGGTCGAGGAGCCCATCGTCGTCGGGGCGATCACCGAGCCGCTGTACGTGGGCGAGCCCGACTGGGCCGTGGGCAGGCGCGCTCTCACCGGGAAGCCGGAGGTCATCGCCGAGTCGCTGCGCGAGTACGCGGCGATGGGCGTCCACCAGATCCAGGTGCGGTTCCGCAGCCGGAGCCGTGCCGAACTGACCGACCAGATGGCGGCGTTCGCCGCCGAGGTCGCACCTCATCTCGACAGGTAGGGAGACCGGGCATGGGAAAGCTGGACGGACGTGTCGTGCTGATCAGCGGTGCGGCGCGCGGGCAGGGCGAGCAGGAGGCGCGGCTCTTCGCCGCCGAAGGGGCGCGGGTGGTGATCGCCGACGTGCTCGACGAGCAGGGGGAGGCGCTCGCCAAGGAGCTCGGGGACGAAGCGGCCCGGTTCGTGCATCTGGACGTGAGCCGGGAGGAGGAGTGGCAGGCCGCCGTCGAGGAGGCGAAGGCCGCCTTCGGGAAGATCGACGGGCTGGTCAACAACGCGGGGATCCTGCGCTTCAACGAGCTGGTGAGCACGCCGCTGGCGGAGTTCCAGCAGATCGTGCAGGTCAACCAGGTCGGGGCCTTTCTGGGGATCAAGACCGTCGCCCCGGAGATCGAGGCCGCGGGCGGCGGGACGATCGTCAACACCGCCTCATACACCGGTCTCACCGGCATGGCCTTCGTGGGCGCCTACGCCGCCACGAAGCACGCTGTCGTCGCCCTGACGAAGGTGGCGGCGCTGGAGCTGGCGGGCAAGGGGATCCGGGTCAATGCCGTGTGCCCCGGGGCGGTGGACACCGCGATGACCAATCCGGCGGCGCTGGACCCGGCGGCGGACCCCGAGGAGACCGGGGCCGCGGTGGCGGAGCTCTACCGCAAGCTCGTGCCGCTCGGGCGCATCGGGCGGCCGGAGGAGGTGGCGGCGCTGGCGCTGTTCCTGAGCTCCGAGGACTCCTCGTACGTCACCGGGCAGCCGTTCGTGATCGACGGCGGCTGGCTGGCGGGCGTCAGCCTGTTCTGACGATGCGTCAGCTATTGACGGGTCGGACCACCGGTGGAACAGTCGGTCGCATCGTGAACTGACGGTGTGTCAGAAATGATTGAGGACGGTGAACCTCCGTGGAATTCGGGCTCTTTGTGCAGGGGTACGTGCCTGCCGCGCGCGCCAAGGTCGATCCCGAGGCAGAGCACAAGGCACTGATCGAGGAGACCGAGTACGTCATCCAGGCGGACAAGTCCGGCTTCAAGTACGCCTGGGCCTCCGAGCACCACTTCCTGGAGGAGTACTCGCACCTCTCCGCCAACGATGTGTACCTGGGCTACCTCGCGCACGCCACCGACCGGATTCACCTGGGGTCCGGCATCTTCAACCCGCTCGCCCCGGTCAACCACCCGGTGAAGGTGGCCGAGAAGGTCGCCATGCTCGACCACCTGTCGGAAGGGCGCTTCGAGTTCGGCACGGGGCGCGGGGCCGGCAGCCACGAGATCCTGGGATTCATGCCGGGCATCACCGACATGAACCACACCAAGGAACTCTGGGAGGAGACCATCGCGGAGTTCCCCAAGATGTGGCTCCAGGACGAGTACGTCGGCTTCCAGGGCAAGCACTGGTCGTTGCCGCCGCGGAAGATCCTGCCGAAGCCGTACGGGACGTCGCACCCGGCCATGTGGTACGCGGCCGGCTCGCCTTCCTCGTACGCCATGGCGGGGAAGAAGGGCCTCGGCGTGCTGGGCTTCAGCGTGCAGAAGGTCGCCGACATGGAGTGGGTCGTCGAGTCGTACAAGACGGCGGTCAAGGAGGCCCGGCCGGTCGGGGACTTCGTCAACGACAACGTGATGGTGACGTCCACGGCGATCTGCGCGGAGACGCACGCGAAGGCCGTGGAGATCGCGGTCGGCGGCGGGCTGAACTACCTCCAGTCGCTGCTCTTCCGCTACCACGACACGTTCCCCCGGCCCGACGGCGTCCCGGAGTGGCCCGAGCTGCTGCCGGAGTACTCCGAGGAGATCATCGAGCTGCTGATCGCGGAGGAGCTGATGATCTGCGGTGATCCCGACGAGGTGCTGAAGCAGTGCCGGCGCTGGGAGCAGGCGGGGGCGGACCAGCTGAGCTTCGGGCTGCCGATCGGGATCTCGCCCGAGGACACGCTGAACTCGATCAAGCTGATCGGGGAGCACGTGATTCCGAAGATCGACACGGATCCGGTGCACCGGACGAGCCGGTTCCGGGCGGCGGCCGGTTCGTAGGCGGCACGCGCGGGGCCGAACGGCACGGGCTCGGCTCCGCCGAGCCCGTCCGGCGGCCGAGCAGCGGGGGGGCCGGGGGCGGAGCTCCCGGCCATCGACCGGGCGGCGTCTTCCCGGACCGTCGCCCCGGCCGCCGGGATGCGTACCGCGGCCAGCCCGTACGCACCCCGGCGGCACACCACCACACGAAGGGAACCGTCATGCTCGACCACCTCATCCGCGGAGCGACCGTCGTGGACGGCACCGGCGCTCCCGCGTACACCGCCGATCTCGGCATCCGCGACGGCCGCATCGCCGTCATCGCCGAGCCGGGCGTCCTCACCGAGGACGCCGTCACCACCGAGGACGCCACCGGGCTGGTGCTCGCACCCGGCTTCGTCGACCCGCACACCCACTACGACGCGCAGCTGTTCTGGGACCCGTACGCCACGCCCTCCATGAACCACGGCGTCACCACCGTCGCCGGGGGCAACTGCGGATTCACCCTCGCCCCGCTCCACCCGGACCGGCCCGAGGACGCCGACTACACCCGGCGGATGATGTCGCGGGTGGAGGGCATGGCCCTCGCGGCGCTCGAAGAGGGCGTCGAGTGGACCTGGTCCGGCTTCGGGGAGTATCTCGACGCCCTCGAAGGACGCATCGCCGTCAACGCCGGGTTCATGGTCGGGCACTGCGCCCTGCGCCGCCACGTCATGGGCCCCGACGCGGTCGGCGGACAGCCCACGGAGCGGCAGACGGCCGCCATGACCGCGCTGCTCCACGACGCGATGGACGCCGGGGCCTGGGGGCTCTCCACCACGCAGTCCTCCACCCACTCCGACGGCGACGGACAGCCGGTCGCCTCCCGGCACGCACGGCCCGAGGAGCTCCTCGCCCTGTCCCGGGCCGTCGGGGAGCACGAGGGCACCCAGCTCGAAGCGATCGTCGCGGGCTGCCTCGACCAGTTCTCCGACGAGGAGATCGACCTGCTCGTCGACATGAGCGCAGCCGCCGGACGGCCCCTCAACTGGAACGTCCTCACCATCGACGCCGCCGTCCCCGAGCGCGTACCCCGCCAGCTGATACCCAGCGAACGGGCCCGTCGCGCGGGCGGCCGGATCGTCGCCCTCACCATGCCGATCCTCACGCCGATGAACATGTCGCTCGGCACCTTCTGCGCCCTCAACCTCATCCCCGGCTGGGGCGACATCCTCGCCCTCCCCGTTCCCGAGCGCATCGAGCGGCTGCGCGACGCCGGCACCCGTGCCGAGATGCTCCGCCGCGCCAACAGCAAGGAGGCAGGCGTCTTCCGCCGCCTCGCCGACTTCGGCCGCTACGTCATCGGGGACACCTACAGTCCGGCGAACGAAGGACTCACGGGGCGCGTCGTCAGGGACATCGCCGCCGAACGCGGGCAGGACCCCTTCCAGTGCCTCGTCGAGATCTGTGCCGTCGACGAGCTGCGTACGGTCCTGTGGCCCATGCCCTCCGACAACGACCCGGCCTCCTGGGACCTGCGCCGCCAGACCTGGGAACACGAGGACGTCCTGCTCGGGGGGTCCGACGCGGGCGCCCACCTGGACCGGATGTGCGGAGCCCCGTACACCACACGCTTTCTCGGCGACTGTCTGCGCGGCCGGAAACTCCTCCCGCTGACCCAGGCCGTCAAGATGCTCACCGACGACCCGGCGCAGCTCTTCGGCCTGCGCGAGCGGGGGCGCATCCAGGAAGGCTTCCACGCCGACCTCGTCCTCTTCGATCCCGAACGCATCGACGCGGGTCCCGCCACCCTCGTGCACGACCTGCCGGGCGACAGCCCGCGCCTGGACTCCAAGGCCCTCGGGATCGTGTCCGTCCGCGTCAACGGCGTCGAGACGCTGCGCGAGGACAAGGTGACCGGCGCGGTCCCCGGCACGGTGCTCCGCTCCGGCCGCGACACCCGGACGGTGAGCACCGCATGAGCGGGACGACGGAGCAGCCGCTGTTCATCGGCGGGGAGTGGACGGAGCCGGACGGCGGTCACTACGACGTGATCAACCCGGCCACCGAGGAGGTCGTCGGACGGGCGCCCGAGGCGAGCCGCGCGCAGGTGTACGCGGCTGCCGCCGCGGCCCGCGAAGCCTTCGCCACCTGGTCGCGCACCCGCCCGGAGGAGCGGGCCGCGATCCTGGACCGGGCCGCCGGGATCATCCAGCGGGACGCCGCCGCCCACACCGTGCTGGCCTCGGCGGAGAGCGGTGCGACCACGGGAACGGCCGGCGGCATGCAGGTGGCCGTCGGCGCGGCCCGCTTCCGGCGGTACGCGAAGGGCGCGCTGGAACCCGTCGAGCAGGCCGTGCCGCCGCAGATCAACGAGGCGGGCCCGATGGGGCGGGCCGGTGTCTTCGGCGCGCTGGCCGTCCGCCGCCCGGTCGGGGTCGTCACCTGCATCACCTCGTACAACAACCCGTGGGCCAACGCGGCGGGCAAGATCGCCCCCGCGCTCGCCATGGGCAACACGGTCCTCGTGAAACCGGCCCCGCAGGACCCGCTCTCCGTCTACGCGATGGCCGCCGCCCTCGAAGAGGCGGGCATCCCGCCGGGCGTCGTCAACGTCGTGACCGGTTCGGGCCCCGGGGCGGGGGAGGCCGCCGTCGACTCGCCCGACGTCGACATGGTCAGCTTCACCGGCTCGACCGGCGTGGGGCAGCGCATCGCCGAGGTGTGCGGGCGCTCGATGAAACGGCAGCTGATGGAACTGGGGGGCAAGGGGGCGGCGCTCGTCCTCGACGACGCCGACCTGGACTCCGCGGTGGCGGGCATCGGCACGACGTTCTCCTTCTACAGCGGCCAGATCTGCACGGCCCCGACCCGGGTGCTGGCGCAGCGCGGTGTGTACGACGAGCTGGTCGGGAAGCTGGCCGCGTACGCGGGCTACCTGAAGGTCGGGGACCCGACCGCCCGCGGCACGGTCGTCGGCCCGGTCATCTCCGCCGCGCACCGCGACCGCGTCGAGTCGTACGTCGAGCTCGGGCGGAAGGAAGGGGCGCGGCTCGCCGCGGGCGGCGCCCGCCCGGCCGGTCTCGACCGGGGCTTCTACGTGGCCCCCACCCTGCTCGCCGACTGCACGAACGACATGCGCGTCGTGCGGGAGGAGATCTTCGGACCGGTCGTCGTGGTCGTCCCCTTCGACGAGGAGGAGGAGGGGATCGCCCTGGCCAACGACAGCGACTACGGGCTGCTCGACTACGTCTGGTCGGGGGACGTCGCCCGGGCCTTCCGGATCGCCGGACGGCTGCGCGCGGGCGGGGTCGGCGTCAACACCATCGGCCGGAACATGGAGGCGCCGTTCGGCGGCTTCAAGCGGAGCGGTGTGGGCCGGGACGTGGGGTCGTACGCCCTGCACGCGTACAGCGAGACGCAGGCGATCGTCTGGCCGGGCTGAGCGGCGCGGGACGGGGGCAGGGGCCGTGCCTGTTCGCAATGCGGACAGGCACGGGAAACTTTTGAACCAGGACGAAATGGACAGTGCTGCGGTTCTCGTACGCTGCCGTGTCCGCTCCTGGATCTCCCATCGAGAGGCGCAGTGCTCTTCGCGCCTTCAATTCATCAACTCGTAGTCCAGTATTCATACTCAATCAAAGGGTGAGACGGCGGAGTCTCACCCTCCGGATATGGATATCGCAGCGAATAACGTCACCTTCATGACTCAGCTGGACACGCGGCCACAGGCCGGAGACGCGGTACGGGGATCGGCCCCTGCCGACGGCGGTGTACGCGGCAAGGGCCTCGGCGGCAACTCCGTGGGCCTGATGGGCAGCGCCGTCATCGGCGTCTCCACCGTCGCCCCCGTGTACTGCCTGACCTCCACACTCGGCTCCACGGCCGGAGAGGTCGGCGTGCAGATGCCGGCCGTCTTCCTGGCGGGCTTCCTGCCGATGCTGCTGGTCGCCTTTGCGTACCGCGAGCTCAACCGGGTCATGCCCGACTGCGGCACCTCCTTCACCTGGACGGTGAAGGCGTTCGGCCCGCGCGTCGGCTGGATGTGCGGCTGGGGCCTGGTCATCGCGACGATCATCGTCCTGTCGAACCTGGCGGGCGTCGCCACCTCGTACTTCTGGCTCCTGGCGGGCGAGATCACCGGCAGCGGATCGATCGCGGCCCTGGACGACAGCAAACCGGTCCACATCCTCACCTGCCTCGTCCTGATCGCCGTCGCCACGGCCATCAGCTACCGCGGGATGACGGCCACCAAGGGCATCCAGTACGCACTGGTCGGCCTCCAGCTCGTGGTCCTCGCGATCTTCGTGGCGATGGCCTTCCAGAAGGCCGGCAGCGGCACGTTCGACACGGGCCTGGACTTCTCCTGGTCCTGGATGAACCCGTTCGCGGTCCAGTCCTTCGCCGCCTTCACGGCCGGCCTGTCGCTCTCGATCTTCATGTACTGGGGCTGGGACGCCTGCATGACCACGAACGAGGAGACCGTCGGCAGCGCCAGGACGCCCGGCCGGGCCGCCCTCATCGCGATGGTCGTCCTCGTCGGCTCGTACCTGGCCACCGGCATCGCCGCCCAGATGATGGTCGGCTCCGGCGACGAGGGCCTCGGCCTCGCCAACCCGGAGACCTCCGACAACGTCTTCGCCGCGCTCGCGGGCCCGGTCATGGGTCCCGGCCTCGGCATCCTGCTCTTCGTCGCGGTCCTCGCGTCGGCCGCGGCGAGCCTGCAGACCACCTTCATCCCGGTGGCGCGCACGGTGCTGGCGATGGCCTCGTACGAGGCCCTGCCCGCCTCGTACGCCAAGGTCCACACGCGGTTCAAGACCCCGGGCCGCGCGACGGTCACGGCGGGCGTCGCGACCGGCACGTTCTACACGGTCATGACCCTGGTCAGCGAGAACGTCCTCGTCGACACGATCTACGCGCTCGGCCTGATGATCTGCTTCTACTACTCGATCACGGCGTTCGCGTGCGCCTGGTACTTCCGTCGCGAGCTGTTCCGCTCGGCCCGGGACTTCGTCTACAAGGGGCTCTGCCCGATCCTCGGCGGCACCCTGCTCACCGCGGTCTTCGGCAAGACCCTGTACGACATGTGGGACCCGGCGTACGGCTCCGGCTCCTCGGTGTTCGGCGTCGGCTCGGTCTTCGTGATCGCCGTCGGGCTGCTGCTCCTCGGCGGGGTGCTGATGCTCGTGATGCAGCGCCGCAGCCCGGCGTTCTTCCGCGGCGAGGTGCTGACGCGGGAGACCCCGGCGCTGGTGGTCGCGGACTGAGCGACCGTCGCGCCGGGCCGGCGGGCGCCGGCCCGGCGGGGGCTCAGCCCGCGCGCCAGTAACCCAGGGCGTTCACACGGTCCTTGGGAACGGCCAGGTCCTTGCGTGCGAACGCGGCCAGGGACCTGGTCGTCGTCGTGTCGCAGGCGATCCAGACGTACGCGTCGGACGGGTCGTCGCCGAGCAGCTCCGGCAGGGCCGCCTTCACCTCGGCCACCAGGTGCGCGCCCGCCTCGCGGCGCGGGACCTTGTGCAGGGTGTGGTGGGCCGGGTCCAGCCGGAACGGCAGTTTCTCGTCGGAGTCGTGCGTCGTCTCGAACCAGATCGTCGCCGGGGTCTGCGGGACCGCGTCCAGCAGGGAGTTGATCGCGGGGAGGGACGCGGTGTCGCCGACGACGAAGAGCCGGGCGGGGGCGGGCTCGGGCAGCGTGAAGCCCGTGCCCTGGAGGGTCGCGTCGATGGTGTCGCCCGCCTGCGCGGTGCGGGCCCAGTCGCTCGCGGCGCCGTCGTGGAGCGCGAACTCCAGGCTGAACGTTCCGGCGGCCGGGTCCGGGTCGACGAGGGTGTAGGCGCGCTGGTGGGGTTTGCCCGCCTGCTCGAACCAGATGCGCACCCACATCGTGGGGTGTGCGCCGCCGGTCGCGGTCAGCATCCCGCCGTCCTTCACGTGCACCCGGCGGAAGTCCTCGGTGACCTGCTCGGATCCCGTCACGGTGAACGTGAAATCGCGCCCCCGCATCAACTTGAGGACGACGCCCTCCCAGCCATGACCCACGACTGATCCCTTCCCTGTCCCCAGCCCCGAAAATTGCTTTAGGTTAGGCTAACCTAAATTGTGGGGGCTGGGGAGTGGCTGAAAAGCGCCGGAAGCGGCGTTCGGGAGTGGGGATGGGGACCGTGGGCGGATCAACGACGTCGGAGGCCGGCTTCGAAGTCTTCCGGGACGACTGGGGGATACCCCATCTGCGGGCGGAGAGTGCTCTCGCGCTCGCCCGCGCGCAGGGCCACAACGCCGCGACGGACCGCGCCTGGCAGGTCGAGACCGAACGCCACCGGCTGCAGGGCACCACGGCCGCGTTCCTCGGTGAAGCGGCGCTCGGCTGGGACCGGTTCGCCCGCCAGGCCCGGCTCGACGACACCGCACGCCGCTGCTTCGACCGGCTCGACCCGGGGACCGCGGCCTGGGTGACGGCCTACGTCGACGGGGTCAACGCCGGACTCGCCGAAGGGGCCCGAAGATCCCCGGAGTTCGCAGCCGCCGGGCTCGCTCCGGGCCGCTGGCAGCCGTGGACCCCGCTCGGGGTCTGGCTCTCCACCCACATCCTGTTCGCGGGCTTCCCCACCAAACTCTGGCGTGAAGAGGTCGCCCGCCGGCTCGGCGACGACGCGATCACCCTCTTCGCCACCGACGGCCCGGGCACCTCCGGCAGCAACGGCTGGCTCCTCACGGGGGAACGCACCGTCAGCGGCGCCCCCGTCATCGCGGGCGACCCGCACCGCTTCATCGAGGACCCCGGGGTCTACCAGCAGATCCGGCTGGCCTGCCCCGAGTTCGACGTGGTGGGCCTCGCCGTCCCCGGGGTCCCGGGCCTCGCCCACTTCGGCCACACGGGCGGCGTCGCCTGGGCCATCACCAACGCGATGGCCGACTACCAGGACCTGTACCGGGAGCAGTTGCGGCGTACGGCGGACGGCGGCGTCGAGGCGCTCGGCCCCGAGGGCTGGGAGACGGCCCACGTGCACACGGAGAGCATCGCGGTGTCGGGCGGTGAGCCGGTCGGGATCGAGGTCGTCGAGACCGCGCGCGGCCCGGTGATCGTCGGAGGCCCGGACACCGGAGCCGAGGCCGAAGCCGGGTCACCGGCAGCCGACGCCCCGGCCCTCAGCCTCCGTTACCCGCCCCGCGTCACCGGTCTGCTCGGCTTCGAGGTGCTGCCCGCCCTCCTCCGGGCCCGTACCGTCGGCGACGTCGACACGGCACTCGACGGCTGGGTCGAACCCGTCAACGTCGTGCTCGCCGCCGACACCACCGGCGCGACCCTGCACCGCGTCGCCGGCTACGTACCCGTGCGCCCGCGCGAGAACCAGTTGCGCGTCGTCCCCGCCCACGACCCCGCGTACGCCTGGCACGGCCGGCACGCGCCCATGCCGCGCACCGCCTCGGGGGCCGACGCGACCGGTACGGCGGTGATGGCCAACGAACGCGGCCTCGCCGCCCCGCTCGGCGTCGAGTTCGCCCCCGCGCACCGCGCCGAGCGCATCCGCGAACTGCTCGGCACGGGCGGACGCCGGTCCGCCGAGGACATGGCCGCCATCCACATGGACACCCGTCTCGCCTCGGCCCGGCCCCTGCTGGCGCTGCTCGCCGACACCGCGGAGCTGAGCCCGGGGGCGGCGGAACTGCGCGACAGGCTGCTGCGCTGGGACCGGCACATGGAGGCCGCCGCCACGGACCCCACGCTGTACTCGGCCCTGCGCGCCGAGGTCGTCCACCGCCTGGCCGCCCACCCCGCCCTGTCCGTCCTGACGGGCGCCGCCGACCCCGTCCGCAGCACCGCCCACCCGGAGCTGTTCCGCCCCTGGCTCGCCGCGGTGCCGAGGGTCGGGTACGCCCTGGAGACGCTGATCGGCCACGAACTCTTCCCGTACGAGGACCGGTTGGCGGCGGTCACCGCAGCCGTCGAGGCGGTCGCGGCCCGGTACGACGAGGAGAACCCGCCCCTCCCCTGGGGCGAGGTGCACCGCCTCGCGCCCTGGCAGGCGTGGCCGGACACCGACCCCGACCCGGAGGCGAGCCGGCCCGGTCTGGCGGGCGACCACGACTGCGTGCTGTCCACGTCCAGCGTCCCCGGCATCACCGACCACGGCGCCCGCGGCCCGGCCGCCCGCTACGTATGGGACCTGGCGCGCCGCGAGGACAGCCTGTGGGTGGTCCCCTTCGGCGCCTCAGGGATACCCGGCGACGCCCACCACCGTGACCAGCTCCCGCTGTGGACGAAGGGCGGGCTCGCCCCCGTGGTCACCGACTGGAAACTGCTGCACCGCGACCGACCCGAGGAGAGAACCGAAGTGACCGCAGCCCGACCCGCCGCCCCCGAACGGCGCGAGACCGTGTACGAGCAGGACGTCGACGGCTTCGGAACCGTGCGCCTGGTCTCCGTGGACCCCCTCGCCGACCTCGACCTGATCCACAGCTGGGTCGGCGAGGAGCGGGCCCGCTTCTGGGGCATGACCGAGTCGAGCCGCGAGGAGGTCCTGGAGGCGTACACCTTCCTGGACTCGCTCACGACGCACCACGGTTACCTGGTCCTGCGGGACGACGTCCCGGTCGCGATCTACCAGACGTACGACCCGGCCGAGGACCCGCTCGCCGACTGCTACGAGGTGCGGCCCGGCGACTTCGGCGTGCACCTGCTGATGGGCCCCAGCGACAAGGCCGAGCCCGGCTTCACCGGCGTGCTGCTCGCGGTGTTCGTCGCCCATGCCTTCAGCGACCCGGCCCATCTGCGGGTCGTCGTCGAGCCCGACGCCCGCAACGAGCGGGCGATCGCCCGGATGGTCAGGGCCGGCTTCGAACTCGGCCCGGAGATCGACAAGCCGGAGAAGCGCGCGAGGCTGGCCTTCCTGGAGCGTCCGGCTCACTTCAGATAGGGCTGGAGGGCCTTGCCCCAGGTGTTCGCCACCTTCGTGTAGGCCTTCTCGCAGCCCTTGGTCCGCTTCTCGGGAAGGAGGTCCGGGCCGACGAGGTCCTGGTACCCGTCGGGATCGGAGCCGTACACCCAGCAGGCCAGCGCGTAGAACTGCGCCGTGCCCACGGCGTGGTCCTCGGCGAAGGCGGTCCGGGCGGTGCTCCGCACGCCCTGGCCCGCCATCTCCCCCCAGGCGTCGATGATGCCGACGACGAAGTCCTTGTCGTCGTCGTCCGTGGTGAGGAGGACGGCGGAGAGCTGGTTCACGGCCGTCTCCTCGTCCCCGTCGACCGGCAGGCCGTACATCGCGATCAGCCCGTGCCCCAGCTCGTGCACGAGGACGCCGTGGGTCAGGCCGATGAGGCCGGCGGCGACGGCGTCCTGCGTCTCCCGTGTGGCGCCGGGGGTGGCGCTCGGGGCGGCGGACTTCTCGTACACCGGTGCCATGCGCCCGAGGAACTCGTAGCAGTAGGTGATCGTCCGGGCCGTCGGGTCCCAGTACGCGTCGGTCGTGCCGCAGCTCTTCGCCTCGACGGGCACGTCGTAGGGGAGCGCGACCCGGCTGTTCGCGTAGTCGGCGAAGCCCTCCAGGGTCTTGTTCTTCCGGAGGAACGCCTCCGTCTCCCGGTCCGCGGCCGTCAGGCCCTCGGTGTACGACACGACCAGCTCGCCCTTGCCCGCCGGGGACGCGGCGGGCGAGGTGGCCCGGGCCGCCGCGACGGCCGCGGAGGGCTCCGCGCCGCTTCCTGTGCCCTCCGGTCCGCCGGACGAGCAGCCCGCCGATGCCAGCCCCAGCGCGGCGGCCAGCACGGCTGCGCCGGCCGCCCGCCGCACCGCCCGCGCTCGGGCCGTCGCCCCGCTCCACGTGCCGTTCCAGGTCCGTGCCCGGGTTCGCATCGAAACTCAGCCCCTCACCGTCGGCGATCGGTCCCTCCACGACGGTCCGGGACACCGCCGCGGAGGGCCACCGTTCGCGGGCCGTTCGGGTGAGTCTCAGCGCCCCAGGAAGACCGGGTTGGTGAGGGCGGCGAGCGGCCCGGGAAGGCCCGGCACCTGGGGCGGATGCCGGACCTCGGCGCGGACGTAGGCGGCGTACTGCGGCGTCGTGCGCCACTCCACCGTGCCGGTCCCCGAGGCGGGCAGCGGGGCGGTGAACAGCGTGCCCTGATCGGTCACGAAGTGCGCCGTGCAGCCCGGCGCCCCTCCGACCTCCAGCCGCACCGTGACAGGGGCGTCGGCGTCGGCGGGCAGCCGTCCGCCGATCCCGGCGTGCAGACCACGGCCGCCGGTGGCGCCGAAGGCGAGCGTGACGCCGGACGACTCGGCGATGTACGAACGTCCGGCCCGGATGCCGTCCGTGATCGCCTCGCGGGACAGCTCGTCGGCGAGGACGACGGTCTGCGGCAGACCCACCCGGTCCGGCTCGCGGTGGGCGTCGCTGTTCCCCATGGCGGGGATCCACGGCCTGCCGGAGCGTGCGGACGCCACGAGGGCGTTGTCCCACTCGGCGAGGGAGATCTCGTCGTCGGGGGTGTAGGGCCCGTTCCACACCTCCACCGCGTCCGCCTCGCCGAAGCCGAACTTCCAGTGGCAGCCGATGCAGGTGGCGTGCGGATGGGCGGGCACGACCAGCCCGCCGGCCCGCCGCACGGCCTTCGCGAAGTGGCCGAACCGGTTGTCGCGGGCCCGGTAGCGCCAGTCGACGAAGGTGCCCGGGTCGGTGGCGAGGGCGAGCACGTGACCGTTGCGGGTGGTGACCTCCTCGCCCGTAAGGATCAGCAGGTCCTCGCCCCACAGCCCCTCCCACGCGCTGTGCGCGGAGTGGGTGTTGTGCTCGCTGCTGTTGATGAAGTCGAGCCCGGCGGCCCGCGCGGCGGCGGCGATCTCGGCCGGGGTGCGCCGCCCGTCCGAGTGGACGGAGTGCAGATGACAGTCGCCCCGGTACCAGGCGCGGCCCCGTCCCTTGGCGCGCTCCGGCGGATACACGGGCTTCGGCGTGGAGCCGGAGGGCCCGAAGCGGAGGGTGATCGTCACCTCGTAGGGGAGCCCCTCGGGGGCCACGGTGTACGGCCCCAGCGCGATGTGCCAGGTCCCCGCCCGTACGGGGCCCGCGAGGTAGCCGGGGGTCGCCGCGTCGGCGCGGACGAAGAAGCTGCTGCGGGCCCCGCCGGACCAGCCGCGGAAACCGGCCCCGCCCAGCGCGGTGCCGCGCTCGTCGAAGAGGCCGATGTCGAGGGCGTTGCCCTGGGTTCCGGCCGGGACGGGGGTCTTCTCGTACGTGTACGAGACCTCGATCTCCCGTACACCGTGCGGTACTTCGACGGGCAGGTGGACGAAGTCGGGGGACCCGGTGGGCAGTGTGCCCCGTACGGTGCGGGTCTCGTCCGTGTCGGGCGAGGCGTCGGCGAAGCTCACAGTGCCCAACGTTAGAGCGGTGGCGGCCGTACCGACGAGCAGGCCGCGCCTGGCGATCGGGCGGTCGTGAGCGGTGTGCGAACCGGTCATACGAGTGGCTCCCAGGGTGTCGTCGTGTACGCGAACCCTGGTATTGGCCCCTGAACGCAGCGGAAACGTAAGGGGTGTTGCGGCCAAGCTGCGGAAAAGGGCGCGGAGTCGCGGAACGGCCCGGGGCTCGGATTCACGGCCCCGACGGCATACGTTTGAGCCCCACCGGTCGACGACGGAGGTGTCCTCGCATGCGGATCGCCACAACGATCTTCCTCACCGATCAGACGATCACGCCGGTCGCGCTCGCGCGTGAGCTGGAACAACGGGGTTTCGCCGGGCTCTATCTGCCCGAGCACACCCACATTCCGGTGAGCCGGGAGACGCCCTATCCGGCGGGCGGCGAACTGCCTCCCGAGTACGGCCGCACCCTGGACCCCTTCGTCGCACTCGGGCAGGCGGCGGCCGTGACGGAGCGCCTCGCGCTCGGCACGGGCATCACACTGGTCGCCCAGCACGACCCGATCGACCTGGCGAAGCAGATCGCCACGCTCGACCACCTCTCCGGGGGCCGTTTCACGCTCGGCGTCGGCTTCGGCTGGAATGTGGAGGAGGCCGCGGACCACGGCGTCGTCTGGTCGAAGCGGCGGGCCCTCGGGCGGGACCGGATGGCTCTGATGCGGGCGCTCTGGTCGGAGGAACCGACGGCGTACGAGGGCGAGTTCGGCTCGGTTCGGGCGAGCTTCGCGTACCCGAAGCCGGTCCAGAAGCCGCGCGGCCCCGTGACCGGACCGCGCACGCTGATCGGCGGGGCCGCGGGTCCGAAGCTGTTCGCGCAGATCGCGGAGTACGCGGACGGCTGGCTGCCGATCGGCGGGCGCGGCCTGTCGGAGTCCGTGCCGGAGCTGCGGAGGGTCTGGGAGGCGGCGGGCCGGGACCCCCAGCACCTCCAGGTGGTGCCGTACGCGGTCCTCCCGAACCCGGGGAAGCTGGCGTACTACGCGGATCTGGGCATCGAGGAGGTCGTCCTCCAACTGCCTCCGGAGCCGGCGCCCGAGGTGCTGCGGGTCCTGGACGCGTACGCGGCGCACCTCTAGGGCCTCCCGTTTGGATCATGCCGGGCTGGAACACGGGGGAGGGGCCGGACCGCGCAGTGCGGTCCGGCCCCTCCCGTTCCTCGGTGCCGCTACTTCACGTTGATCGCGTTCCAGGCCGCGGTCACGCCCTGCTGCTCGGCGCTTCCCGCCCCGTACAGGTCGCCCGCGGCCTGCAGGGTCGCCGCGCGGGCTCCCGCGTAGTCGGTCGACGAGGTCATGTACGTGGAGAGGGCCTTGTACCAGATCTTGTACGCCTTGTCCCGGCCGATGCCCGTGACGGTGGAGCCGTCGGCGGTCGGGGAGTCGTACGAGACGCCGTTGACCGTCTTGGCCCCGCTGCCCTCGGACAGCAGGTAGAAGAAGTGGTTGGCCGGACCGGACGAGTAGTGCACGTCCAGCCTGCCGACGTTCCTGGACCAGTAGTCCGCCGACGAGCCGTCCCGGCTGGGCCGGTCCATGTAGCGCAGCGGGGTGCCGTTGCCGCGGATGTCGATCTTCTCGCCGATGAGGTAGTCACCGGCGTCGGCGGAGTTGTTGGCGTAGAACTCCACCGAGGTGCCGAGGATGTCGCTGGTGGCCTCGTTGAGGCCGCCCGACTCCCGGCTGTACTTCAGCCCTGCGGTGGACGCCGTGAGCCCGTGGCTCATCTCGTGCGCGGCGACGTCCAGCGAGGTGAGCGGCTTGAGGTTGTTGGCCCCGTCGCCGTACGTCATGCAGAAGCAGCTGTCGGACCAGAAAGCGTTGACGTACGCGTTGCCGTAGTGGACGCGCGAGTAGGCGGCCTTGCCGTCGCCCGCGATGCCGTTGCGGCCGAACTCCGTCTTGTAGAAGTCCCAGGTCACACCGGCGCCGTAGGCGGCGTCGACGCCGGCCGTCTGACGGTTGGCGGTGGTGCCGCTGCCCCAGACGTCGTCGGCGTCGGTGAAGAGCGTGCCGGTGCCGGACGTGCCGCCGTTGAGGTCGTACGTCTTGTGTCCGCCGCGGCCTCCGTCGGTGAGGCTGTAGGAGGAGCCGCTGAGGGTGGTGCCCAGCGCGACGGTGCCGCTGTACTGGCTCGTGCCCGTCCCGGTGTGGATGCCCTCGTACGAGTAGAGCTTCTTGCCGCTCGTGGCGTCCGTGATGACGTGCAGCTCGCGCGGTGTGCCGTCGGCCTGCGTACCGGTGACGACGGTCTCGTACGCGAGGACCGGCTTGCCGTCGGCCGCCCAGACCACCTTGCGCGCGCCCGGGGCCGCCGCGACGGACGCGGACGTCGTCGGGAGCGATATCTGCTCGGAGTGCGCGCGGGATATGCCCTTGACCGAGCCGTCCTTGCGGGCGTGGGTCACCAGGTCGCCGCCGAGTACCGGGAGGCCGTCGTAGGTCCGCTCGTACCGGGTGTGGACGGTGCCGTCGGCGTCCTTGACGACATCGCGGACGATCAGCTTCTCCTGTGCACCGAGTCCGATCTGCCGCGCCGCGGCGACGGCTCCGGCCTGCGCGTCCTTGATGGCGGTCGCCCGGGCCGACGCGCTGAGCGGAAGCGCGGTGGCGCCGGACTCCCGGTCGGCGGCGGTGGAGTCGGCGCTGGCCGGTGCGCCCTGTACGGCGACGACGGCCATGGCAGCAGAGGCGACAAGTGCGGCGGCACGCAGCGTGGTTCTCACGCGGTCTCTCCTTCACTCGGTTCGTGGGGGGTGCGCCGGTGAGAATGGCACCGAATGAACGTTCGTGACAGAGACCTGACAGACATTTGACCTTGGTGGCCCGGCGATAGGCGGACAAAGGCCGGTATCCCTGACCAGGGGAAGACCTCCCGCTGCAACCGCGCGAGCCGAAGTGGCATCCTTCAACACTGGAGATCGAAGCGCGGACTGCCACCGTCGATGGGTGAGCGGCCGTCAGGGAGTTGGGGGAGCCATGAACAGGCCGCTGCGGCACATCGCCATCTTCTGCGGGCTGTTGGTGCTTGCCCTCCTGCTGCGCGCGAACTGGCTGCAGTTCGCCCAGCGCGAGGAACTCGCGAACAACGAGCACAACCGGCGCGTCAAGATCACGCAGTTCGCCACCCCGCGCGGCGACATCATCGTCGGCGGCAAGGCGGTGACCGGGTCGAAGGCCGTGTCCGGCACCGACTTCAAGTACCAGCGCACCTTCAAGAACGGGCCGATGTACGCGCCGGTCACCGGTTACGCCTCCCAGGCGCAGGGCATGTCGCTCCTGGAGAAGACGTACGACGAGGTGCTCAGCGGCCAGGACGAGCGCTTCGCCTTCCGGCACGCCAAGGACATCATCACCGGCCAGCCGCGGCGCGGCGGCGACGTGATCACGACGATCGACCCGAAGGCCCAGGAGGCCGCGTACAAGGGCCTGACCGACATCGACGCCCGAGGTGCGGTGGTGGCCCTCGACCCGGCCACCGGCAAGGTCCTCGCGCTCGCCTCCACCCCCTCGTACGACCCCTCGGTCTTCGCCGGCAACTCCTTCAAGGAGGGCGACAAGTTCCAGGCGCTCGTGGACGAGAAGAGCAAGCCGCTCGCCAACCGTCCGCTGCGCGAGACCTTCCCGCCCGGCTCCACCTTCAAGATCCTCACGGCTGCCGCCGCCCTGGAGCACGGTGTCGTCACGGACGTCGATGCCAGGACCGACGCGGTCTCCCCGTACCCCCTCCCGCTCTCCTCGAACAAGATCAGCAGCGAGGCGGGCGACGCGGCCTGCAACAAGGCGTCCCTGAAGACGGCCATGCAGTACTCCTGCAACAACGTCTTCCTCGACGCGGCGGCCAAGCTGGGCGACGACAAGATGCGCGAGACGGCGGAGAAGTTCGGCTTCAACTCCGACGTGTACTCGGAGGACTTCGGCGACATGCTCGCCACGAAGAGCCTCTACCCGGAGGAACTGGACAAGCCGGGCACCGCGCTGACCGGTATGGGACAGGGTTCGCTGACCAGCACCCCGATGCAGATGGCGATGGTCACGGCGGCCATGGCCAACAACGGCAAGCTGATGCAGCCGTACATCGTCGACCAGCTCCGCGGCCCCGACCTCTCCACCCTGGAGCAGAACGAGCCGAAGCTCATGAGCCAGGCCGTCTCCGAGGACACCGCGAAGAAGGTCCAGGAGATGATGGAGTTCACCGCCAAGGCGGGCAGCGCCCAGCGCGCCCTGATCGACGGTGTGACGGTCGGCGGCAAGACCGGTACGGCGCAGCGGGGCGTCGACGTCCGCAAGGAAGTCCCGTACGGCTGGTTCGTCTCGTACGGCAAGAAGCCCGACGGTCAGTCGGTCGCGGTCGCGGTCTTCATCGACCCGACGGCCATGGACATCTCCCGTGAGGACATCTCGGGTGGCGGGCTGGGTGCCCCGATCGCGAAGAACGTGATGAAGGCGGTGCTGGGGAAGTAGGCCCCCCGGCCTACTTCCCCAGCGAGGGCCCAGGGTCTCCCTCGTCCGGCACCGGCCAGGTCTCCCCGGCCGGCACCACCCTGGGACCTCTCGTCCGGGTCAGGCGGCCCTGACCCCGACGACAGGCCCCAGGCCCGCCCTCCGACTAGCTCTCCCTCGTCCAGCGCTGTGACGACTCCCCGGCGCACGTCGACGTCACCAGGAAACTGGTCGTGCCCACGTCGAGGCAGCCGCCGTTGAAGGCGCTCACGAGGCTGCCACCCGAACCGTTACGCCAGATCCGGCCGGCCTCCTGGGCGCAGTCGCCCACGAAGACGGCCTGGCCGAGCATGTTGGCGTACAGGCACTGGCCGGTCTGTTGGTTGACGAGCTTGAAGCCGCCGGACTGGCTCCGCACGGTCCACCGGGCGGTCGAGTCCGAGCAGGAACCCTGATCCGAGCCGCCGTACGTCTGGGTGATGCAGAGGCTGTTGTCGCCGTTGCGGTAGCGGTAGGTGCCGGAGGAGGGGGGAGGGGCGGCCGAGGACGGGCCGGAACCGCCCCCGCCGGACGCGGCGGCCCCGCCGGAACCGTCGGCGCCCGAGTCGCCGGGAGTGTCCGCGTCGCCGGCGCCGTCGCTCCCGTCCGGGTCGACGGCGCCGGTCCCGGTGCCGCCGCCGGCGGCGGCCTCGGAGCCGCCCGCCCCGTCCGGTTCCTTGCCTTCGTCGTCCTCCGCGCCCTTCTCCCCGGACGCGTCCTTGTCCCCGGCCTTGCCCTTGTCCTTGCCGGGCGACGCGGACGGCGAGGCCGTGCCCGACGGGCCGGTGCCACCGGTCGACCCCGGGTCGGCCGGCGCCGAGACGGAGGCCGAGGGGCCGGGTTTCTCCGTGGCCTGCGGCGAGGACATGTACGGCAGGAGCTGGATGGCGAGGGTCGTGCCGCCCACGGTGGCGACGACGGGAACGACGGCGAGGAAGAGGCGCTTACGGCGGCGTTCGGCCCGCTCGGGGCGGGCCCCGGACGTCGGCTTCGGCTGCGGCTCAGCCTTCGGCTCCGGCTTCGGCTGCGGCTCAGCCTTCGGCTCCGGCTTCGACTCGGGCTCCGGGCTGCCGCCGGTGAGTGGGACGGTCGGTGTGTCGATCTTCTGCGTGCTCGCGGCGAAGGCGGCCCGCTCGGTCAGCCGCTCCGTGATGACCGCGGGCCACAGGGGCCCGGTGGACGGTGCGCGCCGCGAGGCGCTTTCGAGGAGCTCGGCGGCGGTGGGACGGCCGTCGGGGTCCTTGTCGAGGCAGGCCGCGACGAGCTCGGCGAGCTCGGAGTCCAGCTCCCGCAACGGCGCCATGTCGGGCTGCTCGTGGACGATGCGGTAGAGCACACCGTGGCCCGAGTCGTCGCCGAAGGGCGGCCGGCCGCACGCGGCGTAGCCGAGCGCCGAGGCCAGTGCGAACACGTCGGTGGCGCCGCTCAGCCCGCGTGAACCCGAAGCCTGTTCGGGCGCCATGTAGGCGGGCGTCCCCACGACCATGCCGGTGCGGGTCAACTGGCTCTGTTCGGTGGCCCGGGCGACGCCGAAGTCGATGAGGGTGAGCCCGTCGAGGGTCAGCATGACGTTGGACGGCTTGATGTCCCGGTGCACCATGTCCAGCGCGTGCACGGACGCCAGGGCGGCAGCCGCTCCCCGCAGCAGCGACCAGAGCGCGTCGGCGGGCAGCGGGCCGCCGTGCAGCGTGACGGCCTGGCTCAGGGTGAGCCCGGGGACGTACGCGGTGGCGAACCACGGAGGCATCGCGGTGCGGTCACTGGCGAGCAGCGGAGCGGTGGCCTCCGCCGGCAGCCGGGACAGGTTGTCGAGTTCGTGCCCGAACCGGCGCAGGAAGTCGGCGTCCTCGCCGACGACGGAGGACAGCAGCTGCTTGACGGCCACGTACCGTCCTTCGTGGACCCCGAGGTACACCCGCCCCATGCCACCGGCCCCGAGCCGCCCCGCCAGCGGTATCGATCCGATCCGGAGCGGGTCCCCCGTCTCCAGGGGCTCGGCCCCGCTTCCCCCCAGCTCGAACACGTCAACCCCGTTAGAATTGGAATCAGTTTCTAGAAACCTACTCTAGAACCGGTAAGGATCTCCATGAGCCCCAAACAGCAACGCGGTGCGGTAACCGTCGATTTGCTTCTCGATGCCGCGTTGCGCGTCTACGGCGAGGAGGGCGAGCGGGGCATCACCGTCGGTGCGGTCACCGAGGCCAGCGGGGTCAGTCTCGGCAGCCTGTACCACCACTTCGGCAGCATCGACGGTCTCGTCGCCGAGCTGACGCACCGCTGGCTGGGACGGCTGCTGGGCGAGCTGGCGGTGGGCCTGCAGGGCGCCGACACCACCCGAGGCGCGATCGCGGGCCTCGTACGCGCCTATCTGGCGTTCATCCGGGAGCACCGGGCCGCCGCCCTGCTCCTGCACTCCTCCATGGCCGACCGTCAGGGCATGGCCCAGGGCAAGGAGCTCCGCGACGCCCAGGAGGCCCGGCTCTCGCCCTTCGCCGAATGGCTCAAACCCCGCGTCGAGTCCGGTGAACTCGCCCCGCTGCCGCTCGCGTTGATCGAGTCCCTGGTCCTCGGCCCGGTCGTCGCGGTCGCCCGCCGCTGGCTCTCGGGCATCGACGACGTCGACCTGGACGAGGCGGCCCGCATCCTCCCGGACCGGATCTGGCGGTCACTGACCCTGTGACCCCTCAGGAACGGGCGGGCTGGTCGGCGATCAGCAGGGTGGTGCCGGCCGGGCGGAAGCCCAGGCGGGCGTAGATGCGGGCGACGGCTTCCTCGGCGTAGGCGAGGAAGACGGTGTGCACACCCTGGTCGCGTGCATGGGTGGCGAGGGCCGCCATGACGGCCGCGCCCAGCCCCTGCCGACGGGCCGTGGGCAGGGTCCCGATGCCGCCGATCTCGGTGATGCCGTCCGCCGGGTGGTAGTGGCCCACGGCGAGCGGGGTGCCGTCGGGGGCGAGGGCTGCCACGAGCACCTTGTGGCCGGCGCGGAGGGTCGGGCGGACCGTCTCCAGGGTGCCGTCCGCCGTCAGCGTTGCGGCGATCGCGGACAGTTCGGTGCGCCCCGCAAGGCCCACCGCCGTGCCCACGTCGGCGAAGGCCAGGCGGGGGAGGGCGAGTGCGGCGGGCAGGGCGGGGTCGTCGGCGTCCAGGGCGCGGAGCGTGACACCGTCCGGCAGGGGCGGCGGCGCCAAGGGCAGGTGCGGGTCGAGGACCATCAACGGACGCTCCAGCACCGGCAGGCCCGCGGCCTCGACCAGCCCGCGCATCGCGGGTGCCACCTCGTCCAGCCACTCGATCGCCCCCGGCACACCGAGCTCCCGCTGCCGGGCCCGTACGCGGGCGATGTCGGCGCCGGTGACGTCGGCCGCACCCGCCGCGGTGGGCTGGGCGTGGTTCGGGCCGCCGTAGTACGGGGCGCCCGCCGCCCTCCGTACGAACAGCCGCAACGGACCGAACTCCTCGGCTTCGGCGAACACCAGCGGCACGGTGGCGTAATAGTGCGCTATGCGGGCGCGAAGCGACGGCTCGATCATGCGAAGCATCCCATCACGGCGCGGCACCGGGCCGTGCCCGGGGGTGGCCGGCCCGACCGGGACCGGCGCTGACCGGAACTGCTTCCGAAACATGCCCGCGCGGGCCCGTGAACGCCCCCGAAACGACCTTCGGCGGTGCGTGACGGACGTCGCCGCCCCGCGTACGGACCCCACGGCCCCCGGTCTCCGCCGAGGCGCTCAGCGAACCGCGGACGCCTCCCGCAAACCCCTCCTGAGCTGGGAACATGTGGCTGCCGAACCTACAATTACCCCAGAGGAAAGGGGTAGTTGATGGACCGCAACATACGCACGGTGGACGACGTACTGACACTCCTGGACGGCCTGTTCGCGCCGGAGTCCGACCGCTGGACGGCGGACGGGGCCTCGTGGTGGGACAGGTTCTACGCGGACCGCTCGAAGGCGGTCCCCTTCTTCGTGGCGAAGCCGGACGAGAACCTGGTCTCGTACGTCGACCGCGGCCTGATCACCCCCGGCCGCGCCCTCGACCTCGGCTGCGGCCCCGGCCGCAACGCCCTCCACCTGGCCTCCCTTGGCTTCGACGTGGACGCCGTCGACCTGTCCCCGACGGCCATCGCCTGGGCCGAGGAGCGGGCGGACGAGGCGGGCGCCGACGTCCGGTTCCACTGCGACGACGCCTTCGCGCCGACGACGGCCGAGCTCACCGGACCGTACGACCTGATCTACGACTCCGGCTGCTTCCACCACCTGCCACCGCACCGCCGCATCAGCTACCTCGCACTCCTGGACCGCGCCCTCGCCCCCGGCGGCCACCTCGCCCTCACCTGCTTCGCGGCGGGCGCCATGGGCTCGGAACTCTCCGACGCGGACTTCTACCGGGAGGCGGGCCTTCAGGGCGGACTCGCGTACACCCCGGAGGCATTGCGCGGGATCTTCTCCGGCCTGACGGAGATCGAACTGCGCCGCATGCACGACGAACCAGCGGAGTCCCCGCTGTTCGGCGAGGCGTTCCTGTGGACGGGCCTGTTCCGGCGGGGATAGGGGCGGCGGCCCGCTACCGCCGGCCCGGCGCGCACGCCCGCAGGCCCCGCTACACCGACCTGAGCGCCCGTGCCGGAGCCGCCGGGGGCTGGTCCGCTTCGGTTCTGCCCAGGAGTGCCGGGAGTTCCGTCAGCGTCGTGATGTGCCAGTCCGCCGTCTCCGTCACGTCCGGGTGCTCCGCCCACCAGTGGCCGTAGGGACCGCGGCGGATGTGTGCCGTGCGCAGGCCGGCGGACTTCGCGGGGAACAGGTCGTTGGCCGGGTGGTCGCCCACGTACAGCGTGGCCCGGGGGTCGGCTTCCGCGGCGTCCAGTACGTGGGCGAAGAAGTCCGGGTCCGGTTTGGCGACGCCCCACTCCTCCGAGGTGACGACCAGGTCCGCGGGCAGGTCGAGGGCGCGCAGGAGTTCGCCCGCGCGGGCGGTCCGGTTGCCCGCGATCACGACCCGGAGGCCCAGCGCGCGCAGTTCGGCGAGTGCGGGGCGGACGTCGGGGTAGAGGTCCGACTCGTCCAGGTGCTCGCCCCGGCCGGCCGCCGCGCGGGCGTGCGCGGCCTCGGCGACGTCCATGCCGGGGCGCAGCAGGCGCAGCGCGTCGGCGCCCTCGCCGCCCTGGGTGACCGCGGCGCCGACCAGCGCGCTGAGCGTGTGCGGCGGGATGCCCAGCCAGTTGGCCCAGGACGCCCAGTAGCGGTCGTCGCGGATGAGTGTTTCGCCGATGCCGAGGACGATCGTTTTCATCACCGTGCCGACCCTACGGGGCAAGCGGGGCATAACGGTCCAGGCGCCAGGGGTACGGAGGAGGTCCGAGCTCCCGGAGCGCTGGTCGGCGGCGGTGGCCTCGCTCGTATGCTCGGTTCATGACCGATCCTCAGCGCGGACGCCCGACCACCAACGCCATGCGGCGCGCCCTCAAGCGAGCCCGGGACGGCGTCGCTCTCGATGTGACCGAGGCCGCCGTGCTGCTCCAGGCGCGCGGCGACGACCTGACGGACCTCGCCGGGTCCGCCGCCCGGGTGCGGGACGCCGGGCTCGACGCGGCCGGCCGGCCGGGCGTCATCACGTACTCCCGCAAGGTCTTCATCCCGTTGACGCGGCTGTGCCGCGACACGTGCCACTACTGCACGTTCGTGACCGTGCCGGGGAAACTGCGCCGCGAGGGCCACGGGATGTTCCTGTCGCCCGACGAGGTCCTCGACATCGCCCGCAAGGGCGCCGAAATGGGCTGCAAGGAAGCACTGTTCACGCTCGGCGACCGGCCCGAGGACCGCTGGCCCGAGGCGCGGGAGTGGCTGGAGGCCGAGGGGTACGACGACACGCTCGCGTACGTACGGGCGATGGCGATCCGGGTCCTGGAGGAGACGGGTCTCCTTCCGCACCTCAACCCCGGGGTCCTGACGTGGACCGATCTGCAGCGGCTCAAGCCCGTCGCCCCGTCCATGGGAATGATGCTGGAGACGACCGCGACCCGCCTGTGGTCCGAGCCCGGCGGCCCGCACCACGGCTCCCCGGACAAGGAGCCCGCGGTGCGGCTGCGGGTGCTGGAGGACGCGGGCCGTTCCAACGTGCCCTTCACCACCGGCATCCTGATCGGCATCGGCGAGTCGTACGAGGAGCGCGCCGACTCCCTCTTCGAGCTGCGCAGGACGGCCCGTGCCTACCACGGCATCCAGGAAGTCATCGTGCAGAACTTCCGCGCGAAGCCGGACACGGCGATGCGCGGTATGCCGGACGCCGAGCTGGAGGAGCTGGCCGCGGCGATCGCCGTCGCCCGTCACATCCTCGGCCCGTCCGCCCGCATCCAGGCGCCGCCGAACCTCGTCGACGCCGAGTACGCCCTCCTCATCGGCGCCGGGATCGACGACTGGGGCGGCGTCTCGCCGCTCACCCCCGACCATGTGAACCCCGAGCGCCCCTGGCCGCACATCGACGAACTGGCCGCGAAGACCGCCGAGTCGGGATTCCTTCTCCGCGAACGGCTCACCATCTACCCGGAGTTCATCCAGCGCGGCGAACCCTGGCTCGACCCCCGGCTCGTCCCGCACGTGCGAGCCCTCGCCGACCCGGAGACGGGACTCGCGAAGGAGGAGGCGATCCCGGTCGGTCTGCCCTGGCAGGAGCCCGACGAGGGCTTCGGCGCCTCCGGTCGCACCGACCTCCACCGCACGATCGACACCGAGGGCCGCACCGGCGACCGGCGCGACGACTTCGACGAGGTCTACGGGGACTGGGAAGCCCTCCGCGAGGCGGCGGCCCCCGGCATGGTGCCGTCCCGTATCGACGGCGACGTGCGCCAGGCCCTGAGCCAGGCCGCCGACGACCCGACGAAACTCACCGACGACCAGGCGCTCACCCTGCTGCACGCGGACGGCGAGGCGCTGGACGAGCTGTGCCGGATCGCGGACGCGCTGCGCCGGGACGTGGTCGGCGACGACATCACGTACATCGTCACGCGGAACATCAACTTCACCAACGTCTGCTACACCGGCTGCCGGTTCTGCGCCTTCGCCCAGCGGCGTACGGACGCCGACGCGTACACCCTCTCGCTGGACCAGGTCGCCGACCGCGCCGCGCAGGCGTGGGACGTCGGCGCGGTCGAGGTCTGCATGCAGGGCGGCATCCACCCCGACCTGCCGGGCACGGCCTACTTCGACATCGCGCGGGCCGTGAAGGAACGCGTCCCCGGCATGCACGTGCACGCCTTCTCGCCGATGGAGGTCGTCAACGGGGCCACCCGCACCGGCATGTCCATCCGGGACTGGCTGACCGCGGCGAAGGAGGCCGGGCTCGACTCGATCCCCGGCACGGCGGCCGAGATCCTCGACGACGAGGTCCGCTGGGTCCTCACCAAGGGCAAGCTGCCGACGGCGACCTGGCTGGAGGTCGTCAGAACCGCCCACGAGGTGGGTCTGCGCTCCTCCTCGACCATGATGTACGGGCATGTCGACCAGCCCCGCCACTGGCTCGGCCATCTGCGGACCCTGGCCGGCCTCCAGCAGGAGACGGGCGGCTTCACCGAGTTCGTGACGCTGCCGTTCATCCACACCAACGCGCCCGTCTACCTGGCGGGCATCGCCCGCCCCGGTCCGACGGACCGCGACAACCGCGCGGTCACCGCGATGGCCCGGCTCCTCCTGCACCCGCACATCACCAACATCCAGACCAGCTGGGTGAAGCTGGGCGCGGAGGGCGCGGCGGAGATGCTGCGCTCGGGCGCCAACGACGTCGGCGGCACCCTCATGGAGGAGACCATCTCCCGGATGGCCGGGTCGGGTTACGGCTCGTACCGGTCCGTCCAGGACCTCGTCGCCATCGCCGACCTCGCGGGCCGGCCGGCGAAGCCGCGTACGACGCTGTACGGGGAAGTGCCCGAGGAGCGCGTCACGGCAGCCGCCGCGTCGGACGGGCACCTGCCGGAGCTGCTGCCGGTCCTGCCGAGCTGACGCCGGGGCCCGGCCGCGCGCCCGCACGGCGCCCCCTGCGGGTGCGCGGCCGGTTCAGCGCTCGGCCGGGACCTCTTCGGACGCCGTGGCGATCACGTCGTCCAGCACCTCCCGGGAGCGCAGCAGCTCACCGATCATCCGGTCGATGCGCTCGCGCTCCACGGTGAGGTCGTCGACCAGCCTCGGGGTGGCGATCTCGGACGGTCCGCCGTCCACGTCCCGTACGCAGGGCAGCAGCTGGACGATCTTCGAACTGCACAGCCCGGCCGCGTAGAACTCCTGGATACGGATGACGCGGTCGACCGCTCCGGCCGGATAGTCCCGGTGGCCGCCGGGCGTGCGGTCGGCCGCCAGCAGCCCCTGGGTCTCGTAGTAGCGCAGGGAACGCTCACTCACTCCCGTACGCCGGGCCAGCTCACCGATCCGCATGGGAATTCCCCGCCTCTCGTACGTGCCGCACTTGAACCTGACACCAGTGTCAATTCTTACCGTGACGGCATGACGAACGCAGCCGCTTCCACGAAGATCTTCGAACCGGCCGAACTCGGCCCCCTCACCCTGTCCCACCGCCTCGTGATGGCTCCGCTGACCCGGAACCGCGCCACGGCCGACGGCGTCCCGACCCCGCTCATGGCCACGTACTACGCCCAGCGCGCCTCCGCCGGACTGATCATCGCCGAGGCGTCGACGCCCAACGCCGTGGGCCAGACCTATCCGAACATCACCGCGATCCACAGCCCGGCCCATGTCGCCGGCTGGCGCCGGGTCACCGACGCCGTACGGGCGGAGGGCGGCCGGATGTTCCTCCAGATCCAGCACGGCGGACGCGTCGGCCACCCCGACACCAGCGGACTCACACCCGTCGCCCCCTCGCCCGTCCCGCTCCCCGAGACGATCCACACCCCGGCCGGGCGGGTGCCCTCGGTCGTCCCCCGCGAAATGACCGTCGAGGACATCGGGGAGACCGTGGCGGACTTCGCCTCCGCCGCACGCAACGCCATCGAGGCGGGCTTCGAAGGGGTCGAGGTGCACAGCGCCAACGGCCACCTCCTCCACCAGTTCCTGGCCCAGGGGACCAACCGGCGCACCGACGCCTACGGCGGCTCCGTGGCCGGCCGCATCCGCTTCGTGACCGAGGTGGTCGAGGCCGTCTCCGAGGCCGTCGGCCCCGACCGGGTCGGCCTGCGCCTCTCGCCCGGGAACACGGTCAACGGCATCGAGGAGGGCGACACCGAGGAGATCTACCGGGCGCTCGTCGCCGCCCTCGCCGACAGCGGACTCGCCTACGTCCACCTGGTGCACGCGGACCCGGACAGCCCCGTCTACCAGCAGATCCGCAAGGACTGGCGGGGCACGCTCATCGCCAACCCCGTGCTGCCCGCCGACCGCATCCCGGACGACGGCGGCATCGGCCACGGCGAACGGCTCCTGGCCGCGGGAGCCGACCTGATCGCACTCGGCCGCCCCTTCCTGGCCAACCCCGACCTGATCCACCGCGTCCGCACCGGCGCCCCGGTGAACCAGGTGCGGGACGCCTATCTGATGTACGTGGGCGGAGAGACCGGCTACACGGACTACCCCGCCCTGCCCACCACCCAGTGACGCGCATCACATTCCGCCGTTCCGTACGCGAGGGTGTCACATCCTGCCGAGCCGGTCCGTCGGAGAGGTACAACCACCGATTACGGCACACAGGAGTTCACCGTGAATGCTCGTCTGAACATCTTCGGCAGCCCGATCGCCACCTCCCTCATGAAGCACTTCAACGCCGCGGGGAAGGTGCTCACGGACTCGTCGGTACCGGCCGCGACACAGGAACTCGTGAAGATTCGCGCCAGCCAGATCAATGGCTGCGGTTTCTGCACCGACATGCACACCAAGGACGCCGCGCACCAGGGAGAGACCACGACGCGCCTCCACCTGATCGCGGTCTGGCGGGAGGCCACGGTGTTCACCGACGCCGAGCGTGCCGCCCTGGAACTCGCGGAACAGGGCACGCGCATCGCCGACGCGGCCGGTGGTGTCCCGGACGAGGTGTGGGCGAACGCCGCCAAGTACTACGACGAGGACCAACTCGTCGCCCTGGTGTCCCTCATAGCCGTCATCAACGCCTACAACCGGCTGAACGTCATCATTCAGCAGCCCGCGGGCGACTACCAGCCCGGCCAGTTCGGATAACGGCCGGTCCGGAAATCAGCCGCTCCGGAAAACGGGGAAGTGCCCGGCCGGGACCACCACAGCCGTTTCGGCCGGGTCCGGAACCCACCCCGGAAAACCGTGAGGAATGCCGTTCAAAAGTGCTCTCAATAGCTACTCCGTACATACCGTTCCAGCCCTGATCCGGTCCTTCCCGTTCGATTACAGTGCTTGCGCAGTCGCACGCCGGTATGCGGAGGGAAGGGGCACGGTGAGCACAGGGACCACAGCTGTCTGGGGCCGTGCCGAGCAGCAGGACTTCCGCAGCCGGGTACGTGGCGCGCTGCTCGGCGGCGCCATCGGAGACGCGCTCGGCGCGGCCGTCACCGGACTCACGCTGGAACAGATCCGTGAGGCCCACGGCGCCGAAGCGGTCACCGACTTCGTACCCGCGCACGGCAGGCGCGGCGCCGTCACCGCCGTCACCCAGCTCACCCTGTTCACCGTCGACGGGCTCATCCGCGCCCAGGTCCGCCGCGACACCGGCGCCTGGCACCCGCCCACCGACGTCCACCGCGCCCACCTCCGCTGGGCCGCGACCCAGCGCGACTGGGGCCCCGACGAACGCCGTACGGACGACGGCTGGCTCGCCCGCGAGGAGTGGCTGTACACCCGCCGCGCCCCCGCCCGGGAATGCCTCACCGGCTTCGGCGACACCGTGATGGGCACCCTCGACCAGCCGAAGAACCCCGCCGCGCGGGACTCGGCCGCCCTCACCCGCTCCGCACCCTTCGGCCTCCTGGTCGGCTGGGAACCGCAGCTCGTCCTCCAGCTCGCCGTCGAGTGCGCCGCCCAGACCCACGGCCACGCCACCGCCCAGCTCGCCGCCGGAGCCCTCGCCGTCATGGTGCACGGGCTCGCCCGCGGCGAGACGCTGGACGGCTCCGTACAGCACGCCCTGGCACAGCTCGCCGGACGTCCGGGCCACGAACCGGTCGCCGAAGCCCTCAAGCAGGCCCTCGGCTCCGTACGCCAGGGCATCCCCGGACCGGCCCTCATCGAGGCACTCGGCGCCACGGACTCCGCCGAGGAGGTCCTCGCCGTCGCCCTGTACTGCGCCCTGGTCGGCGAGGACGTCCGGCACGGGCTGCGCCTCGCGGTGAACCACGGAGGCCCGTCCGCGGCCACCGGGGCCGTCTGCGGAGCCCTGCTCGGCACGCTCCACGGGGAGACGGCCCTGCCGCCCGCCTGGCTCGCCGAACTGGAGGGCCGGTCCACGCTCCTCGAACTGGCCGACGACTTCGCGATGGAGATGACCCAGGGCCCCGCCCTGCACAGCCCGACCGCCGTCGCCCCCGGCTGGCTGGCCCGCTACCCCCGGGGCTGAGAACCCGGGGCTGAACCCGGGGCTGAACCCGGGGTTCAGAAATCGAGGCTGAGAACCCAGGGTCGAGAAAGGGGGTGGCAGACCCCCTGGCCCGCCACCCCCGTCCGCCGTACGAAGGTCAGTCCTTCACGCCCTCACGGACCACCGGGCCCCCGGGACCGGCCTGCGCGGGAATCCCCGCACCGCCCGCCGCGCCCCCGTCGCCGTCCGTGTTGATCTGCTCGATGATCGCGTCACGCTCCGGGGTGTCCTCCGGCTTGATGAAGCCGATGACGATGTAGAGCACCAGCGAGATCGCCAGCGGCAGCGCCACCTGGTACTGGAGCGCCACGTCCGTCTTGACCGAACCGTCGAGGTTGTAGTTGGTGAAGAAGAACGCGAGCAGCCCCGCCGCCCAGCTGGTGAGCGCCGCCGTCGGCCCCGACTTCCGGAACCTGCGCAGCAGACCCAGCATGAACGGGATCGCGATCGGGCCCATCAGGCCGGCCACCCACTTGATGACGACCGAGATGATGTCCTTGAACGTGGGCGAGTTGATCTGCGTCGCCAGCGCCATCGACAGGCCGAGGAAGGCGAGCGTCGAGAGCCGGGCCGCCAGCAGGCCGCTGCGGTTGCTCCAGGTGCGCGCGGCCTTGGAGAAGACCGGCGCGATGTCGCGGGTGAAGACCGCCGAGATGGCGTTGGCGTCGGAGGAGCACATGGCCATCGTGTGCGAGAAGAACCCGACGACCACCAGGCCCAGCAGACCGTGCGGCAGCAGCTGTTCGGTCATCAGGGCGTACGAGTCCGAGGCGTCCGGCTTCTTGGCCTCGACGAGCAGCGGGGCGACCCACATCGGGAAGAACAGGACGACCGGCCAGACCAGCCACAGGATCGCGGAGAGCCGGGCCGAACGGGTCGCCGAGCGCGGGGAGTCCGTGGCCATGTAGCGCTGGGCCTGGTTCCACATGCCGCCGTTGTACTCGAAGGTCTTGATGAACAGGTACGCCAGCAGGAACGTCACCGTGTACGGGCCCGCCGTCGGGTCCGTGTGGCCCTCGGGCAGCTTGTCCCAGACCGTCCACAGCGAGCTGAAGCCGCCCAGCTCGCGCAGGGCGATGACCAGCATCGCGAGTCCGGCGAAGAGCTGGATGACGAACTGGCCCAGCTCGGTGAGCGCGTCGGCCCACAGGCCGCCGACCGTGCAGTAGACGGCCGTGATGGCGCCGGTGATGAAGATGCCCTGGGTGAGGGTGATCCCGGTGAAGACGGAGAGCAGCGTCGCGATGGCCGCCCACTTCGCACCGACGTCCACGATCTTCAGGAGCAGTCCGGACCAGGCCAGGGCCTGCTGGGTCTGGATGTTGTAGCGGTTCTTGAGGTATTCGAGCGGCGACGCGACGTGCAGCCGCGAGCGCAGCCGGTTGAGCCGGGGCGCGAAGAGCTTGGCGCCGATGCCGATGCCGATGGCGATCGGCAGTGACCAGGTCACGAAGGACGTGACGCCGTACTGATAGGCGATGCCGGCGTAACCGGTGAACATCACCGCGCTGTAGCCGGACATGTGGTGCGAGATGCCCGAGAGCCACCACGGCATCTTGCCGCCGGCCGTGAAGAAGTCGCTGACGTCGTCCACGCGCTTGTGCGACCAGAGTCCGATCGCGACCATCACACCGAAGTATCCGATGAGCACGGCCCAGTCGAGACTGTTCATGTGCCCCCTCCAGGGGTCCGCCTTGTGAACGGGTACGCACTTCGTCGGTACGGCCGCTCAGCGGTGACCCCGTGCGGGAGCGGGGGCTTCGGGGATTGAACCGTCTGTTCGGGTTCCTGGTCAAGGTTTCCCGCGATCAGAAATGTGAACGCGAATCAGCAAGTCGAACGATTTTGCTTGTTCTTGACCCTGTGGGGCGTTGTCGCGAACGTGACAGCGGCCACACGATGGGCGGGCACTTCGTCAGGCTGTGCAGACAACGGAAGCCCGTCCTGGGCTACGTGGGTACGACAAGACCGCACGGGATGCGGGTCCCGTGCGGCCGAGCGAGGAGGAGACCTGTCCCTGCCGTCAGCGCATCAGCTCGCCGGCGTTGACCAGAAGCGACTGTCCGGTGATCGACCGGGCCCGGTCGGAGGCCAGGAACACCGCGGCCTCCGCCACGTCCCCGTCCGTCGCCGGCTCCGGCAGCGCCATCCGCGAGGTGAGTCCGGCCAGCACCTCCTCCTCGGGCACGCCGTCGGTGTGCGCGGCGAACTTCACGTACGCCTGCACCGGCGGCCCCCACATCCAGCCGGGCAACACCGTGTTCACCCGTATCCGGTGCGGCCCCAGTTCCTGCGCCAGTGAGTACATCGCGGAGGTGAGCGCGCCCTTCGAGGCCGCGTACGCCGCCTGGCGCACCTGGGACGGGGCGGCCACCGAGGACTGCGTACCGATGATGACCACCGAGCCGCCGTGCTCCTTCAGGGCCGGCAGGCAGGCCCTCGTCATCCGGAGCGTCCCGAGCAGATTGACGTCGAGCACCGACTGCCAGGCGTCGAAGTCGGCATCCTCGAGGCCGCCGAAGTGGGTGTCCAGGGCGGCCACATGCACCACCGCGTCGATCCGGCCGAACCGCGCGAGCGCGAGCTCGGCGAGCGCCTCGCACCGGGTCTCGTCGGTGATGTCGGTCGCCAGGCAGGCTGTGTGCCGGCCCTCCGGATCGATTGCGGAGGCGGTCCTGGCGAGGTTCGCCGCGGTACGCGCACCGAGGACCGCGTGGCCCCCGTCCCGCACGACCGCCGCCGCGACCTGATGTCCGAGACCGGCGCCGACGCCCGACACGATGACGGTCTTCCCCGCGAGCAACATCGGTGCCTCCCGGCTCTGGCAGTTCTTCTGACGGAGCGTCAGAGTAGGACGCCGTGGCGAAGCACGGAAGGGGAACGGCATGAGCGAGGAGACACGTAGCGACCTGTACGCGGAACTGGCGGCGGTCGGACCGTACGGTGTCCACCCCGGGCACGCGCTGATCACCATGGTCGAGCCGCATCCGGGCCATGAGTACGCGTACAACCGCTGGTACGAAGACGATCACTACTACGCGGGCGCGATGGCGATGCCCTGGATGTTCGCGGGCCGGCGCTGGGTCGCCACCCGTGAGCTCCAGGAGCTGCGCTACCCGGAGAAGTCCGCGGTCGCCCAGCCCGTGGCGGCCGGGTGCTATCTGTCCACGTACTGGGTGACGGACGGGCGCTACGACGACCATATGAAGTGGACCGTCGGGATCAACAAGCGGCTCAACCGGGACGGCCGGGTCTACCAGGACCGGACCCACGTCTTCACGGCCTTCCAGGACCACGAGGCGACCGTCTACCGCGACGGGGCCGCCGGTCCGCGTGACTTCCACGCGCTCGACCATCCGTACGCGGGACTCGTGCTCCAGGTCATCGACGCCGACGGGCCGGAGCGGCGGGCGGAACTGCTGGAGTGGCTGCGCTCCCGGCATCTGCCGAAGCGGCTCGCCGGGTCACCGGCGGCGATGGTCACGGTCTTCCGGCCCACGCCGCTGCCCGGCGACCGGATGACGTATGTGAAGCAGGTCGAGGGAGTGGACACCCGGCTGACGCTGCTGTGGTTTCTCCAGGAGGACCCGCGTGCCTGCTGGGCGAAGCACTTCACGGGGCTCGACGAGGCGGTCGCCGCATCGGGCCTGGGGCGGGTCGAGCTGGTGGCGCCGTTCATTCCTACCGTGCCCGGAACGGACCGGTACGTCGATCAGTTGCGCTGACTTCGGTCGGGTCGGCCTTCAGGTGTGCTGAAGGCCGCCCGCCTCGGAGCCGGGCCCCCTCGGCCAGGACGGCGGGCCAGTCGAGAGGGCTCCAGTCTTTTGTGCTTCGGTGTCCTGCGGACGGCACCGGTCAGGCGTCGACAGTGCCTGCTGCGACATCCCGCACGAAGGCATTCCACGCACCGGGCACGAAGGTGATCGAGGGGCCCTCGGGAGCCTTCGAGTCGCGCACGGCAATGGCCTGCGTGACAGGGGACTTGACTTCGACGCAGGCGCCGTTGCCGCCCGAGTACGAGGACTTCGTCCACATGTCCGTAGCGCCCTGAAGAATAGGCATTTTCACTCCGGTTCAGAGAGTTGTGCGAGCGGAACCGACTGCGTTCCTGTTGGCGTGATCGACGCTACTCGCCAACTTCCCTGCGTGACGCGGCCATTCACTCGACCGGATGGGATATCCCCTGCGAGTCTTCCGCCGCGAGGTGGCGGCGGTGTACTCTGCCGCCACCCCTCACCTGACATCACTGCATTTCTCGCAAAACAGACTTCGCGGTGTGACTGGAATCAGCGGGTGTAACCCTTGGTGATGTCGCTGATGAACTCCCGGGTCTGTTCCACATTCAGAGCCTGTGCCCGCAAGTGCTCGTACATGACGCTGTATCGCTGCACATCATTGGCTTTCTCCAGGTACAGGTCACTGGTGACGCCCTCGATGTAGACCACGCTGGAGTCCGCGGCATCCGGGAATTCGAGAATGGCGTACTGCCCGTTGATGCCGGGATGTGCACCCATTTCGAACGGCAGTACCTGAATGGTCACATGGGGCAGATTCGACTGCTCGATGAGGTGCTCCAGCTGGTCCGTCATCACCTGCTTGCCGCCGACCATCCGGCGCAGCGCGGATTCGTCGATGACGGCCCAGAGGCGCAGTGGATGCTCCGGCGCGTTGATCCGGTCCTGCCGGCGGGCCCGGACGCTGACCCGCTTCTCGATGTCGGAGGGGGCGGATTCCGGAAGCGCGCCGTTGATCAGCGACTCGGCGTACTGCCGGGTCTGCAGCAGCCCCGGTACGACCTGGGGCTCGTACACCCGCAAGGACTCCGCATCGGTCTCCAGGCCGATGTAGACGCTGTACGGGATGTCGCCGAAGGCGTGCCACCAGCCCTGCTGGCGGGAGTCCTTGGCCATCTGCATGAGCGAGTCGACGACGCGGTGGTCCTCGACCTCGTACACCCCGCAGAGATCGCGGACGTCCCGCTGGCTGATGGAGCGGCGGCCGTTCTCCAGGCGGCTGATCTTCGACTGCGAGACCAGCAGGCGCTCCGCCACCTCCTCGGCCGTCATGCCCTTGATCTCGCGCAGGCGGCGCAATTCCTGGCCCAACCGGCGTCGCCTGACGGTGGGATTGACGTTGGACGGCACGGAAACGGCACCTCCGGCTATGTAGCTGTGCGTATCTACTGCTCAGCAGATTGCCACCCATGACCATGGGCGCGCTGGGAAATGGCCACACGCAGGCGCGCGGGGCAGCCGGTGGATCCGGCTGCCCCGCGCGTGGTGCGGCTCCCGAACCGGGTCTTGGGGACGTCGGTGCGGCGGTATTCGGTTCTCCGCGCGGTGGTCTGCGCGGTCAGTGGACGGAGGTGTGCGCCATGCTGCCGCGGCGCGCTTGCGCCCCGGGCTGCAACGGCACGCCTGCCGCCTGCTGATTACGGCGTGGCTGTACGGCCACCCCGTTCTGGACGTCCATCACGGCATGTGCCACGAGTCCGCCCATCGGGTCGTGTCTGATCAGGTCCCGGAGCCGGGAGCGCGACGAGCGCCCCTCGTTCCCGGGGTACAGGTGCTTGCCGAGTCCGACCGCGTGGGCCAGTGCGGCGAGCGCCGCGGTCCGCGGGTCCGGCGGTACGCCGGTGCGGATCGCACTGTCCAGCCGGGCTCGGATGTCCCGGCTGATCGCCGTGTCCGTCGCTTGGTAGCGAGTCGTCGGCAGCACTCCGCACATCTGGCCCGCCACGGCATGCACCATGCCGCACCGCTCCAGATGAGCGAGGTAGATCTGGCGCAGCCCCAGCCGGGGCCCGCCAATCCAGTGGACGGCCCGGACCGGGCTGCCGCGTCGCCGCAGCAGTTCCAGTGCGGAGTCCAGAGTCGGATCTCCTGTCGGCCGTGGCATCACCACGGCGATACGATCCCCGTCAGGGGCTATCCGTCCTGCCAGAGCCAGCTCCACTAGCTGTGCTCCGGCGAGGCCGAGGTCGAGCGACTGCGGCTGCGCTGTGGTACCCGTGGTCGGGTCCAGAGCGAGCAGCAGAAGCTCCTCCGGAATTGTTCTGCGGCTCCTGCCCATCCATGCCTCCCCGCGTGGATGAATGACAGGGTGACCCCTCTCACATTGGTCTGTCGAGAGCGCCTGGGTGCTTTGTATGGGAACCAGTAGGTATGTCGTTCTCGTCTAGCAGCCTGGGCAGGGGTTCACACAGGACACTGGTAGATGGTTCGGACAGCGCGGGGTTGCCCCCGCAGCGCATGGAGGAGGCATCGGTGGCGGGCGAGTCCCCCGACAAGTCGGAGCAGCGGAAGTCGTCGGGGACGGCTGCGGAGGAGCGTGATCCGCGGCTCGCCGTGTTCCGAGAACCGGCCGCTGCGACGGACAGTGCGACAGCGGTCTTCCGCGTTCCGGCCTCCGACGGCGCGGCCGACGAGGCCCCCGCGGACGGTGACGCGCCTTCGGCAGACGCCGTGGACGGCCCGGAGACGGCCTCCACGCCGTCCGGTGAGGCCGGGGAGCCCGCCGACGCCTCCGGGGCCGCTGAGGCTGCCGTGACGGCTGATGCGGATGCGGAGCCGGGCGCGGACGCGGAACCGGCCGAGGATGCGGAACCGGCCGATGCGGAACCGGCCGACGATGTCGAGCCGGGCGACGCGAGGCTGCGTGCTGCGGTCGCGGCGTGGGTCGCGAGCGGCGGCGACGACGCGGGCGACGCGGATGGTGCCGACACGGCTTCCGGGGCCGGTGATGCCGGAGCGAACCCGGCTGCGGACGCCGACGAGGCCCCGGGGGACGACACCCCCGGCGCCGACGAAGGCGATGCGGCGGGCGGGCCCCGGGTCCCGAAGACCCGTGAGGAGCCGACGCCGTCGGCCACGTCCGCCGAGGAGCCCGAGCCCGCGGAGCCGGCGGAGGACGCCGAGCCGGCCGAGCCGGCCGGTGCCGCCGAGCCCGCGGAGTCCGCCGAGCCCGCAGACGTCGCGGAGCCCGCGGAGTCCGCCGAGCCGGCCGACGCCGACGAGCTGCCCGAGTCCGCTCAGGACGCCGAGGCTCCCGAGGCTCCCGAAGCCGCCGAGGCCGCCGAACCCGCCGAGTCGGCCGAGCTGCCCAAGCCGGCACGGTCGAGCGAGTCGGCCGAGCCGGCCGGGGTCGCCGCAACGGCCGAGCCGGCCGAGAGCTCCGCCGGACCCGTGGCGGACAAGGGCGGAATCGATCAGCCCACCGCCGTCTTCAAGACCGTCAAGCCCGCCCGGGTCGACCAGCCGACGACCGCGCTGAAGATCCCCCCGGCGACGCCGAAGCAGACGAAGCCGGAGGCGTCCAAGCCTGCGACGTCCAAGCCCGAGGCGTCCAAGCCCGAGACGCCCGTCGAGCGGACCAGCACGTTCGTGCCGCTGCGCTCCGACGACGTACGGCCGCCCGCCGCGCCCGTGATCGGGCCCACGGTCACCCCGGACGTCGCCCCGGACCGGGACACCCGGGCCGGGCGTTCCGCGGCTCCCAGCTGGGCGGCGTCGGAGTCCGCCGGCACGCCCGCCCCCGCGCTCAGCGGGGCCGAGCGGACCCGGCAGCAGCCGTTGCCGCCCAAGCCGCCGCTCGACCTGCTGGCCGAGCTCACGAACACGCCTCCGCCGGAGGAGACCCCGGTCCGCACGGCGGTCCGCCGGGTCAAGATCTGGACCCCGCTGCTCCTGCTCGCGGTGATCATCTTTGCGATCGCGCAGATGGTGCGTCCGCTGCCTGCGCCCGAGCTCAGGCTGACGGCCGAGCCGACGTACACCTTCCAGGGCGACCCGCTGGACCTCGCCTGGCCCGGTCAGGGCCAGTCCGCCGTGATCGTGGACGGCGTGGGTTCGCTGGGCTCCGAAGGGGCGCAGAAGCCCGCACCGATCGCCAGTGTCGCCAAGGTCATGACGGCGTACGTCGTCCTGCGCGAGCACCCGCTCAAGGGTGACGAGCCCGGCGAGACGATCACGGTGGACCAGCGTGCCGAGGACGAGTCCAAGCGGCCCGACGAGTCGACGGCCCCGCTGACGAAGGGGCAGCAGCTCAGCCAGCGCGACCTGCTCCAGCTCCTCATGATCCCGTCCGGGAACAACGCCGCCCGGCTGTTCGCCCGCTGGGACTCCCCGACCGAGGCGGAGTTCGTCGACAAGATGAACGACGCGGCCAAGGACCTCGGGATGACCGGGACGACGTACACGGACCCGAGCGGACTGGAGAAGACCACAGTCTCCACCGCTGCGGACCAGCTGAAGCTGGCCCAGGCGGTCATGCAGAACGAGGTGTTCCGCCAGATCGTGGACATGCCCGAGATCGACATCGAGGGCATCGACACCAAGATCTACAACAACAACACGCTCCTTCTGGAGCCCGGCGTGAGCGGTATCAAGACGGGTTCCTCCACCCCTGCCGGCGGGTGCCTGCTCTGGTCCGCGAACACGGTCGTGGACGGCAAGACGCACCGGATCTACGGCGTGGTCATGGGCCAGCAGGCCGGTACGGGCCGCCTCTACGACAGCCTCACGCTCTCGCTGACCAACGGCCTCAAGTTGATCCAGGACTCCCAGGAGGCCGTCACCTCCGCCACCGTCGTGAAGAAGGGCGACGTCGTCGGGTACGTGGACGACGGCTTCGGCCGCAGCACGCCCGTGGTCGCCACCAAGAACCTGAAGGCCGTCGGCTGGTCGGGCCTCAAGGTCGAGCTGTCCGTCACGGACAGCGGCAAGGAGATCTCCCACACCACGCCCGCCGGTACGGAGGTCGGAGTGGTGACCGTCGGCACCGGCAGCGGGAAGGTCAGTGCCCCCGTCGCGCTCCAGGGCGATCTGACGGAGCCGGCCTTCGGCGACAAGCTGACGCGCATCGGCTGATCCACAGCGGACGGTCCGGTCCCGGTACGGAGCACCGGGACCGGCGGAGGAGGCGCCCTCGTCGGCGCCTCCTTCCTGATGGGGCACGTGCTAGCGTCCCCAGGCAACTTGGGGCCCCGGGACGGCGTCCTTGAGGAAGTACGGGCCGGCGGAGGACGGGGAGAGAGCCGTAGTGACCACCGCGGAGCCGAGACCCGGCCGTGCGACGGACCGAGGCGCCGGAAAGAACGGTGCCGGTGGAAGCGGCGGGGGTACGCGCATAGTGCTGCCGTCCCCGCGCACCCCGGAACCCGTGACCACCCCGCCGAACCGCTGGCGGCGCCTCCTGGGCCACCCCGTGACCCTGGCGACGATCGCCGCGGCGGTCACCCACATCCTGTGGTTCTTCTTCTTCGCGAACAGTGGCGGGGACATCGCCGCGCAGGACGCCTGGGCCGAGTTCGTCGGCCGGCATCCGGGAACGGCGTACAACCTCGCCTGGTACGGGGGCATGCACCCGGTCTCGTACAGCGTGGTGTCGCCCTATCTGATGTCCGTACTCGGCGTCCGTACGACGATGATGATCGTCGGCACGGTGTCGGCGGCGCTCACCGCGCTGATCCTCGTGCGGGTGCGGGCGGTCCGTAACCCTCTCGCGTGCTCGATGGCCGGAGTCTTCGCGTATCTGTGCAACGCCCTCTCGGGGCGGGTGACGTTCGGTCTCGGCATGATGTTCGCGCTGGGAGCGGTCGCCGCCGTCTTCTGCTGGCCGCACCGGTGGCGGTACCGGCGCTGGGCGAAGGCGGCCGTCGCCGCGCCCCTGGCCGGACTCGCGACGGCGGGCAGCCCCGTCGCCGGACTGTTCCTCGGGGTGGTGGCGGCGGCCCTGTTCCTGAACAAGCGGCGCCCCGGCGCGTACGCCCTGGGGCTCGCCCCGGTCGCCGTGGTGGCGCTGTCCTCGTGGCTGTTCCCGTTCTCCGGCACGCAGCCGATGTCGCTCGGGACGCTGTCGCTGCCTTTCGTCTTCGCGATCCTCGTGTTCGTGCTGGTGCCCTGGGACTGGCGCACGGTCCGCACCGCCGCCGCCGTGTACGGCGTGGGAACCCTGCTGACGTACGTGGTCGACTCGCAGATCGGCTCGAACGTCTCGCGCATGGCGATGCTCTTCGCCGGAGTGGTGCTGCTTGCCGCGCTGCCCTACACGGCGCCGCGCAGCCGCCGCTGGTACGCCCTGGTCCTGGCCTTCGTCGGCATGAACTTCTGGATCGGCTTCAAGGGCGTCGACGACATCGTCCGTACTGCCCCCGACGCCTCCTGGACCCGGGAGCTGGCCCCGCTGGTCCATCAGCTCCAGCGGGTCGGGGCCGAGCGCGGCCGGGTGGAAGTGGTGCCCCCGAGCAGTCACCGGGAGGCGTCCGCGTTCCCGTCGTACGTCAATCTGGCCCGCGGCTGGAACCGGCAGGCCGACATGAAGCGCAATCCGCTCTTCTACGACGACACGCTGAACGCCGTGAACTACCGGAACTGGCTGGACCGCTGGGCCGTGCACTACGTCGTGCTGCCCGAGGGCTCGCCCGACTCCAGCGGAGCGGTGCAGGAAGCGGCGCTGGTCGGGAAGGGCCTGCCGTATCTCAAGGAGATCTGGGGCGACGCCAACTGGAGGCTGTACCGGGTTGTCGACCCGGCCCCGATGGCCGATCCGCCCGCGACGGTGGAGCGGGCGGAGGCCGACGAGCTGACGATCCGCGTGGAGAAGGCGGGCCGGGTGCTGATCCGGGTTCCTTACTCGCGGTGGCTGGCCGTCGTCGACGAGGAGGGCCGGAGCGTGGAGCGCCCGCAGGAGACCGAGGAGTCCAAGCGCCGTTCCGAGGCGGACGGGGACGCCGAGAAGTCCTTCGACAACCTGCACGGCTGCCTGATCAAGGTGGAGGAGGACCCGGAGGGCGACGAGTGGACCGAACTGCTCGCCCCCCGGCCGGGTGTGTACCGGCTCGCCGCCCCGTACCAGTTCCAGCCGGGCACCCCGTGCCCCGAGGAACTGCACTGAGGGAGCCCGGGACTGCGCCGAGGGCTGCCGCCCGGGTGCGGTGAGGTCGGCTGCCGGGCCGGCGCGATGCGGATCGGGCAAGTAAATCGTGCACGATCTCTCCCTCCGGGGGCGCGCCCCTGGCAAGGTGTGCTGCCATGAGGTGCCAACACTGCGGCGGTCAACGGCGGGGCGCGTTGCCGGGCATGGTCTGCCCCGGCTGCGGCTCCGTGGCCCGTTCGGCGGGCGGGGACGGTTCGTGGATCGCCCGGGAGACGATGGCCGGCCGGATATCCACCCTTCCGGTGCGGCGCAAGGCGCTGCTGGCCGCGGGGGTCGTGGTGGCGGCCGGCAGCCTGGTGACCGTCGCCTCGTTCCTCGCGTCGGCGGACGGCGGCGGGGCCGGCCGGGGCCGCCCGGACACGGCGGGCCGCGCCGATGCCCTGCCCGACCCCGTCGGCGGGGCCCCGAGCCTGATCGGCCCGGACGGCACCGAGGGCCCGCGGACGCCGAGCGGGTCTGCGAGCCCGTCGGGGAAGCCGGGCCGGGCGACGCCGTCCCGTACGGCGGAGCCGCCACCCGAAGAGCCCCGCTACCGCTATGCGGCGTGGGCGGGTCCGGGCTGTTCGACGGGCGAGTACCGCGAGCACGGGCGCTTCGAGAACGGTGACGCGGGCTGGTACACCGTCGACTCCGGAGGATTCGGGGGCGATGCGTGCGACGGGCGGTTCAGCGCCGTCCCGATGTCCGGCAGCCCCACCGAGGACCGGGGCAACACCGCCGTGTGGTCCTGGCGCCTCGGCAAGGGCTTCCGGGAGTGCGCGCTCACCGTCTTCGTCCCGAGAAGTGTCCGGGAGCGTGATGTGGCGGGCGATCCCACGTTCTACCGGGTGCTCTCCGATCCCGGCGACGCGGACTCCGCCTACACGGGCTTCGCGGTGCGCCAGCCGGAGCACCGCGGCACCCCGGTCGCGGTGAGGAGCTTCCCGGTCAAGGGGGACACCTTCGCGGTGCAGTTGATCGACCGGGGCCGCGACTGGGGCGACGAGGAACTGGTCGGCGCCCATCATGCGGCGGCCCAGCTGAAGGTCGCCTGCCGCTGAGCGGTGCTACTTGTCGAAGGCCAGCGTGACGGCCGGGGAGGCGTTGCCGTACGCGTCGACGGCGACGACCCGTGCCGCGTACCGGCCGGCCGGGGCCGCGTCCGGGACCGGGATGTCGAGCGTGTTCGGCCGGGGCATGAACGTGTAGTCCGCGAGGACCTTGGACGACACGACCGCGGCGCCGGTCGCCGCGTCGGTGACGGCGACGTCGTAGTGGTGCACCATCTGGTCGTCCTCGGCCTGGGCGATCCGCAGGGCGGTGGAGCCCTCGGTGGCGCCCGGCACCACGGTCAGGGGCGTGCGGGAGGTGAACCGCGGTGCCACGGTGTTGCGACGGGCCGCGGTGTAGCGGAAGTTGTCCTTGATCTCCTGGTCGGTCGAGCCCTTCAGCCGTACCGTCCAGGTCGCGCCGCTGAGCGTGCCCGCGCTGGCGTACGGGGGCTGCCAGCTCGCCGACCACTTCCCGTCGGTGTAGATGTCGTGCTTGTCCGCTGCCATGTTGACGCGCGCGATCTCGGTGCGGTCCTTGTAGACCTCGACGAAGAGTGCCTGCGCGGTCGGTGTCTCGAAGCGGTTGGCGAGCCCGGTCTCGGTGACCGCCTGGTAGCCGTGGTCGACCTCGACGTACGACATCGAACCGTCGTTGACGGACGTGAAGTCGCGCTGGTGGATCGAGCGGTCGTCGTTGAGGTTCAGATGGGAGTGGCCCGAGAACAGGATCGCCTGCGGGAAGGCCCCGAGGTCCTCGGCGAGCCGGGGGTTCGACGCCTGCTGGCCGTCCATGGTGGTCCCGGTGGTGGGGCGGTGGCCCTGCACGAGGACGGGCGTGTGGGCACGGGCGGGGTCCGAGGTGAGCTCGGTCAGCCGGTTCTTGAGCCAGGTGCGCTGGGCGGTGCTGGAGTTGTACGTCTCGGTGTTCACCGTGAGGAGGTGGATGCCGTTGACGGTGGACTCGTAGTAGCCACCGCCGGAGTCGGGGAACCAGGACGCGGGGTAGCCGTCCCGGATCGCGGTGAGGCTCGCGTCGTGGTTGCCGTTGGAGATCAGCAGCTGGGTGTCGGTCATGCCCTTGCGGGCGAGGTTGGCCCGGAAGATCTCCGAGACGATGCGGTGGTCCGGGCCTCGGCCGTCGCCGTTGTCGTTGATCATGTCGCCGTTGGACAGGATCGCGTCCGGCCTGGGGAAGATGGAGCCGATGGTGTCGAAGAAGCTCTCGTACTTCCGGTCGCTGCTCTCGTGGCTGCCGACGTGTACGTCGGACATCACGACGAGGCGCGCGACCGGCTTCTCGCGGGTCCTGACGAGGTAGCCGTACGACACCGGGGTGCTGGCCCTGTCGCCGTGGAAGGCGACGGCCGTGACGTTGGTGTCCTCGGTGATCCGCAGCGGGCGGCCGGGGGAGTGGACGCGGCTGTGGCGGGTCGGTGTGGTGCCGTCGAGCGTGTAGCGGACGGTGGTGCCGGGCTCGGTCCGGAACGTCAGCGCGACGGGGTGCTCGTACCGGCCGCCGGGCACGCTGACGCCGGGGGCGGCAGGGGCGGCAGATGCGGCAGGGGCGGCGGAGTTGGAGTCGGCGTGGGCGACGATCGGCGAGACGAGCGCGACGGAGGTCGCGGCGATCACGAGCGGGGTGAATCTCACGGGGTGCCTGTTCTCTGATGCGGTCACCATAACGAAGAGGTAACCGGTCTGAACCAACACGCTAGGCAGCCCGCGCGAGCCGTCGGTGCGGTCCGGTGTACGCCCCGGTGAAGGGGTCATGAATGTCGGGTGCGCCGCCGCCCGGGCACGAGAAGGAAGGGGCCGCCGGGGAGGCCGGCGCGGGGGACGCGGGCCGGCGGTGCATTACCTCCGGGGTAATCGACCCCGTTCCCGGCGACCGGCATGGTGGTTCCACCGGGTTCCGAGGCGGCTTGCCCCGCCTCGGGATTCGGCCCCTGACCAGCGTGTACGTCCCCGATGGAGGCTGATTCCCGATGTCCGTGACCACTCTCTCCGGCCTCGCCCGCACCACCGAGCCGCTCACCATGCTCCGCCGGTTCCTCGCCCTCGACGCGGTGGTCACCGGAGTCAACGGCCTCGCCTACGTGGCCGCGTCCGGGCCGCTCGGGCGGCTGCTGGGCGTCGACCCGGCCCTGCTCCTCGGGCTCGGCGTCTTCCTCGTGGTGTTCGCCGCGGCCGTCGGCCGGCTCGCCTCCCGGCGCGAGCCCTCCGGCTTCCTCACCCGTGTGGTGATCGAGGCGAACCTCGCCTGGGCGGTGGCCAGTGTCGCCGGGCTGGCCCTCTGGCTCACGCCGACGACCGCCGGGGCGGTGTGGGGGCTGATGCAGGCCGCCACCGTGGGCGGCTTCGCGGCCCTGCAGTTCGGCGCGCTGCGGCTCAGCCGCTGAGCGAGCGGAGGTACAGGGCCGTCTCCTGGTCCGCCGGAAGCAGTGTCTCGATGGCCAGCTCCGCCACCGTCACGTCCATGGGCGTGTTGAAGGTCGAGATCGACGAGATGAACGACAGCACCCGGCCGTCGTGCTCGATCCGGAGCGGCAGAGCGAAGTACGGGACCGGTTCCTGCGGTTCCTCGCCCGCGTCCCCCACCGGATACGCCGATACCTCCTCGTACAGCTCGCGCAGCGCGTCCGAGCGGACCAGCGCGATCTGACGCTCCATCTGGGCGAGGAGGTGCCCCCGCCACTCCCGCAGATTGCGAATCCTCGGCGCCAGGCCCTCCGGGTGGAGGGTCAGGCGCATCGCGTTGAGCGGCGGAGCGAGCAGTCGCTCCGGTACGCCCTCCAGGATCATCGTCATGCCGTTGTTGGCGGCGACCACGTTGTAGGTCGCGTCGACCACGAACGCGGGATACGGCTCGTATCCGGCGAGCAGTTGCAGCAGACCCGTGCGCAGGGTCTCCAGCGCCGGGTCGTCGAGCGGCGTTTCCGGGTACAGGGGCGCGTAACCGGCGGCCAGGAGAAGCGAGTTGCGCTCCCGTACGGGGACGTCGAGGTGCTCGGCCAGCCGCAGGATCATGTCCTGGCTGGGGCGCGAGCGACCCGTCTCGACGAAGCTGATGTGCCGGGCCGAGGAGTCCGCGCGCAGGGCGAGCTCCAGTTGGCTGATGCGGCGGCGCTCGCGCCAGCCGCGCAGCAGGGGCCCTACTCCCGTATCGGCTGCGACAGTTGTGGTCATGGGCTCACGGTAACCCCGGCCGGGGTCCCTCAGCGGCTCCAGTGGTCCCTGATCGGCTCGTAGACGAGCACCGCGCGGTTCTCCCGGCGCAGGAACCGTCTGGCGACGGCGCGGACCTCGTCGGCCGTGATGGCGAGCATGTTGCCCAGGGCGCTCCTGACGAGCTGGGCGTCGCCGTGGAGGACGGCGAAGCGGCAGAGTTCGTCGGCCCGTCCCGCCGCGGTGGCGATCCGGTCCAGCCACTCGCGCTCGATCTGCGCCTGGGCGCGGTCCAGTTCCTCGGGTGTGGGGCCCTCGGCGGCGAAGCGCGCCAGCTCGTCGTCTACGGCCGCCTCGATGGCCTCGGCGGAGGCGTCGCCGAGAGCCTTGACGTCCAGCCATCCCAGGCAGGGCGCGCCGGTGAGCCGCAACAGGCCGAATCCGGCGGCGGCGGCGGTGCGGTCGTGGCGGACCAGGCGGTTGTAGAGCCGTGACGACTCACCGCCGCCGAGGATGGCCAGGGCCAGATCGGCCGCGTCGCACGCGCGCATGCCGTCGCGCGGGAGCCGGTAGGCGGCCATCACGGCGCGCACCGGCACGTCCTCCACGATCACCTCGCGCAGCTCCCGGCCGATGATGTCGGGCAGCGAGCCGTCCCGCAGGGGCTGTCTGCCGCCGCTCGGCGGGATGGATCCGAAGTACTTCTCGATCCAGGCGAGGGTCTGGTCGGGATCGATGTCGCCGACCACGGAGAGCACGGCGTTGTCGGGGGTGTAGTAGGTACGGAAGAAGTCGCGGGCCTGCTCCACCGTGACGGAGGCCCGGTCGGCGTTCGAGCCGATGGGGGTGTGGTGGTAGGGGTGACCCGCCGGATAGCACAGGGCGGTCAGTTTCTCGAAGGCCGTGCCGTAGGGAGCGTTGTCGTAGCGATGGCTGCGTTCGTTCTTCGTGATGTCGCGCGCGTTGTCCATCGCCTCCTCGTCGACCGCGACGAGCAGGGAGCCCATCCGGTCGGCCTCCAGCCAGAGCACGAGCTCCGTCTGGTGGGCGGGCACCGTCTGGAAGAAGTTGGAGCGCTCGAAGCTGGTGGTGGCGTTGAGGGAGCCGCCCGCGTTCTGGACCAGTTCGAAGTGACCGTTTCCGGCCACCGAGGCGGAGCCGAAGAACATCAGCTTGCAGAAGAGGTGGGCGAGGCCGGTGCTGCCCCGGGCCTCGCGCCGGGAGCCGACGTCGTACCAGATGTTGACGGCGGAGACCGGGGTGTTGTGGTCCTCGGAGAGCACCACCCGCAGCCCGTTGGCGAGCCGGTGTTCGGTGATGTCGATGCCCCGCAGGTCCGCGGCGGTCGGCCCGTACCGTCCGGTGGACTCGTTGAACCGGCGCTGCGCCGTGCGGAGTTCCTCCAGCTCCCGGCGGAGCCGGGCGAGGTCGTCGTCGGGCGACCTGATCGTCGCGGGCGGGGCGGCGTTGCGGGCGAACACGAACTCGCGTGCCGCGTCGACGCTGCGTTCCTGGGGGATGGGCCGTCGGTCCTGGGCGAGGTTGTCGTGCAGCCGGTTGAACAACGGGTGCAGTTTCAGCCCGGCCGGCTGGCCGGGAATCCCGGTCTCGACCAAGTCGGCGAGGTACTTGGTGAAGTAGGTCTGCGGTTGCGCCAGTTCCGGGTCGTTCTCGAACCACGCGGTGGTGTCGGCGCTGCTGGCGGTCATGGTGTACGCGCCGGTCCGGGAGGCCCGCTCCAGCAGTACGTCACCGGCGGGCCCGGCCAGCGCGTGCTCGCGGTGGGTGGCCAGTCCCGAGAAGCAGCAGTCCAGCATGACCACCTTGGTGGCGGCCGGGCTCAGGAGCATCGCCCGGCGTACGGCCGCGAACGGCAGGCTGGTGGTCGCCCGGCGGTGCGGCTCGGTGCGGGAGCCGACCAGTCCCAGACACAGCTGGTCCTCGTCGTCGATCTGGCCGTGCCCGACGTAGTAGAAGAGCGCCACGTCCGCGGTCTCCTCGAACAGGTCGAGCAGACGGTCGGGCAGCTCGCCGGGACCGGGTTCGTCCTCGAGCACGGTCACCCGGTCCTCCGGCCAGCCGCACCACGGTCCGGTGAGCAGGCGGTACATGCGGGCCAGACTGTGCCGTGCGGCGCCGACCGGGGTGAGGTGGCGGTACTCCGAGGTGCCGATCAGTACGGCGCGCGACCGCGTGTAGTCGGGAAGAGCCAACCGGTCAGTCATCGAGCAGCCGCTCCAGGATCGGCATGACCTCCTCGACGTTGCGGGCGTCGACGGTCAGCTTCTTCCCGCGCACCGTGACGGTGACGGAGAGATCGCTGCGCTTCGCCCGCAGGAACTGCGGCAGAACCTTGATCGCGGCAACCAGCCCGGTACTGGCGGCCACCACACTCAGCACGTCGAACGCGCCCTGCTCCCCGGGGCCAGGCGTACCGGCGACCTGGCGGACTTCCACGCCGGGAGCCGCCAGGGTGAGCCATTTCCGCAGAGAGCCGAGCTCCCCCTGCTGCGACGGAGCCAGCTCCACGCCGCGCGTGCCCTCACTGCCCATGATGCCCCCACGTCCCGGTGGTTCCCCCGTCGATCCCCGGTGGAGCGGTGATCGTCACCCATCGGGGTCTGCGCGTCCGATTCGATCACCACGAGGAGTAATTATCAACCGTGGCAGGCCAGTTGGCGTGGCTTCGGCAGCTCGCGCGGAATGACTTCATTCCGGCGGCGAGGGGACGGCGGCTCCGACCGGCGGCGGTGTGCCGGTGGTCCGGCCGAAGTAGTCGACGGTGCCGGGGTCGGTGCCGAAGAGGGCTTGCAGGTCGAGTCCCTTGCCCGCGAGGGCGGTGCAGTCGGGGACGACCAGGGGTGCGTCGGCGGCGGAACGGATGTCCGGCAGGTCGCCGCCGGCGAAGCAGGGGTCGACGCTCAGGCCGGTGGTCCGTCCGTCGACGCGCTCCTGGTCCGTCGCCGTACGCCAGGCGGCCAGGTCCGGGTACGAGCGGTTCGCCCAGTCGATGGTGAGGGATCCGGTGGGCGTGAAGTAGTTGTTGCCCTGGAGCACGATGTCGGCGGGTTCGAGTGCCGCCTCCGAGGTGACCACCGGGGCTCCTTCGGTGACGAGGATGTTGTTGCGCAGGCTGACGCCCGTCTGCCCGTCCCGCAGTCGAACGGCAGGGCCCGGGCCGTTCGGGGAGTCCGTCATGACCAGGGTGTTCTGGTAGATGGCCAGATTCCGGATGTCCTTGCCGTGGATGGCCAGCGCGCCGCTGACGGGGAGTTTGCGTCCGTTGTCGGTCGCGATGTTGTAGCGGATGGTGTTGTTCCGGTGCGCGCCGTTCTTCTTGTTCGTGTAGACGTAGTAGCCCGGCCCGTCGTTGTCGAACGCCAGGTTGTACTGGATCGTCGAGGACGAGACGTTCGAGTCGAGGCCGAAGCCCGCGCCGTCGACGTCGGTGCCGGTGTGGTTGCGGAAGGCCGTGTTGTGCTCCAGCAGGACCTGGGTGGAGTCGTACGCCCAGATGCCCACGGGGCCGGCCGGGGCCTCGGGCGAGGAGCGGTTTCCGTTGTCGTGGGCGATGGAGTCGCGGACCGTCGCGTCGCGAACGCTGCCGAGCACGATGCCGTTCCCGGAGTGGGTCTTCGTCGTCTTGGGGTCTCCGACGTTGTGGTGGGACTCGACCCCCTTGATGCGGAGGTTCTGGTGTGCGTAGGTGGGGCGGCCGGCGTCGAAGTCGGGGCCGTAGACCAGCAGTCCGACATCCTTGTTGTCGTGCAGCTTGGCCCCGCTGACCTGCACGTCCTTGAATCCGGTGCTCCCGTCCCCGCCGCCGACCGCGATGCCCGCCCGGAATCCGGAGATGTCGACGTCGGAGACGGTGACACGGTCGAGTTTCCTGCCGTCCGACAGGTCGCTGTAGAGGTTGATGCCTCCGTCGCGGAGATAGGAACCGCCCTTCCCGGTCACGTCGAGATCGTGGATCTCGACGCCGGCCGTGTTGTGGACGGAGACACCGGGGCCGCCCGTCACCGCGACCGTTGCCCGCCCCCCGCCGTACGACCCGATGACGACGGGCTCGTCCGCGCTTCCCGCTTCTCCCTCGCCCACGGTGATGGGGCCGCTGAACACGGCCCCGCCCCGCAGCAGCAGTTTGTCGCCCGCGTCGAGCCCTGTGCGTTCCGCGTGGGCGAGGGAGCGCCATGCCTCGTCCGGTGAGGTGCCGGCATTGTCGTCGTCGCCGCTGGGGCTGACGTAGTACGTGCTGGACGGCGGTGTGTAGTGAGGGGTGGCGGAGCAGCCGCCGGCGGCGAGGACGAGAAGGGTCGCGACGGCGAGAGCGGGCGTCGCGGCTGTCCGGCTCATGATGTTCGGGCCTCCACGGGATCCGGGGGTGAGGTGAGCGGGTCCCGCACCGCGTGGTGCGGCTCGGGCTCGGGCAGAGGCCGGGAGCGGGCGGTGAACCAGGCGGCGGTGCGCCGCAGGCCCTCCTCGACCGGTATGAGGGGTATCCAGCCGAGCTGTTCGCGGGCCCGGACGATGACGGGCCGGCGGCGGGTGGGATCGTCGACGGGCAGCGGGCGGGTCTCGATCCGTGACCGCGATCCGGTGATGCGCAGGACGAGGTCGGCCAGCTCCCGGACCGTGTGCTCGGCCGGGTTGCCGAGATTGACCGGGCCGCCGAGACCGCGGTGGTCGATCATCGCCGTGATGCCGCGCACGAGGTCGTCGACGTAACAGAAGCTACGGGTCTGGCTGCCGTCGCCGAAGACGGTCAGCGCCTCGCCCGCCAGGGCCTGGCGCAGGAACGTCGAGACCACCCTGCCGTCGTACGGCCGCATCCGGGGACCGTAGGTGTTGAAGATCCGCACGATGCCCACGTCGACGCCGAGGCTGCGCCGGTACGCCATGGCCAGGGCCTCCGCGTACCGCTTGGCCTCGTCGTAGACGCTGCGCGGGCCGACCGGATTGACGTTGCCCCAGTAGTCCTCCGGCTGGGGGTGCGTTTCCGGGTCGCCGTACACCTCGCTGGTCGAGGTCAGGACGAAGCGCGCGCCGTGACGTCGGGCCAGTCTCAGGGCGTTCTCCGTGCCCCGGCTGCCGACCGACAGCGTTTCCAGGGGCAGCCGGTGGTAGTCGGGCGGCGACGCGGGACTGGCGAGGTGGGCCACGGCCTGTACCCGCCCGGGGATGTCGAACGGTGTCGTGACGTCCCCGCGTACGAGCCGGAACCGCGGGTCGGAGCGCAGATGCGCGACGTTCTGGGGTTCGCCGGTGCAGAAGTTGTCGAGACACCACACGGTGTCTCCTCTGCGGAGCAGTGCCTCGCACAGATGGGAACCGAGGAATCCGCCACCGCCGGTGACCACGACCTTCATGACGCACCTCCCTGGGGACGTCCCAGCGCGTGCAGGGCCCAGCCGGCCGCACGCCAGGGCTGCGCGTCGAGGCTGTTGCGGGCGTCCAGGAGCAGAGGTGTGCGTACCACCTCGGCGAGGGCGACGGGGTCGACGGCGCGGTACTCCGGCCAGGGCGTGAGGTGCAGCACCAGGTCGGCGTCCTCGCATGCCTTGGGGAGGTCCAGGGCGTACTCCAGGTCGGGGCAGACCGTGCGCGCGTTGTCCAGGGCCTGTGGGTCGTGTACGCACACGGCGGCTCCCTGCCGGTGCGCCTCCGTGGCGACGGCGAGGGCGGGCGAGTCGCGTACGTCGTCACTGCCCGGCTTGAACGAGGCCCCCAGGACGGCGACCCGGCGGCCGGCGAAGGACCCTCCGAGGAGCTGTCCCGCCCGGGTGACGGTGCGCTCCCGCTGATGGGTGTTGATGCGGTCGACCTCGTGCAGGAACGCCACCGACTCGCCGGCGCCGAGCTCCTCGGCGCGGGCCGCGAAGGCGCGGATGTCCTTGGGGAAGCAGCTCCCGCCGAAGCCGAGACCCGGCTCCAGGAACCGGGGGCCGATCCGTGAGTCCGCGCCGACGGCCCGGGCGAGGACCGTCACATCGGCGCCCGCCGCGTCGCACACTTCCGCCATCGCGTTGATGAAGGAGATCTTGGTGGCAAGGAAGGAGTTTGCCGCGACTTTGACGAGTTCCGCCGTGGCCGTGTCGGTGCTGAAGAACTCCGCGCCTGCCCGCAGCAGGGGTTCGTACACGGCCCGCAGCGTCGCCTCGGCGCGCGGTGACGAGACACCCACGACGATCCGTTCGGGCCGCATGCTGTCCTCGACGGCGGATCCTTCGCGCAGGAACTCGGGGTTCCAGGCGACCTCGGCATCCGGGACGGCCGCCGCGAGCCGGCGCCCGAGTGCGGCTGCCGTGCCGACCGGCACGGTGGACTTGCCCACGATCAGGCTGCCCGGACGCAGGTGCCGCGCCAGCTCGTCCGTCACGGCATCGACGTAGCGCAGGTCGGCGGCCTTGCTGTCGGGCCGCTGCGGGGTTCCCACGCAGACGAAGTGGGTCCGTGCGAATGCGGCGCCCTCGGCGAGGGAGGTGGAGAAGCGCAGCCGCCCCGAGGCCACGGTACGGGAGAGAAGTTCGTCCAGTCCGGCTTCGCGGATGGGCGAGTGGCCCGCTGCCAGCGAAGCGATCCGGTCCGCGTCGATGTCGATGCCGAGGACCTCGTGGCCGATGTCGGCCATGCACGCGGCATGGACGGTTCCCACGTACCCGGTGCCGATCACTGTCATCCTCATGACTCACTCCTAACGGTTCGCCAGGTGGGCGGAACGGGCGTAGCCCGCCGGGTTGAGCTGCTGGAACCGCCACGCGTCACGGCACATGTCGGCCAGGTCCCGGGTGGGCTTCCACCCCCAGGCGTGCGCCACGGCGCTCGCGTCGGCGACGAGTTCGCTCACGTCGCCCGGGCGGCGGGGCACGATGTCGTACGGGACGGGACTGCCGCACGCCGCGCCGAAGGCGGCGACGACGTCGAGGACCGAGCTGCCTCTGCCGACCCCGAGGTTGAAGATCTGCATGCCGGGCCGGTCGGCGAGGTGCTCCAGGGCGACCCGGTGCGCCTCGACGGTGTCCATGACGTGCAGGTAGTCGCGAACGGCTGTCCCGTCGGGCGTGGGGTAGTCGTCGCCGAACACATGGAGCCGTTCGCGTCGGCCGACGGCGACCTGCGCCAGGTAGGGCATCAGGTTGTCCGGCGTCCCGCTGGGGTCCTCACCCAGCAGTCCGCCGGGGTGGGCGCCGACCGGGTTGAAGTACCGCAGTGCGAGCACGGTGAACTCCGGGAGCCGGTGGCACACATCGGCGAGGATCTGCTCGCAGGCCCATTTGGAGGCCGCGTACGGGTTGGTGGGCCGGACGGGGGACGCCTCGTCGAGCGGCCCTCGGGAGGCGTCGCCGTACAGCGAGCAGGACGAGGAGAACACCATCCGGTGCACTCCGTGGTCGTGCATCGTCCGCAGGAGGGAGGTCGTCCCGCCCACGTTGGTGTCGTAGTACTCGACGGGCATCCGGGTCGACTCGCCGACGGCCTTCCGGCCGGCGAAGTGCATGACGGCGTCCACGGCGTGGCGGTCGAAGACGGCCGAGAGGGAGCGCCGGTCACGGATGTCCAGCTCGTACACGGCACCGACGAAGCGGCCGGCGATCTCCTCCACACGGGCGAAGACCTCGGGGCCGCTGTTGGAGTAGTCGTCCACCGCGATCAGTTCGTAGCCGTGGTCGAGGAGTTCGACGCAGGCGTGGGAGCCGATGAAGCCCGCCGCGCCTGTGACGAGGATGGTTGACGGTGAGCGCATGGGTCCGGCTCCTTCGTGCGCGTGCGTTCGTGGGTTCGTGGTCACGGCACTCACCAGCTCAGGGCGGCGGCCGCGTAGGCCGGGAAGAAGACGATCGAGGTGGCGACGGGCGCCGCCGACACGAGGCCGATGGCCAGGGGCAGGCGGGCGGTCGCCAGCGCGGCGGTGAAGCGCAGTCCCGACGCCCTGGCCGCCTCCCGCACATGGAGGACGGGCACGGCGAGCGCCACGGCGGCGTAGGCGGTGGCGGCGACGACGCACAGGAAGACGTAACCGGCCGCCGGGCTGGTCAGCTCCCCGTACACGGCGACCGTGGACAGCGCCACGGCGAGCAGGGCGAACGGCGCTGTCAGCCTGGCGAGCAGCGGCTGGGGCCCACCCGTGTTCTTGGGTGTGACCTTGAAGGTCACGGGGCGGGGCCGCATCTTCTGGTGGACCGCGCCGACCATGCCCCAGACGACGAAGGGCCAGCGGGCGAGCGCGAACAGCCAGGTCTCCCAGCTCATGATGGGGGCGGTGCGCGGGCGCATGAGATCCCTGCGTCGCAGCAGCCACAGCGTCAGCATCAGCCACAGGGGCATCGACCAGAAGTGCAGGAGGAAGTCGAAGTAGTTGACGTCCATCCAGGGCAGACCGGTGATCACGGCCACCGGCGGAAGGATCAGCCCGGCGACGATCATCAGGCCGAGCAGCGGGTAGTACGCCAGGGCGTAGCCGAAGCGCAGCCGCAGCAGGAGGGGCAGGCGTCGCAGGTGGTGCGGGAGGAGTCCCAGCAGCATGGTGGTGAGGCTGCGGGACCACTGGTACTCCTGCGTGACCATGTCGGCGAAGGTCAGCGGCCCGTCCCCGTGCGCTTCGGCGTCGATGGCGAAAGCACCGTGCCAGCCGGCCGAGTTGAGCAGGTAGGTGGTGGAGAAGTCCTCGGCGAGCTCGGGCCCGAGCCCCCCGATGCTGCGCAGGGCGTGGGTGCGTACCGCGTAGTGGGAGCCGATGCACATCGGAGCGAGGCCGTCGCTGTGGCCCAGCTGTACGGCGCCGTGCCAGATGGCCTCGCGATGCATCCGCCCCCGTGCCGCCCAGGACGCCGCGTCGGTGGCGTCGCACACGCTGGGTGCGGCGACGTAGCCGATGGCGGGGTCGTCGAACGGCCGGACCATTTCCGCGAGATACGTGGCGGCGGGCACATGGTCGCAGTCGAGCTGAGCCACGACGGCGTAGTTCCAGTAGCCCCAGTGGTCGTAGAAGTAGGCGAGGTTGCCTTCCTTGCAGCGCGTACGCCGCGGCCATCCCGCCCGGTGGTACGGAGTCACTCCGCGCCGGCAGGACACCCGGACGCGGTGCCGCACGCACCACCGCTCGATCTCCTCGCTGGGGTCCTCGTCGCACAGCCAGACGTCATAGGCGTACGGGTAGTCCTGGGCCAGCATGGCTTCGAGGGTGCGGCGGACGGTGGGCCACGGCTCGGAAGGAGCACGGGTCACGGCGAAGGCGACCGCCACCGGTGGCACGGGCATGGCCGGGTTGACCCGGCGCAGTCGCAGGGCGCTGACGAAGAAGTAGCAGGGAAGACCGGTGAGATACAGCAGAAGAAGGCTGTTGACGATCAGCCCGGCCCAGCCCGCCCGGTGCTCCGGTTGCAGCCACCACGTCCAGAACCACAGGAAGGACGCCCCCCAGCCCACGGCGATCGCCCACAGCACGGCTCGGTCCCGCACCGCCAGCACCGGCACGAAGGTCGTCCTCCGAACGGTGCGGACCGGGTACGGGTGCTCGAAGACGGGGCCCGAGCCGGTGATGCGGACGACGTTTCCGTCCGAGATCTGCGCCAGGTGGTGCTCCACCTGGAGAAGATCTGCGGGTTGCGGATCACTGTGCGTCATGGCCGGACTCTCCTGAGTCACCCCTACGCCCTACGTTAACGATGTACGTTAACGCCGTATACGTACGACTTTGCGGCTTTTGGTATTTGATGTCAAACGGAGGCCGCACGCATGGTCAACGAGGTGAACGACGAGCCCGGTGGGCCTCGCCGGCGGGCCGACGGCGCTGTACGCGCACTGCCACCGCATGCCGGAAGCCCTCCCGCCCATACGGGCGGAAGGGCTTCCGAACTGCTGCTTGTGGTGCCCCGGCAGTGACGGGCGCGTGGCGCGCTGGAAGCCCGCGCCGCGCCCTGCCTCCGTGGGCAGAGCGCTCAGCGCACGCTGGCGAAGGCCTTCCAGCCATTGCCGATCTTGACGCCGGAGCCGACGCCGCCGGTGCCGTTGCCGGCATAGCGGTACAGGTCACCGGTCGTGGTGCGGCCGACAATGTCGTCCTTGCCGTCGCCGGTGAGATCGCCGATGCCGACGAAGTCGACCATAATGCCCCAGCCGTTGCCGATCTTCGTGCCGGAGGAGATGGTGCCCTTGCCGGTGCCGTAGTAGCGGTAGAGGTCGCCGTTGGTGGTGCGGGCGACGAGGTCGGCGTGCTTGTCGCCGTTGAGGTCCCCCGCGCCGACGATGGTCAGGCTCTTCCAACTGGTGCCGATCCGGCCGGTGCGGGTGAAACCGCCCGCAAGGGTGCCCGCGTACAGGTACAGGTCACCGGTCGCGGTCTGCCGGGCCACCAGGTCCGGGATGCCGTCGCTGGTGAGGTCGCCCGAGTAGGTCAGGCCGTCGAAGGCCGCCCAGCCGCTGCCGATCTTGGTGTGCGGGGCACCCGTGGTGACGATCTTCCCGCGCTCGGGGGAGTAGCGGTACAGATAGCCGTCCTTGTCGGTGACCAGGGTGTCGTTGGCGCCGTCGCCGTCGAGGTCGCCGAAGGGGACGAGGGTGGAGGTGGTGGGCCAGATGCCACCGTCGGCCTTCGCCGACACCACGCCGGAGGCGTTGCCCTGGTAGACGAGCAGGGAGCCGGTGGTGCCGCGGGCGTAGAGGTCCGGGTATGTGTCGTCGCCGACATAGTCGCGGCGTACGGCAGGACTGGCACCGCCGGTCACCGACACCGTCCCGAGGACGGAAAGGTCCGCCTGGACACCGTCGGCGGGCTTCGCGGTCAGGGTCCAGGTGTAGGCCCCGCTCAGGACGTACTTCCCGGCTGCGTCCTTGCCGTCCCACGACGGCGCGACCAGGCCCCGGGCCTCCTCGCCGGAGAGCGTCCGCACAACCTTTCCGGTCGCCTTGTTCGCCAGCGTCAGCGTCCATGGCCCAGCCGGCTTCGAGACCCACCAACGCGGCGTCCACGCACCGGCCTTGATGTCCATGGCAGGGGTGTCGGCATCGATGACGGCGATTTGGGAGGCCGGAACGTCGGACGGGACGATCCGCACCCGGCGATCCGAACCCGTGTAGGCGACGTGACCGCCGAAGCGGTCGACGGTCCACCCTGAACGCCGTCCGGTGCGGTCACCGAGTTCGGCGGCGGTGGCGACCACCCGCTGGGGGAGGTCGGCCTCCTTGTCGCTGACCGGGAGTCCGTTGTGCAGGTCGACGAGGGTGAGGCCCGCCGCTTCCGAGCGGCGGACCAGGTAGCCGTCGCCGAGGAGTGTCTCGTCGGGCCCAAGCTTCAGGGAACGCTTGGCCTGCCGGTCGTAGACGCCGGCGCCCTTGAAGTCGTTCCAGTAGTCGCTGCACCGCCAGTACACCCAACGGCCCACGGCCTGCAGGTCGCTGGGGACGCAACCCGTGTCGAAGGACTCTCCGGCGGCACCGGTCGACAGGTTCTTCGCCGCCACCCCGGTCGGCACGCCCGAGCTGGTGTCGTCCCACCGGCCGAGGGCGCTCCACAGTGTGTTGCCCCAGACGGAGGCCGCGACCGGCTCCCGCTTCTGCAGCACGTTCCCGGTGTCGGCGTCCTTGAACTGAAGGACCGCCTGCTGGCCGCCCCATGACTGGTTCACGACGCCGAACCGGCCGGAGAGGTCGACGAGTTGCGGGCTGGAGAGTCCGGAGGTCACCCGCGGCCCCCACGAGGCCGTGCCGTTCCGGTAGAGCATCGTGACGTCCTGCTCGGTCCCGGCCTTGCGGCCGTGATGCCCGTCGCCGCCGGCGAACATGGTCACGCAGTTGGTTCCGTGGGTGGGGCTGCAGCCGTCTTCGTCCCGGCCGGACACGGTGCCGTCGACGGTCGAGTCGAGCTCCTCCGGACGGCCGGAGGTCTTCAGCCAAGTGCTGCGATAGCCGCCGATGGTGGTGGCGGGGTTGTAGTGCTTCGAGTCGTCGGCGGTGGTGAGGATGCCGCTGCCCAGCGAGATGCCGGCCGGCTGGGCCTCCCGGTTCTCGATGTCCGCGAGGCGCTTGCGGGTGACGGTGCCGTCCGCTGCGGGGGTGAAGAGGTAGTACCCCCAGTCGAGGGCGCCGTAGGTGGTGTTCTCCTCCGCGCCGGCCACGAGGAGCGAGCCGTCGGGCGTGCGGTGCACCGCGGGGGAGGCGACGGTCAGCAGGGACTCCCAGCTCCCCGTGGTATCGCGCAGGGCGAGATGGTTGCCCCGGTACTCGCTGTCGCCGGGGTTGGGCGGGGTCACGGTGACGAAGTCGTCGCCGAGGCGCCGTACGACGTCGTTGTACGCCACGTCCCGCAGGTCGAGGGTGGTCGGCTCCGCGTCCAGGTCGTCACGGCGGTACACCTGGGCGGCGTAGCTGGACGGGGCGCCGACATGGAAGACGGTGTCCTGGTCGAAGGAGACGCTCTCGCCCTGCGTGGAGAGCGCCTTCATGCTCCCGGTGGCGAGGTCGACGACCCACCACCCCTGGGACATGGTGGAGTCCTCCCACTTGATGCCGCGGACGGCCACGGACCGGGCGTCACCCTCGCTGATGGTCAGGTTCCACCCCTCCGGCAGGCCCTCCAGCTTCCGGTCCCGCACCTCGCCGTTCTCCAGGCGCAGGAGGTGCAGGCTCGTCTCGGCCCCCTCGGCACCGGTCCGGGTGATGACGGTGTCGCCGTAGGTCGCGACGTACGTCTGGCCCTCCGGGATCGGGACCGTGGTCGACGATTCGCCGTCGGCCCGCTGCTGGAGCGTCACGTGCGGGGTCGGGGCCTCCGCGTAGAGGGCAACGGTGTCGGAGCCATGGCCGAAGTCCGACGGGTACGTGGCGAAGCGGAACTCGTCCACGTCGTAGGCGAGCGGCTCGGGCAGCCGGTGGTCGAGGACGGTCGTCGCGCCGGTGGCGTAGTCGATCCAGCGGAGGCGGTCGTCGCCCTCCTGCGCGGTGAGGAATCCGGTCTCACCGGAGTTCAGGACGATGGTGGCGCGGGGCACGAAGCGTGCGCCCGGGCTGATGACGACGGGATCGGCGGCCACGCTGCGGGTCTCGGCGGCGGCCGCCCCCGCAGTGGTGCCGATTCCGGCTGTCACGGCGAGCGTGACAGTGAGAGCGATACGACCGAGCGCGCGCCGGCGGCGCGTGGCCCGTCTGTTCAGCGGACGAATCACGAAAGAGCCCCTCCCCAAGGTAAGCGACGCAGGGAGGGGGCTCATGAAACCGCCGCTCGTCCCGGCGCGCGAGGGTGACGGTACCAGGAGCGATCACCACGCGACATCCATTTTCGAACCTGTTCAAAGACTGACCGTGCCCCATCGGCATCGCTCCGCCGGCAGCCGCAGTCCCCCGTGAGCCCCCGACCGATCCGGCGCGGTTGTGGCACGGGAAGGTGTGATCCGCAGCCGAATTACCTACGCAGAGGTGAGTACGTGGACTCTGCTCGGTTCCACGGCGAGCCGGAAGGCTTGAGGCATGTCGCAACGACCTCTGAAACTCGTTCCCCAGCTGACGGCGATCCTCGTGCTGGCTGTGATGACGCTAGCGGTGTGGGCTTCCTGGCTCGGCTGGGACCAGCACCGTGACGTGCAACCTGATGGTTCGGAGACCGGCCCGTACGAGGCGTGGCAGGTGATCGGGCTGCTGCTGACTCTGCTGGCGCCCGTGTACTGGGCGGCATCCCGCCGCTACATCGCAGGCGCCGTGCTCGGCGTCACGGCCGGCCTGACCGTTGCCGCCTTCTACGACTGGTCGGACGACGCCAGCGGTCTCTTCTTGATCGGCGTGGGGATGATCATGATGGGGAGCCTCGCCGTGACCGGCGTCGCTTCCGCCGTGATCGTCTCCGTGAAGGCATGGGCCGACTCGACTCGAAAGCGATCTTGAAAACCGTCGTCGCAGCGACGTGACCGTTGATTCGGATCCCGCACCCACCGCACGTGAACGGCCCCTGACCGGGTGAACCGGTCGCGGGCCGTTCTCGTGCGTGCTGTCCGTCCGACATCGTGGTTCCCCGTCAGTTCCCTGCACGTCGGGCGGAAACGCCGCGCTCACGAAAAAGGGCCAGTTCGAGAGGATCAAGCCTCTGAACTGGCCCCTTTGTGGTGTGCCCCCGGCAGGATTCGAACCTGCGACACCCGCTTTAGGAGAGCGGTGCTCTATCCCCTGAGCTACGAAGGCGCGCCTGGCAACCAGGTCGCGGTGGCGCGGCCCGTGAAGGCTGACCCACCGCGGTCAGTGTAGCGGGTGGTCTCCGGTCCGCAGGCGGGGACAGGGGTGCGCCGGATCATGCGGGGTGAGCGTGGGTGATCTTGGGGCGGGAGGTCGGTGTGCAGCCGCTGATCCGTGGATCACGGTGCACACCGGGCCGCTGCCGTCCGTGCGGGGCGTCGTGCTGGGGTCCGTGCCGTCGTTCGGGGCTCACGCCTCGCCGAAGGCGTACGGGCCGCACGAATCCCAGTCCACGGTCTTGGTGCCGTACTCGCCCACGCACGCCTGGATGACGACCGGGGTTCCTTCGGCGAGGTCGAAGTCGTACAGCGTGTTGGTGCCCTTCCCCTTGGAGTTCCACAGGGTGTACGTACGGGGCGTGCCGCCGTTCGTGTCGAAGATGGCGACTGCCGAGTGGCCGTCGGCCTCCTGGTCGATGATGTTCACCTTCTCGCCGTAGGCGGTGAACGACACCATGGACGCGTAGTAGTTCTTCGCGCTGATGTAGCAGTCCTGTTCGGCCCAGGCGTTGGTGCCCATCATGACCGTGAGCGCCGCCGCGGTGCCCACCGTGCCCAGTATCCGCTGGTACGGACGCATTGCTCTCCTTGTGCAGCCGTTGTCGGGTGTCGGGGTCAGGCGTCGACGACGTTGCCGTACTCGCCCGCGCGGGTCACGCCGTCGTTGGACGCCCAGATGTGGACCCGGACCGGGGTGCCTTCCGCGACGCTCCGGTCGCAGAGGGTCGCGCCCGAGGTGGAGGTGTCGTCGAAGCAGACGCCCCCGGTGTTGTGCCAGACGCCCGACGAGTCGCGGTACTGCAGCTGCACACGGGTGCCCCAGCCGTCGGCCGCGATGTCCTCGGCCCACAGCTTCTCGCCGTAGGGCTCCAGGGTGCCGTTTCCGCCCAGCTTGGTGGCGCCGGACCAGGTGTTCCACCAGGAGGCGGTCGAAAGGCCGCTTGCGGACGCCGGGCCGGCGCCCAGGGTGGACATGAGGCCGAATGCGACGACACTTGCGGCGCCGACGACAAGGGAACGGTTGATGGCGAGTTTCATGCGTTTGCTCTCTCTCATGGGAATCACAACTCCCTTTGCCTGTACGAGGCGTGGGGAATTGTCGGCGTGCGATCCAGGAAGACTAGGCAGCGCCCGACAGGGCGGGCAACGGTTCCCGGTGGCCAATAAGCGCCAATGCGGCGGGGCGTGGGTCGGGCCGGAAGCGGGGCGGTGAGGCGCCGTCGGCCGTCCCCGAGAATGGCGCGATTGCGTCATCCCGTATGCCCAGTTGGTGAAATTGATCGACTTTGCGGAGCCCTTGGACGCGCGCGCGATGATCTAGGGTCGCCACCCAGGTGGAAAGCGTCACTGCACGTTCATGGGGGCCGTGTATGGATCACCCATCGATCATCGATGATGTGGAACTCAGCATTCTGCTGTTGCTGTTCCAGGGGCTCGGGGAAGCCGCCATCGGACGGCAATTGGGCCTCGGGCACCGCACGGTTCAGCGCAGGATGCGCAATCTGATGATCCGCTGGCGGGTCACGGGGCGCGTCGCCCTGGGTGCCCGTGCCCAGGAGCTGGGGCTCCTCGCGGAGGATGCCCCTTCCGGGGTGCCTGCCGGGCGGCCCCCTCCTGAGGGGCGGCCCGGCGGCGCGTCCGGGGTCAGTGGTTGATGTCGACCACGATGCGGTTCGGGGCGGTCAGCTTGAAGATCTTGTACGAGGAGTAGTCGCCGAGCGCGAGGCCGATGTGGAAGGCCCGCGCCTCGGGGTCGTAGATGTCGGTGCGGCCCTGGCCCTTGAGGCTCGGGAAGTCGTACGTGGCGTACGACGGGCTGGTGTACACCACCGTCGAGGTGTTGAAGTCGAACGTGGTCGCCGGGGAGAGGTAGATCTTCAGGTACTCCTTGCCCTGGATCGGGACCACGTGCTCGTTCGTCTCGTCGCCGCAACAGGTCAGCGGGGTCGTCTGGGTGCTCGTCGTCCACTGGGGAATCGTTCCCTCGCCCAGGTCGATCACGAAGCGGTCGTAGTCGGGGTGGGTAGCGGCGCGTACGCCGAGGACGCAGATCCCCTGACAGTCCGGAGCGACGGACGCGGCGGCCGGCGCCTCGGGAGCGGCGGCCTGGGCCTGCGGTGCCGCGACGAGCAGGGCGCCGGCCGCGCATGCGACGACCGAAGCCCAGAGGCGAGCGTGTGCCGTGAAAGCCATGTGAAGGTCCCTTCCCCGATCCCCAATTTGTCCCGTGACAGTAGATACACGCGGAAGGAAATTGACCTGCCCATGATCAAAAGGCCGATTCTTGCCGTGATCACCTGCGGCGCTCGACGAAAGATGTCCGGAAGTGGATGCCCGACTTTGTGGAGCTCCAACGCGTGGGATGCCAGGGAGAGTTGGGAGAGAGATTGCCCGTGTGCACTGGCCCGCGGTGGCCCTCGTGCGCCACCGGGCCGGGGCCCCCGAACGGTGTGTGCTCCGGCTCTTGCCGAGCAGACTAGGAAACGCACCTTGAAACGAAGTATCAGACAGCGGCGCGCGCGTGGGCTGGTGGTGGCAGGGACCGCGGTCGCGCTCATCGCCACCCTGCCCTCGCAGGCCGGTGCCGTGGATCCCAAGATCCCGGACGGGGCGGCGCAGGGATGGTCGGCCCAGTCGGCCGACAAGGCGGCGAAGGACGGCGAGCAGCCGGTCGCGGCCATTCCCCCGCAGCGGCGCGCAGCCGTGCAGGGAGAGGGATACACCGCTTCCAAGGACGTGGCATGGACCACCTCCGGGGATGCGGAGGGCTTCCACGTGCTCGTGGCCGACGCGGCCAAGGGGTACGAGTGGAAGACCGCCGCCACCCTCTCGGAGCCGGGCTTCGAGGCCGACGCCTGGATCGGGAACGCCTGTGTCTCGGAGTCCGGGAAGCTGGCGGCGGTGGCCTACGCGCCCCGTACGTTCACGAACAAGCCCGAACTGATGGTGCGCGGCGCGTTCACCGCCGTCGTGGACCTGGAGTCGGGGAAGGTCACCAAGCTGCCGTACCAGGCAGCACTGGCGTACTTCTCGCCCGGCTGCGGTACGGGTGAGAACGCGGTCTTCACCCAGCTCTCCCACGACGGGGACAAGAAGTCCGGAACCCGCCTCGTCTCCGTCGACCTCGCCGCCGGCAAGGCCGCGAAGCCGGTTCTGTTCGACGGCCAGGTGACCTCCGCGGTGCCGACGGCGCAGGGCATCGTGGCGGCCGACGGAGCGCGGCTGGTCAGGATCGGCAAGGACGGCAGGAAGAAGACGATCGCCCGTACGGGCAGCGTCCCCTTCCAGCTGCGCGCCGACGGCGACGGGGGTGTCACGTACATCGAGCGGATACCCGGCTCCGCGAAGAAGAAGACCGACGAGGGCGACAGCCGGGCCCAGCGGGTGAGCGCCCAGCAGATCAGGAGCGGCGACGCCCGGCCGGCCACGCTGGTCCGCGGCGAACTGACGCGCTGGGACCTGGCGTCCTCCGCCGACGGCACCGTGTACGTCACGGGCGAGGCGAAGACCGAGGGCAAGCTGCCGAGCAGCGTCAAGAACCGTGGCGACCTGGACAAGGACGCCCGGATCTCCACGCGCGGCGAGACGGCCGTGGGTACCGTGTGGGCGCCGGGGAAGAAGTCGCCCGTCCGTGCCGAGGGCGAGGGCGAGGCCCGTACGGTCCGGACCGAGCTGCGCATGCTCGACACCGGCAAGACGGCGTCGCTGGAGGCGCTGCCGGGCGGCAAGCCGCTCGGGGGCGTGAAGGAGCAGGCCGCGGGGACCGCGACGTCCCCCGCGCTGCCCGGGGGCGGAAAGGCCGCGAAGACCTCGAAGACCGCCAAGTCGGCGGGTTCCACCGCGTCGGGCGCCACGGTGCTCGCCGGTTCGCCCACCGACCCGGTCGAGGCCGAGCGCACCTGCGCCGTACCGCGCAACGACGTCCGCAAGCAGGCGTTCCAGCCGACTCCGCGCCAGGTGGAGTGGGCGGTGAACCAGACGGTCGCTGGCACGCTCAACAAGCACGTCTCCCGTGCCGCCAACTGGAAGAACACGGGCATGGCGGCCTACCAGCCGCAGTCCCTCTTCCCGCTGGACCTGATGTACGGGGACACCAACGGCGTACCGGACCGCACCGACGACTGGCACGTCCCGTCACAGGTCCTGCTCGGCATCACCGCGCAGGAATCCAACATGTGGCAGGCCACCCGCTTCGCCGTCCCGGGTGTCACCGCGAACTCCCTGATCGGGAACTTCTACGGTGTCGACTACGCCCCCGACGGTGAGCAGACGGACCCGTGGCTGATCAACTGGGGCGACGCCGACTGCGGTTACGGCATCTCCCAGGTCACCGACGGCATGCGCCTCGCCGACCAGGGCGTCACGCTGAGCAAGACGCAGCAGGAGGCCGTCGCACTGGACTACACGGCGAACATCGCCGCCGGTGCGAACATCCTCATCGAGAAGTGGAACCAGACCGCGAAGACCGGGCTGACCGTCAACAACGGCCACCCGCGCTACATCGAGAACTGGTTCTTCGCGCTGTGGGCCTACAACTCGGGCTTTTACGAGAAGGGTGGCGACCCCGCGGGCGGCGACGACCACTGGGGCGTCGGCTTCACCAACAACCCGGCCAACCCCATCTGGAAGTACAACCGCACCCCGTTCCTGGAGAACGCGGACGGCGGGGACGACTACTCGCACGCCGCGAACCCGCAGCACTGGCCGTACCAGGAGAAGGTCATCGGCTGGGCCGCCCGGCCGATCGCCGCGCTGTTCGGCCCCGGTGACATCCAGGCCGGTTACCGACCCGCGTGGTGGACCAACAACGGCTACCGCACGATGGCCAAGCCGCCGATCGACCTGTTCTGCACCATGGAGAACAACGACTGCTACTCGGGCCGCATCGGTGACGGTGACTCCAACGACACCGGCCAGGGCGCCTGCACCCTCGACGAGGGGAACAAGGACACCAACCCGCACTGGCTGCACTGTTGGTGGAACACCTCGGTGGAGTGGAAGGACTGCACACTCCTCGCGATGTGCGGCAACGCCGTCCATCGGTTCAACGACACCTATGTCGAACAACCGGACGCGAACTCGTATCCGCCGCAGTGCGACCTGGGCGGCCTGCCGGTCGGGTCCCAGATCGTCGAGGACATCCCCCGCGGTGTGGAACCGGCGGGCAGTGCGAGCAGAACCTGCGGCCAGTCCGCATCGGCGGGGACGTTCCAGTTCACCTTCACCGCGTCGAACGGCACGTATCCAGGAAAGATGGACCTGCACCAGATCGGGGCAGGTGACAACAACCACTTCTGGTTCTCCCACACCAGGGACAAGACCACGACGGACGGCGGCCGGCTCTTCACCACCGGCAAGTGGACGCTGGGCGAGTCGAACATCGGCTGGACCAGGGTCCTGGTGCACATGCCGGACCACGGCGCGCACACCAGGCAGGCCGCCTACGTCGTCGGCGGGTCGGACTCCGAGTCGCCGGTGCGTGTGGTGCCGCAGCGCACCCGTGAGAACCGTTGGGTGAGCCTGGGAGTCTTCCGCTTCACCGGCACGCCCTCGGTCTCCCTGTCGACCCACACCAAGGACGGCGGCACCGGGGAGGACGTGGCCTGGGACTCCGTCGCGTTCCAGAAGCTGCCCGGAAAGCCGAAGCACCAGATCGTGGCCATGGGTGACTCCTTCTCCTCGGGCGAAGGTGCCTCCGACGGCAACGCGGACTACTACAAGGAGACCAACTACCGGGATCCGCTGAACGAGGAGACCCGCAACGCCTGCCACCGTTCCAAGAAGACCTGGTCGCGCCAGGCCAAGACTCCGGGGGCGTTCGCGTCCGTCGGTGAACTGGCGGACAGCTGGGACGCGAGCATGGACTACCACCTGATCGCCTGCTCGGGTGCGCGGACGTACAACATCCTGAAGCATCCGGAGAACGGCGAGCTGCCGCAGATCGACAAGGGGTATCTGGACCAGAACACGAGCCTGGTCACGATCTCCATCGGCGGCAACGACTCCCGCTTCGCCGACGTCATCCAGAAGTGCCTGATCTCGTTCGGATCGGGCAGCTGCGAGACGAAGGCGTTCGAGTCGCACGAGCCGAAGATCGACCGTGACGTCGACGGCGACGGCACGATCGAGACCAACCGGGACGGCCCGTACCAGGGACGCGAGATGCAGGAGGCGCTGCCTCTGCTGATCACCCAGGTGGTGAAGACGGACATCGGCGCCGCGATCGACCGGATTCACGGCGAGGCGCCCAACGCCAAGATCATGCTGATGGGTTACCCGAAGCTGATCTCGGGCGACGCGGGCTGTCTGCGGCTCGGTCCGCTCGGACTCTCCAAGGAGTCCAACGACTGGCTGAACTTCATCGCCGCGCACCTCACCAGCGAGATGAAGGACGCCGCGCTGCAGGCCCGGAGCAGGGGCATCGACGCGCGGTTCTCCGACCCCACGACGAACTTCGACGGCAAGGGCGTCTGTGGTAACCCGGAGAGCATTCACGGCATGGTCAAGACCTTGACCGACAGCGACAACACGATCAAGGACTGGCCGATCCTGAGTTCCTACGGCCTCTCGGCGCAGTCCTTCCACCCGAAGATCGGGGGCGCCCGGCTGTACGCGGACGCCATGGAGTGGACGATCGACGGCTGGGTCTAGCGGTACGCAGTATCCGAGTGAGTGAGTGAGTGAGTGAGTGAGCCGGCCGGGGAGCATTCCCCGGCCGGCTGTCCGCTTTCCGCTTTCCTATGCCTTCGGAACGGTGTGGTAGCCAGCGTTCAGGGTCCATTCGAACAGCGTGCCCCCGCGCTCACGGAGGCCGGCCAGGGTGACATCCGCGGGTTCCGAGGTGCAGCTGCTGTAGATGGTCCTGCCGGTGGCACACGGGTCCGGGGTCTTCAGCTTCTCGTTGTCGCCGGGCACGTCCCAGGACAGCTGTTCCCCTCCCGTGAGGCTCCCGATGCCCGGCCGGTAGGCGTGCGGACTCTCGTAGGTCTTCTCCTCGTAGTAGCGCAGGGCGGTCCTGACCGAGCCCTCGTTCCAGACGGTGGGGGTCTTCATGGTCCGGAGCTCCCGCAGCACCTCCGGTACGGGGCGGTCGACGACGAAGTACAGGTGCAGCCGCATCCCGCAGGTCATGGCGGGCTGTTCCTGAGGATTCGGGTCGAGGTGGTTCTTGCCGCCGCCCCGCGCGCAGGTGTCCACCACGGTGGTACGCAGGACCGGGCCCCACGGGGACGCCGTGCCGATCTCCTCGGCCCGGGCCCGCAGTTCGCGCTCGGCGCGCTCCCGCTTCTTCCGGACCTCGTCCGAGGTGGCGATCCCCTTGAGCTTGCTCTGACTCGGGCCGCCGGAGCAGGCGCCGACCCCGGCCAGCAGGAACACGAAGAGCAGGGATGCGGCCTGGCCGGACCGGCGGCGTAAGCGTGAAGTCATGGGACGAGTCTCCTACAGGGCCGGAACATGACAGGACGGCGGACCGGTTCGGTGGCCGGGTCCGCCGTCCTGGAATCGGGGGTGGGGTTCCTTCTACTTGAGGGCCAGGCTGTGGCCGGATCCGGTGGAGATCGCGGTCACGCCGGACGTGGCGGCGGCCGGGACGTAATTGCTGCCGGGACCGTTTCCGCCCCAGGCGATGACCTTGCCGTTCTTCAACGCGAGGCTGTGGAAGCTGGCGGCGGCGATGGCCGTCACACCCGACTGGGCCTCGGTCGGGACGGTGGTACGGCCCTCCCGCGTGTCGCCCCAGGCGATGACCTGGCCGTTCTTGAGTGCCACGCTCTGCGCGAACCCGGCCGCCACGGCGGTCACCCCGGTGGTGGCCGCCGCGGGCACGTTGTTCTGCCCGAAGTAGTTGTCACCGCCCCAGGCGATGACCTTGCCGTCCTTGACCGCCAGATTGTGTGAGTGTCCCGCAGAGATCGCGGTCACCCCGGACTGGGCCTCCACCGGCACATCGAGGTCGCCCCCCAGGTTGGGGCCGCCCCAGGCGATGACCTTGCCGTTCTTCAGCGCCAGGCTGCGGTCGCCGCTGGCGGAGATCGCGGTCACGCCGGACTGGGCCTCGACCGGGACGTTCAGCTGGCCGCTGGCGTTGCTGCCCCAGGCGATGACCTTGCCGCCCTTGAGCGCGAGGCTGTGGTCGTATCCGCCGGCGACGGCGGTCACACCGGACTGCGCCTCGACGGGGACGTAGATCTTGTTCGTCGTGCAGTCGGTGACCTGCCAGCAGACCCAGGTGCCCCACATGAGGACCTTGCCGTTCTTGATCGCGAGGCTGTGGTAGTCGCCCCCGTCGATGGCGGAGACCCCCGACAGTGCCTCGGTGGGGACGGTGGCCTCCCCCCAGTTGTTCTCGCCGGCGGTCCAGGCCAGGGTGGTGCCGGTCGCGGCGGCGGTGCCGGCCGACGCGTGGACCGGTGCGGCGCCCAGGGTGATCAGCAGGCCCGCCCCGACAGCTGCCGCCAGGCGCAGCGGAGAGCGGGTGCGGTTCTGCGAAGTGCTCGGCATATCAGGTTCCTTGGAGTTCGAAGTGATGTGACGAGTGGAGTGACCGGCGCGCGTCCTCTACTTGAGGACCAGGCCGTGGCCCGATCCGGAGGAGATCGCGACCACGCCCGAAGTGGCGGCGGCCGGGACGTTGGTGGCGCCGGGGTAGGAGCCCCCGCCCCAGGCGATGACCTTGCCGCTCTTGAGGGCGAACGTGTGGCCCCCGCCGACGGCGACGTCGCTCACCCCCGACTGGGCCTCGGTAGGCACGTTGATGCGGTTGTACCGCGAGTCGCCCCAGGCGATGACCTTGCCGTCCTTGACCGCCGCGCTGTGGTACAGCCCTGCGCCGATGGCGGTCACTCCGCTGGTGGCCTCGGCCGGGACGGTGTTCTGGCCCCAGTAGTTGTCGCCGCCCCAGGCGATGACCTTGCCGTCCTTGAGGGCCAGGTTGTGGAAGTCTCCGACGGCTATGGCGGTCACCCCCGACTGGGCCTCGGCCGGTACGTCGAGCTCTCCCCTGAGGTTCGAGCCGCCCCAGGCGATGACCTTGCCGTCCTTGAGCGCCAGACTGCGGTCATCGTGGGCGGCGATGGCGCTCACCCCGGACTGGGCCTCGGCCGGGACGTTCAGCTGGCCGGCGACGTTGCCGCCCCAGGCGATGACCTTGCCTCCCTTGAGGGCGAGGCTGTGGTCCTCTCCGCCCGCGACGGCGGTCACGCCGGACTGGGCCTCGGCAGGCACGTAGATGCTGTTGGTGCTGCAGCCGGCGGCCGGCCGAGAGCAGCCCCAGCTGCCCCACATGATCACCTTGCCGTTCTTGACGGCGAGGCTGTGGATGTCGCCGCCGTCGATGGCGGTCACCCCCGACAGCGCCTCGGCCGGGACGTCGGTCTCCCCCCAGTTGTCCTCCCCGCCGAAGGCGAGGACGGTGCCCGTGGCCGCCGGGGTGGCGGTACCGGCCGTGGCGTGGACTGGCGCGGCGGCCAGGGCGATCAGCAGGCCCGCCCCGACGGCGCCCGCCAGTCGCAGCGAGGGTCTGGAACGGATGAGTGAAGTGCGCGGCATATCAAGGTCCTTGTCGGGTAGAGGTGGCCAGGCATCGCGAAGGCCGGCCCCCGGAAGAGGGGCCGGCCCGTCCCGTGGGGGGACAGATCAGCGGCGCGGGCTGAACGAGATCACGTCGCCGGCCCGCTCACCGCCCGAGAGCTGGCCGTTGCGGTCGGTACGGATGTAGACGCGGTGCAGCCACCGGTCCTTGCCGTCCCACCGCGGCGAGAACGGCGTACGGGCGTGCGTCGTACGGAAGTTGTCGATGATGAGGACGTCACCGGGGACCAGGCTGACTTCCTCGGTCACGTCGTCGAGAGCCGCGGACAGCGCCGCCACGGCTTCCTTGTCGGCGGGGTCCACGGGAGCGAGGAGCTCACGGTCGTACCCCAGCAGCGGGTCCTTCTCGTCGCCGTAGAGCGGCTTGACCTCGGCGATCGCCCCCGGGTCCTCCACCCCGCCGCGGAACGCGACGTCGACCATGCACGGCATCTTGCGGTCGAAGAGGCGCGTGCGCACCTCGTCCGAGAGCAGCGGCAGCGCCTTGCGGACCGAGCCGACGAGGGTCTTCGCCTTGCGCTCGTGGTCGGCGCGGGAGCAGGCGAGCATCACGTAGTTGGGCTGGAGGACGTGGTACGCCATCTCCGTGTGGAACTCCAGCAGCGTCTCGGAGGTCTCCGAGGAGAGGTGGTGCGCACCCGGCGACGGATACACGTCGTGGTAGACGGTGCCGGAGCGGAGCTCCTGGTAGCCCGTGTGGAGTCCCAGTCTGCGCCCGATGAGCGCGAGCATCGCCTCCATGGACAGCAGCCCGCGCTCCACGGGGGCCGGGGTGCTGGTGGGGGTCGGGGGCAGGGCGTCGCCCTGGTCCACCGGCAGTCCGCGCAGCAGCAGATAGCCGTCGTTGTTGCCGTCGGCGTTGAACTCGTCGAGCGCGGCACCCAGGTGCGCGGGCAGCTCCACCGATTGCTGCTTCGCGGTGTCCAGGAAGGCGTACAGGTCGGCGCGCGGGACCTTCGGCAACTGGGCGGTGAGCGCGCGGAGGTGATCGCCGTCACGGGTGCAGTCGATGATCGGATCGGTCATGGTGCGTTGTCTCCTTCGCTTCTGGGGCGATGGGCGCGGGCGTACTGGTAGAGCAGTTCCGCGCCGATCTCGGTGGCCAGGACGGAGGTGATCCCCGCGTGGTCGTAGAGCGGGGAGACCTCCATGACGTCGAAGCCGACCGGTTTGAGGTCCCCGATGCAGCGCAGCAGCGCGAGGACTTCGCGGGAGGTCAGTCCTCCCGGGGCCGGGGTGCCGGTGCCCGGGGCGAACGCCGGGTCGCATACGTCGATGTCCACCGAGACGTACACGGGGCGTTTGCCGACCCGCTCGCGGATGAGGTCCGCCGTCCGGGACACCGGGTTCTCGGCGAACTCGTCGGCGGTGACGATCCGGACGCCGTGCCCGCGGGCGTAGTCGAGCGAGTCCGGCTTCGGGTTGTGGCCGCGGATGCCGATCTGGACCATGGCCGACGGGTCGACGATCTTCTCGTCGATGGCGTGCCGGAACGGTGTCCCGTGATGGAACTCGCCCCCGTAGAACGCCGGGTTGGTGTCGGAGTGCGCGTCCAGGTGCACCACCGCCACCGGTCCGTGCTGGTCGGCGACCGCCCGCAGACCGGCCAGGGTCAGCGAGTGGTCGCCGCCGATCATCAGGAACGCGGCGTTGTCCGCGAGCAGCGCCCGCAGGTGCTGCTCGGCCGTCTCCATGGCGATGTGCATGTTGAACGGCGTCAGGTCGATGTCGCCGGCGTCCGCGCACCTGATCAGATCGAAGGTGCCCGGGCCGCGGTCGATGCCGACCCCGTGGATGAGCCCCGACTCGTTGCGGATGGCGCGCGGACCGAACCGGGCGCCCGGACGGTAGCTGGTGCCACCGTCGTACGGGGCGCCGATGACCACCACGTCGTAGCCGCTCGGTTCGGTGTCGTGCGGCAGCCGCATGAACGTGGGGATCTGCGCGTAACGGGGCGAGACGTGCGAATCGATGCGCTGCACTGGTTCACTCCCCTTCCTGGGCCGGCCGGTGACCGGGCACGGGTGCGGCGTGCAGCTGGGGCGACCCGGCCGGCCGTCGCGACGACGGCACGGAGCGGCGCTCCTTGAGCTGGTCCGCCACCTCGCCGACCACGTCCCAGGTGGAGACGTGGTCAGGGTGCTCGCCCTTGACGACGGTGCGGTCGAACAGCTCCTGTACGACCTGGCGCTTGGCGACCGGTATGGACTCCTCCGGTACGCCGTGCTCCGTGAGGATCAGGCTGAAGGCGGAGGTGGTGCCCGAACCCTCGTGCACGCCGAGCTTCGGCCGGGTGACCGTCTCGTGCGGGAGCAGCTCGGCCATCGCGGCCCGCAGCACCCACTTGTCGCGTCCGTAACGGCGCTTGAGCCCGGCCTCCAGGGAGACCAGGTGGTCGAGGACCTCACGGTCCCAGTACGGGTGCGTGGTCCAGTGCCCGTACATCGTCGACAGCACCGGGGACATCTCGTTGAGACCGTCGAAGGTGGCCATGTCGTACGCCACCGCCGAGTCGAGGTCCGGCAGCCGGTCCTCGCGGTGCATCCCGGCGAGCGGGATGTCGGCGCCGTACCCGGTGAGGATGCGGCGCTGCGGCCCCTTGAGCGTCCCGTAGAGGGAGTTCAGCGGGAGCAGGTACTCGATGATGTCCGGGTCGAGCGACTCCGCGGACCAGACGGTGTGCGGCAGCCGGCCGAGCAGGTCCGAGGTGTGCAGCGTCAGTTCGCGGTGGTGCGAGCCGAGGTGTTCCGCCACGACGCGGGCCTGCGGGAACTCGTCCGAGGTCTCGGTCCCCATCGATACGGTGTCCAGCGCGCCGGCGGCCCGGTGGGCGAGCGCCGCGACCCCGGAGGAGTCGATGCCCCCGGAGAGCACCACGAGCGGAGGCCCGTCCGGACCCAGCCGGGAACGGACGGCGGTGTCCAGGACCTCGCGCAGCGACTGGACCGCCTCGTCCTCCTCGACGATGCGGCGCGACAGCGCCGGGGCCCACGTGCGGTGGGCATCGGTGGTGCCGGTCTTGAGGTCGATGGCCAGCACCGTGCCGGCCGGCACCTGGTAGACCCCGGCGAGACGCCGCACCCGGCGGGCGGACGGGACCGGCAGGCCCATCGGTCCGCCGTGTCTGGCCAGCGTCTTGGCCTCGGTCGAGGCGAAGACCTCGCCGCGGCCCGGCCGGATGTACAGCGGTACGGAACCGGCGTGGTCGGTCGCCAGGTACACGCTCTGGCCGGTGGCGACCACTGCGGCGAACCGGCCGTTGACGAGGCGGAACGCATGGATTCCGTAGCGGTGGAACAGCTGGAGCAACAGCTGCGCGTCGCCGGTATCGGCGTCCGCGGACGGGAGGACGGACCGAAGGTCGTCCCCGTTGTAGATCTCGCCGACGGCCAGCACGGCGATGTCCGCGTCGCGGGCCAGTGCGGGTTCGGGAGAGACGTTGGGGGCATGGACCAGCGACGCGGTGACGGTCTGCGTCTGCAGACTTTCCCGGACGCCGGTGCTCGTGCCCTGGGTGGCGTGGGCCGCACCGAGGACCCGGTCTCCGTCCAGCTGGGCGGAGACCAGGAATCCGTAGGCGGCAGGAGACTCCTGCGCAGACATGATCAGATGCTCAGTGCCCCGAAGCCACCGGTCGTGAAGTCATAGTTGACCGGTACTTCGATGAGGAAGGGACGGCCCAGCTCGGCTCCCTTGCGCAGCGCGGCGAGCAGTTCCTCGCGCGAGGTCGCGCGGGTCGCGTCGACGCCGTTCGCCTCCGCGAGGGCGACGAAGTCGACGCTGCCGAACTTCACCGCCGGGTCGTGGCTGCGACGGTGGCCGAGGTTCTGGTAGAGCTCGATGAGGCCGTTGGTGTCGTTGTTCACGACGACCGTGACGATCGGCAGGTTGAGACGGGCGATGGTCTCCAGGTCGGCGCTGTTGGAGTGGAAGCCGCCGTCGCCCGCGATGAGGAAGGTGGGCTCGCCGGGACGGGCCATCTGCGCGCCGATGGCCGCGGGGATGCCGTAGCCGAAGCTGGAGCAGCCGGCCGAGGTGAGGAAGCCGAAGGGCTGGTCGGCACGGGCGAACAGCACCCCGTAGTGACGGAAGAAGCCGATGTCGGAGACGATCGTGCCCCGGCCCGCACCCGCGGTCTCGGCCATGACCTCGTTCATGGAGTCCATGACCTGGTGGACGCGCATGCCGTCCTCGTACTCGGTCGGGTCGGCGAGGAACTCCGCGATCCGCGCGCGCAGCGGGGCGATGTCGTGCCGGTCCTTCGCGGCGAGGTCCTTGGTGGCCGCGTCGACGTACTCGACGAAGGCCAGGACGTCGGTGACGACGTCGACGGTGGGGCGGTACACCCGGGGAATCGGGTTCGGGGTGGGCGAGATGCGGACGGTCTGCTTCTCCTGGCCGCGGGCCCACATCGAGGGCCGCAGGTCCTCGGCGTAGTCGTAGCCGACGGTGAGGACGACGTCCACCGGGGCGAACAGGGTCTCCAGGGCCGGGAAGCCGAGGATGCCGTCCATGTAGCCGGTGACGGCACCGTAGTTGAGCTCGTGCTCGTGCGGCAGGATGCCCTTGGCGATGTACGTCGTGATGACCGGGATGTTCAGCCGCTCGGCCAGGGCGCGGATGGCGTCCACGGCGCCGGAGCGGATGGCCGCGGCACCGACGGCCAGGACCGGGTGCTCGGCACCGCGCAGCAGCTCGATGGCCTCGTCGGCGGCGCTCTTCCAGTCGGCGTCGACCATGCCGGTGGGCTTGGCGGGGGTACGGGCGGCCGGGTGGCCGTCGAGGGTGATGCCCTCGCTGGAGCCCAGCAGGTCGACCGGGAGGGAGATGAAGGAGGGGCCGACCGGCTCGGTCATGGCCGCCGACACCGCGGAGTCCACCAGGTCGGTGATCTCGGACGGGCGCTCCAGCTCGACGGCGTACTTCGTCATCGGCTTCGCGATGGCGACCAGGTCGAGGCACTGGTGGGTGTCGTTGGGGAAGATGTCGTGGGACTCGGACTGGGCGGCCAGCGCGATGACCGGCGAGCGGTCCAGGATCGACGTGGCGATACCCGTGGAGAGGTTCGTCATTCCGGGGCCGAGCGTGGCCCAGCACGCCTGCGGTCGGCCACTGATCCGGGCGAGCACATCGGCGGCGACACCGGCGGTGAACTCGTGCCGCGTGAGCACGAATTCAATGCCTTCGACCTCGTCGAAGAGGATCGAGGCAGCCTCGCGGCCGACGACGCCGAAGACCTTGTCCACACCGTGCTCGTGCAGCCGGGTCAGCAGTGCGTGGGCAGCTGTCGGTTCGTTCTTGGGGCCGGTCGATACGCGGGACATGGGTCTCCTGGTCGGTCAGCGTTGGGCAAGACCTGAGAACCGTGACGGTCGCCGCTCTTCGCCCGCTCTCTTCCAGATATCCGAGGAGGCTCCGGAGAGAGGGCGAAGACGGGTGGGAGTGACGCGCCCCGAACTCTGATGCGGAAGCCCGCCCTTCAGACCGACCGGCACATGAGGGGTGGGAGAAGGAGCGGGGCTGGGTGCGTGCCCAGCACCGCGACGCCGCACCCCGGGTGCCGGTCGGTCTCAATCAAAAAGGATGTCCGCGGTGCCTTTTGAGCGAGTTTTGGCGTCTGTTCCCGTCTCGCCGGCGCAGTTTCCCTTTTCGCGTGCGGACCTGCAGCTTCTGGACACGGTGGCGGGATGCGGAGACCTCGCCGAGGTGGCCCGGAGGCTCGGTCTGCGGCAGGGCTCGGTCGAGCGCCGACTGGACCGGCTGGACAAGGACGTGGACCTGGCGCTGACGCGGCGCGGCTGTCATTCCGCGCAGCTGACCGCGGCCGGATCCCGGCTGCTCGTGGCCGGGCGGCGCTTCTTCCGGCAGGTCGACCTGGCCGCCCGTACGGAGATATTCGGCAGTGGACCGGAGGCCCTGGACGCCCCGGACGTGCTGTCCATCGCGTCCGCGGAACCGCTCCTGGAGGACGTGGTCGAGGACGCGTCGGCCACGCTCGGAGTGCTGCTGTCCATCAGCCACGACACCCCGCACGGGGCGCTGAGGCAGCTGGCCGACTTCACCGTGGACGCCGTGCACACCTGGGGCTTCGACACCCCGCACGCCTCGGTGGACCGGGCGGTGCGGGTCTACGACGTGCTGGACGACGCGCTGTGGGTCACGCTGCCGTCCGGTCATCCGCTGGCCGACCGCGCGTCCCTCTCGCTGGCCGACCTGCTGGACGAGAACTGGGTGAGTGAGGCCGGGCCCGGCTCGGAGGCGCTGGTCGAGCGGGTCTTCCACGCCGCGGGCCTGCCCAAGCCCCCGCGGCTCCAGGTGGCCGGGTCCTCGGTCGTCCGGGGCATGCTGCACCGGGGGGACGTCGTCGGCCTGGGCTCACCCACGGGCCCGGCCGTGCACACCCCGAACCTGGTACGCCGCTCCGTCGTCGAGCGCCCCCGCCGCACCTGCTCGCTGATCGTCGACCCGGCCGTGGTGCCGGGGGCGCTGGCCGAGCAGCTGGCCACGCTGCTCACGGCCCGCTGTCTGGGACGGTTCGCCGAGCACCATCAGGACATGCTCCGCGACCCCTGGTGGGCGCAGTGGTACGGGGAACAGCTGGACCGGCAGGACGCGGGCGCCACCCCCGCGGGGGCGCGCGCCGGAGGGCTCTCCGCGCACACACCGGGGGAGTCCCCGTCGCCGCAGGAGTCGGGGCAGCTGGACGTCGAGGATCTGCATCTGCTGCGCGCGGTCGCCCAGCACGGCAGCATCAACCGGGCGGCGGCGGTGCTCTCCATCAGCCAGTCCGCCCTGACCCGCCGGATTCACCGGCTGGAGTTCCGGCTGGGCGCCAGGCTGCTGCTGCGCAGCTCCCGGGGGACCTCGCTGACCAGTTCCACCCGGCAGTTCCTGCGTCAACTGGACGCGTTCGAGACCGAGTTCCACGGTGCGGGCATCGCGGCCCGTCGGAGCACCGGCCGGCCGGCGCCGCACCGCAGGTGGACGAAGGCCGGGTAGCGGGGGTACGGGACGGCCGGCCGCGGCGGAGCTTCCCCCTGCCGCGGCCGGCCGTCACGGTCCGGTGGACCGGATCAGTCCTCGGCTCCGAGCGCCGCGTAGTCGTACATGCCGAACGACCCCGTGACGAAGACGTTCTTCGCGTGCGGGTGCCGGTAGAGCAGCGAGCGCGGGTAGAGATAGGGCACGATCACCGCGTGCTCCATCGTCAGCCGGTCGATGCGCTGCCAGATCTCCGCACGCTCGGCCGGGTCGGCGCACGTGGCGCCCCGGTCCAGCAGCTCGTTGATCTCGGGGTCGTCGAGCTCACCCATGTTCTGGTTGCCGCGCTCCTTGATGGCCCGGCCGTCGACGATCTGCTGGAGGAAGCCGTAGCCGTCGGGGAAGTCGGCGCCCCAGCCGAACATGATGATCCCGATGCCGTGTTCGGCCAGGTAGGACGGCGAGCCCCCGTAGACCTCGAAGTAGTCGCCCGAGGGGAAGTCCAGCACCTCGGCCTCGATGCCGACACGCGCCAGACCCGCGGAGAGCGCCTCGGCGGCCCGGTACTCCTTGAGCCGGTCCTTGCGGGCGGCGATCTTCGTCTTGAAGCCGTTCGGCATACCGGCCAGGGCGAGTTCGGCGCGCGCGGCCTCCAGGTCGCCGGTGCCCTCGTCCCCGACCGGGTAGCGGTCGAAGGGCTCGTACCCGTCGATGGTGGGCGGGAGGATGGTCGTCGCGATGTCCCCGCCGACCGAACCGCCGTACGCCTCCTGCATGGCGAGCTTGTCCGTGGCGAACTGCACGGCGCGGCGGCAGTGCACGTTGTCGAACGGCGCGATGTTGCTCGACAGGCAGTAGATCCAGGTGAACCCGGTCAGCGGGTTGTCGGCGTTGGCCCGGAGCTCCGGGTCGGCCAGGATGCGTTCCTGCGCCAGCGGCTGGACGCCGAAGCCGGCCAGGTCGATGTGGGCCTCGCCGGAGATCAGCATCCGGTCGACCTCGTGCGGCTCGACCCCGAGATGCACCTCGATCCGCCCGGCACGCTGGTGGCGCACCGGGTCGGTGGACCGGTCCCAGTGCGGGTTGGGCTCCAGTACGGCCAGCTTGCCCCGGGTGTACGAAGCGACCCGGTAGGGGCCGGTCGCGACCGGCCCCGTGGCGTATCCGGCGCCGGTGTCCAGGTGGCGGGGGACCGGGGTCGTGCTGGGCATGGTCGCCAGCAGGTCCATGCCCGCGAACGGCTCACGCAGCCGGAAGATCAGGGTCCGGTCGTCCGGGGTCTCCAGCGTCACGGGGCCGTCGACGTCGGGCTCCCGCCAGGGGCCGCCGTATTCGGTGCCCAGCAGCTGCCGGAAGTAGGTGGGCCCGACGCCGAGCACGTCGGTGCCGTAATTGCTCCTGGCGATCGCGTACTTGACGTCGCCGGACGTGACGGGCGAACCGTCCTCGTAGGTCAGTCCCGCGCGCAGCCGGTACGTCCAGGTGCGCCCGCCGTCGGACGACTCGCCCAGGGACTCGGCGAGGTCGGGCACGAGCCGCTGGCCCGCCTTGCCCGGCGCGGTGTCGAACGTGACGAGTGTCCGGCCGATCAGCCGCAGGAAGTTCCAGGTGTACGCGTAGTAGGTGTTCCCCGGGTCCAGTGAGTCGAAGTCGTCGGTGCGTACCAGTCGGAGCGTGCCCCCTGTCGCGGTGGTCGGCCGGACCACACCGTGCACGCCGGCATCGAAGCCGCTGCCGGTCTCCGTCGGCTTACTGGTCGTCATCTCCTGTAACCCTTCCTCGCGTTGCTCTTCCGCGTACATCCTGTGCGTGGGGTTTCGTGCGGCGGCACGGCCGTCCGGTCCGCGCATAGCGGGTGACGGGTCGGCATAGCGTTCGTGCCGTGACCGGCTCAGGCCTGGTCGGTCGGGCGGATGAAGATCTCGTTCACGGTCGCGTGCGCCGGTGCCGTCACTGCGTAGCGGACCGCCTCGGCGATGTCCGCGCTCTGCAGCTGGCGGATCTTCGTGACGCGCTCCTGGATGGCGGCCTTCGACGGGGCGTGCGTGATGTGGTCGCGCAGCTCGGTCTCGACGGTGCCGGGCTCGATCACCACGACGCGTACCCCGCGTTCGGTGACCTCCTGGCGCAGGCCCTCGCTGAAGCCGTTCACCGCGAACTTGCTGGCGTTGTAGGCGGCGCTGCCCCGGCCCACCACGCGCGCGGCGACCGAGGAGATCTGCACGACCGTGCCCCGGCTGCGGAGCAGGTGCGGCAGGGCCGCGTGGGTCATGTACATCAGGCCGAGGACGTTGACGTCCATCATGCGGGTCCAGTCCGTGGTGTCGGCGCCCTCCACGGGGCCGAGCAGCATCAGACCCGCGCTGTTCACGAGGACGTCGAGGGAGCCGAGCGTCTCCACGGTCGTGGCGACCGCGGCGTGGACCGCCTGCTCGTCGGCGACGTCGAGCGGGAGGACGAGCACGGTGGCGCCCTCGGCCTCCAGCTCCGTGCGCAGCGCCTCCAGCCGGTCGGTGCGGCGTGCGGCGACGGCGACCTTGGCCCCCTCGGCGGCCAGGGCGCGTGCCGTGGCCTCACCGATGCCGGAGCTTGCGCCGGTGACGAGCGCGACCTTTCCCTGCAGAATTCCGGACATGTGTAACCCCCAGTGTGCGAGCCGGTGTGTTCCCTTGAAATGCTTATGCGCATCGACGCGGAATCGGTGACGTTATCAGCCCGGTCATCGCGAGTGAATACCCATTGTCACCACGGGTTATGTGCACTCCGCGCCGGTTATGCGCAGTGGGCGCGCGCAGGGGACGCGCGCCCGCCATATCGGGCAGATTGTGACAGCGATCCCACGTCGGCATGACCTTTGTGTACTGATGGGCGGAACATGATGCGAGACGATGTAGCGGTCCAGGACGGGAAGGCGGCACCGTCCTACCCGATGCGCCGGGGCTGCCCGGTCGATCCGCCCCCGCAGCTCGCCGAGTTGAGGGCGGGCCCGGCGGCGAGCAAGGTGACGCTGTGGGACGGCAGCCAGGTGTGGCTGGTGACCGCGCACGCTCATGTCCGCGCCGTGCTGGGCGACCGCCGATTCACCGCGGTGACCAGCGCTCCCGGATTTCCCATGATGACGCCCACATCGCAGTTGGTACGGGCCCAGCCGAAATCCGCATCGTTCATCCGCGCGGACGATCCGGAGCACTCGCGGCTGCGTTCGATGCTCACGCGTGAATTCCTTCAGCGCCGCGCCGATGAAATGCGCCCGATGCTCCGGGAAATGCTGGACGAAATTCTTTCCGAAGTGGTCACCGGTGAGCGTCCGGTCGATCTCGTGGCAAAACTGACGATTCCCGTGCCGTCCCGCGTCATCGCCGCGATGTTCGGCATACCCGCGGGTGAGCGGGCCCTGATGGAGGACCGCAGCGCCATCCTGATCGACCGCGGCTACACCCCCCAGCAGGTGGCGGCGGCCCGCGACGAACTCGACGCCTTCCTGCGCGAGCTCGTCGAGTCGCGCATCCGCGAACCCGGGGACGACCTGATCAGCCGGCTGGTCGTCGACCAGGTGCGCGAGGGCAGGCTCGACATCGACGAGATGGTCCCGATGTGCCGGCTGCTGCTGGTCGCCGGACACGGTACGACCACGAGCCAGGCCGGTCTCAGTCTGCTGAGCCTGGTCACCGAGAAGGGCCTCGCCGCCTCGCTGCGCGACAACCCCGAGCTGCTTCCCGCGGCCGTCGAGGAACTCCTGCGCTTCCACTCCATCGTGCAGAACGGACTGGCCCGCGCGGCCACCGAGGACGTACGGCTCGGTGACGTGGTCATCAAGGCCGGCGAGGGCGTCGTGCTGTCGCTGTCCGCGGGCAACCGCGACGAGCAGCTCTTCCCGTCCCCCGACACCGTGGACCCGCACCGCGACGCACGCCGGCACCTGGCCTTCGGCCACGGCATCCACCAGTGCCTCGGGCAGTGGCTCGCCAAGGCCGAGATCGAGGAGATGCTCGCCGCCGTACTGCGCTGGATGCCCGACGTGCGGCTGGCCGTGCCCTTCGAGGAGCTCGACTTCCGTCACGAGGTGTCGAGTTACGGCCTCGGCAGCCTCCCGGTGACCTGGTGAGCGACCCGGGCCGGCTGACCGTCACCGTCGATACGGCCGCCTGTTGCGCCATGGGCCGGTGCGCGGCGACGGAGCCCGATATCTTCGCCCAGGACCCCGACACCGGCACCGTGGTGCTGCTCGACCCCACCCCGCCGCCCGCGCTCCACGAAGGAGCCCGGCTGTGCGCGGACCTGTGTCCGTGCGCCGCCATCACGGTCACCGAGAACTGACCGGACAAGGAGTGACGATGACCGAAGTCCCTGGTACCACCACATCCGCCGTCCGGACCGCGGCCGAGACGGAACTCGCCGCGGACAGCTCTCCCCTGGCCGGCCCCTGCCGCTGGGCGATGGAGCTGCTGACGACGCCGCACCTCCCTTCCGAGGAGGACATGGCCGCGTCCCTGGTGCCCGGCTTCCTCGACAAGTACCCGCAGGGCTTCACGGCGACCCTGGACGAGTGGCGCAAGCTCGGCCCGTTCACCGTGACGACCTATCAGCCCGTCGCCCACAAGGGCTGGTTGGTCCTCACCGACCAGTCGGGCCGGGACTTCTCCCTCACCGTGATCATCGACTCGACGGGTCTCGTCCGCATCCTGCACCTCCAGCCGGACATCTTCGTCCCCGAGGTGCGTGAGTGGGCCGATCTCGACGAGGCGCTGCGGATCGAGGGAGTCACCTCCTCGGTGCTCGCCGTCCGCATCGAAGAGGGCCGGCACATCGTGCTGCACGAGAAGGAGGCCCACCGGGCGCTGCCCACCGGCTCCGCGTACAAGCTCTACCTCATGCGGGCCCTCATCCACGCCATCGACAACGGTGAGCTGGACTGGGACGACGAGGTCGTCACCCGGCCCGACCTGCGCAGCCTGCCCACCGGTGACATGCAGGAGCTGCCGGACGGCACGCGGGTCCCGGTCCGCGAGACGGCGCACAAGATGATCGCGATGAGCGACAACACGGCCGCCGACCTCCTCGCCGACAAGGTCGGGCGCGAGGCCGTCGAGCGCGCGGTGGTGGCGTCCGGCCACCACGACCCCTCACTGCTGCGGCCCTTCCTGTCCAGCCGCGAGGTCTTCGAGATCGGCTGGGGCGCCCCGGAGCTCCGCCGGGCCTGGGCCGAAGGCGACGAGACGGCCCGCCGCGAACTGCTCCACAAGGTCGCGAGGCCGCTCACCGTGCGCGGCTCCGACCTCGGCGAGACGGTCCACCAGCTGGGCCTGGACTGGCACATGAGCGCGTACGACGTGTTCAGGGTCCTCGAAGCACTCGTCCAGGACGGCACCCGGGACGCGAGCGGGACGGTCGACGCCATCCTGACCGCCTACCCCGGCATCCTCGTCGACCGGAAGAAGTGGTCCAAGGCCGTCTTCAAGGGCGGCTCCTGCCCCGGCGTCATGATGTTCTGCTGGCTGCTGGAGGACCACCGGGGCACCCCGCACGTCCTGGTGCTGCAACAGGCCGCCGACGAGCAGAAGCTGATCGGCGACGGCCAGCTGCTGCGCAGACTCGGCGCGAAGGTCATCGAATCCGGGCTTCTGGAAGGCGAGAAGGAACCCACTCCGTGAGCACCAGGGACCGGCTGCTGGCCGTCCTCGTCGCGGTGCTGTGGGGACTGAACTTCCTCGCCGTGCGGGTGGGGCTCGATCACTTCCCGCCGTTCTTCCTCGCCGCACTGCGCTTCCTGGTCCTCGCGGTACCCGTGGTCCTGTTCGTCCCCCGTCCGAACGTGCCGCTGCGCTGGCTGCTCGGGTACGGACTGGGCTTCGGGGCCATGCAGTTCGGGCTGCTCTTCCTGGCCATCGACAACGGAATGCCCTCGGGCCAGGCGTCCGTGGTGGTGCAGGCCGCGGCCCCGCTGACGGTGCTGCTCGGCGCGATCCTGCTGCACGAGCGGCTGTCGTGGCAGCAACTGGCCGGCATGGCGGCGGCGGTCCTGGGGCTGACGGTGATCGCCGTCGACCGGGCCAGGACCGCGGCGCTGCTGCCGCTCTTCCTCACCCTGCTGGCGGCGCTCGGCTGGGCCCTCGGCAACCTCGCCAGCCGGCAGGCCAGGCCCGAGCACCCGCTGCGCTTCGCGCTGTGGATGTCCGTGGTGCCGCCCCTGCCCCTGCTGGCGCTGTCCGCCGTCATGGAGGGGCCGGCCACGGGGTGGCGGGCCTTCGGCGGCGCGTTCGACGCGGAGGGCTGGCCCGGCCTGGTGGCGCTGCTCTACATCGCGCTGGCGGGTTCCGTGGTGGGCTCGGGCATCTGGACGGCGCTGCTGAAGCGGTACGAGGCCGGGACCGTGGCCCCGTACTCGATGCTCGTGCCGGTCGTCGGCATCGCGGCGGCCTGGCCGGCGCTCGGCGAGCGGCCGAGCGGCCTGTCCCTGGCAGGAGCCGCGATCGTCGTCATCGGTGTGCTGGCCGGTATGGGGCTCACCCTGCCGAAGCGCCCCCACGGCAAAGGCCCCGGCGGGAAGCCGGGGCCGGAGCCGGAAGCGGTCGTGACTCAGCCGGACGAACCGACGGCCACGGTCCAGGACACCCAGCGGTCCTGAGGTACGAATCCCATCGCGCTGTTGACGGCGATCATCGAGTGGTTGTCCTCGGCGTTCGCCGTCTCCAGCAGCCGTACCGCGGGCTGCTGGCGCAGCACGTTCTCCAGGTTCGAGAGCTTCAGGAGCAGCCCCAGCCGGTGCCCGCGGTGGCCCCGGTGGACCACCGTCATGCCCTGCAGCGCGTACTCGGGGTTGCCGGTGGTCTTGGAGACGCTGGTGTAGCCGGCCAGCGTTCCGCTCGCCTCGTGGACGACACCGGTGTGGTACGCCCGGCGTCCCCGGCCCACCCGCATCGTCTCGAAGGCGCGGGCGTAGCTCGTCTCGACCTCCTGGTCGGGGTCGGGCTCCGCCCCGCTGTCACCGAGGGACTGCTCCAGCAGCGAGACCGGCACGGCGTAGGCGTCGGGCGTGACGGTGCCCCAGCGGACCAGGCCGTAGCCCTCGGGCAGGGCGGGCACGCCGTCGGCGAGCGGGTCGTGGCGGCGCAGGTCGAGCCACTGGTGCAGACCGGACGGGCCGTCGGCGCGGGACGCGCCCAGGGCGGCGGCGAAGGCCGACGGGGCGGCGTCGCGCGCCGGGCCCCCCTCCAGTGCCTCGACGGTCATGCCGGCGAGCGTGGTCCGCCCGTGGTCGGCGGCCAGTTCGAGGGCCCGGCCGAACAGCGCCCGGCCTATCCCGCGGCGGCGCAGCTTGGGGTGGACGAGGAGCTGGTCCACGCGGGCCACCGGCGCGCCGTGCGGCAGCGCGATCCGCAGCGCGCCGACCACCTGCCCGTCGCGCAGGGCGACCCAGTCCTCCAGCGCGGTGGCCGGCGGGGCGAAGCGCAGGGAGCCGATCATGTCGACGGGGCAGGGCGGTGCGGACCCGGGGACGTCGTCCGCCGACTCCGCCATCAGTTCGAGCCACTGGCCCGCCGTGTCGTCGTCGTCCGCGCTCAGCGGGATGAAGCGGAGCTCCGGTGTGCTGTCGGTCATGGAGTGGTCTCCCGGTCGAGAGGGGCGGCGGTGGGGCCGAGACCCATGGCCTGGATGTCGTACAGGCCGAAGGCGGGCTGGACGTAGACGTTGGTGACCCAGGGATTGCGGAAGGACAGGGTTTTGTCGTGGACCAGCGGAAGGATCACGGCGTGTTCCATCACCAGTCTCTCCACCACCCGCCACAGCCGGGTGCGTTCGGCCGGATCGGTGGTGTGCAGGCTCCGGTCGATCAGCTCGTTGATCTCCGGGGCGTCCAGCTCGGCGATGTTCCAGTTGCCGCCGTTCCGCTTGATCTGGCGGCCGTCGACGAGCGGGGCGAGGAAGCCGTACTCGGTCGGGAAGTCCGCGCCCCAGTCGGTGACGACGAGCCCGAGGTTGTGCTTGCGGATGGTCTCCGGCGAGCCCGCGCCCAGGCTGAAGTAGCTGGCCACGTCGAGTTCCTTGACGGTCAGCCGGATGCCGACCCGGGCCACCGACTCGACGACCGCGTCGGCGACCAGCCGGAACTTTCCGCGCTGGGTGCCGATCACCGCGTCGAACCCGTCCGGCAGGCCGGCCGCCGCGAGCTCCGCCCGCGCCTTGTCGAGATCGCCGCGCAGATCGGGTCCGGCCGGGTAGCGGTCCAGCCCTTGGTGGGCCGGGAGCCGCGGCGGGAACAGCGCGGGTGTCAGGTCACCGCCGGTGACGGGGCCGCCGCGGGCCTCCTGGAGCAGCAGCCGGTCCGCCGCGTAGTGCACCGCCCGGCGCACGTGCACGTTGTCGAACGGCGGGATGTGCGGCTGGAGGGAGACGAAGTGCAGGAAGCTCGTGCGCGGGTTGTCGGTGTGGGTGCGCAGGACCTCGTCCGCGGTGACCCGCTGCTGGGCCGCGTGCTGGAGCCCGCGCCCTTCGAGGTTGATGTCGAAGACCCCGTCGATCAGCTGGGCGTCGAGGTCGTCGAGACCCACCCCGATGGTCAGCTCCACCCGGTCGGGCAGGGCGGGCCGCACCGGGTCGGTGGCCCGGTCCCAGTACGGGTTGCGCACCAGGTGCAGATACGCGCCCGGCCGGTGCTCCTCGATCCGGTACGGACCGCTGCACCGGGGGTCCTCCCCGTAGCGTGCCCCGGTGTCGGCGTGCCGGGGCACGGGTGAGACACAGGGCTGGGCCATCAGATGGTCGAAGTCGGCGAACGGGCTGCGCAGCCGGAAGACGATGGTGCGCGCGTCGGGCGTCTCCACCGACTCCAGGGGCTCGTCGCTCCGGTACGGCCCCGGGTAGGGCCGCGCCGGATCGTCCAGGAGCGGCACGAGGTACGTCGGTCCGCCGGGAAGCACGTCCTGCGCGAAGATCCGCTGCACGGCGTGGCGCACGTCGGCCGAGGTGATCGGGGAGCCGTCGTCGAACCGCAGGTTCTCGCGCAGCCGGTACGTCCACGTCCTGGCTCCGTCGCTCGCCTGCCCGGGTCCCTCGGCGAGGTCCGGGACGGGGACGAGTCCGGCGGGTCCGGGGTCCGTGGGGTAGGCCATCAGCGTGCGGTTGAGCATGCGCTGCAACAGCCACACCCACACGTAGTACGTGCGGGCGGGGTCGAGGGAGTCCACGTCCGCCGACGACACCAGGCGCAGCGTTCCGCCGCGCCGGTCCGAGGGGTTCACCATGGCGCCGACGGCGGCGTCCCAGCCGGCGCCGGGGACCGTCGCGGTCGGGTGTTGGGTCCGGGCACTCATCGGGGTGCGGTCCTCCGGTCTCGGTCCGTACGGGGAAGTCGCAGCAGGTACGAGCGCTCCTCGCTGGCCTGGCAGCCGCGCGCCAGCTTCGCCTCGACGCTGCCGATCCCGGCGTGCAGCACGGAGACCCCGGCCGCGGCCGCGGCTTCGAGCACCCGGTAGTAGAGGACGTCGTAGTAGAGCGGCAGCTTGCCCTGGGCCTCGTAGTCGAAGCCGGCGCGGTGGCCGAACCAGTGCTCCTCACCGCGGGCCCGGGAGCGCAGGACCATGCCGAAGCCGATGACCACGCCGTTCTGCCGGGCCACGGAGACCATGACGTCGTCGCCCATCACGTCGGCGATCCAGGACAGCAGACCGGCGGAGTGCTCCGGGCTCGCCGGATTGCCGTACTTCTTCAGGAGGTTGGAGTCCAGCTCGCCCAGGCGCGGGACCAGTTCCTGGGTCAGCGCCTCGACGGTGACCTCCACCCCGGCCTCGGCCAGGGCGCGGCGTTCCAGCCGCACCCGCCGACGCCGGTGCTTGCTCATCTCGGCGAGGAACTGGTCCCAGCCGCCGGGAGGAATGGGCAGCCAGGCGTAGTGCGCGGAGGTGTGCGAGCGGTAGCCGCGGCTCTCCAGCAGGTCGACGAGCCCGGTGTCGCGGACGTCCACGTGCGGGAAGCAGACCGAGGCCGCCTTCCGCTCCTCGGCGAGCCCTTCGGCGTGATCGAGGAGCGACGCGAGGTCCTCGGGCCGGGCGTCGGGGGTGGTCAGCATCCGGGTACGTCCGAGGTGCCTGCCCCCGCACACCAGCGAGGGCAGCAGGGACGACGCGTCGCCGTCCGCCACCTCGGCGAGGATGCCCACCGCGTCCGGGACGTCCTCGTCGGCGGCCCGGGAGAGCATCGCGTCGGGCCGGGCGAGCAGCCAGGGCACGGAGTCGGTCGCCCAGGCCGCGACGAGCCCGGCGACGGGCGCCCCGTCCCGGTGCTGCACCAGGAAGTCCATCGTCGTACCGGAGTTGCGTTCCTGCACCGCCAGCCAGCGGGGCGTCTGGAAGAAGTCCTCCACGCCCGCGAGGTCGTTCCACCCCATGCCCACGAGCGCGGCGGCGTCCGGGGCCGCCAGGACCCCGTCCCGGTTCTGCACGTCGTGCGGGTGGCTCACGCCTGCTCCTCCTCGACGACGAAGTCGAGATACGAGGCGGCCTTGTCGGCGAGCGCCTGCGCTTCGAGCCGGTCGGGGCCGTTGCAGTAGGTGAAGCCGACGCAGGAGGAGTTGTCCATGCGCTGGAGGAGCGAGTCGCCCTTCTCCACGTGCAGCAGCACCTGGACGCCCGGTACCGCCTCGGCGGCCTCCACGCCGTCGACGCGCTTCAGCGTGCCGCGCTTCGCCGGGTAGATCATGCGGACGGCCGCGCCGCCGGAGTGCACGACGGGCTCGATCGCCGGGGTCGCTCCGATGGTCAGCAGCCAGGCGTCCAGGATGGGGCTGCGCCCGGTGACGTCGGTGACCAGCATCGTCATACAGCTGGACGGCGTACGGGGGTTGGCCTCGATGATCCGCCAGCCCGACTCGGTGTGCCGCACCTCGGTGTGGCAGGGCCCGTGCCGGTATCCGATGGCCTCGAGGGTCTTGCGGACGACGGAGTACAGCTCGTCGCGCGACTCGTCGGAGAGCGGCACGGGGAAGGTGTGTCCGCACTCGATGTACGCGGGGTCGCCGAACAGGTCCTTCGACGTGACGCCGAAGACGTGCGTGTGGCCGTCGACCGTCATCGTCTCGACGCTGACCTCGACGCCCTCGACGTACGTCTCCAGCAGGACGTCCCCGGAGCGCTGCTGGCCCCGCAGGCTCTTGCGTATGCCGGAGAGCTCGTTCCACGCCTCGGTCAGTTCGGCCATGTCGTCGACGCGGCGCACCCCGTAACTGATCGCCTCCGCAGGGGGCTTGGCGATCATCGGGAAGCCGAGCCTGCGTGCCGCGGCCTCCAGCTGGTCCTTGTCGCTGACCAGCACGTGAGGGATGTTGAACGGTACGTCGCCGAGCGCGACCCGCAGCCGGTCCTTGACGTTGGCGGTCTCGACGGCCTCCGGGTCGGGGCCCGGCAGACCGAGCCGCTGAGCGGCCTGGGCGGCGATCACGGTGTGGTAGTCGGAGAACGAGGTCAGCCCGTCCACCAGGGGCTTGCCGTCCTCGCCGGTCACCGAGGCGAGGACCGCGTCGAGATCGGTGGTGTCCACGTCGATCACCCGGTCGACGACCTGGGCGAGCGGGTGGGAGTCCCAGTCGTGGCCGTGGGTGTACCAGGAGCGGTCACCGGTCAGCAGCCACACCTCCAGGCCGTGCTCGCGGGCCTGGCGCAGGCCGAGGACGAATGGGTGGTTCTGCATGTGCTCGACGATGGCGATCCGCTTGTCCGCGAACTGCGCGTAGTCAGCCAGGGGTGTTGTCATCGAACCGCCTCCATGCGTCGGCCGTCGCTCACAGCGTGGGTATGGGGATCAGTTCAACGGCTCGCCCGCGGCAATGGCCATGAAGCGGCTGTGGTGCGCATAGGCCGTCTCCGAAGCGCATAGGCGGGGGAGACGATCGATTCTCGGTCAAGTTCTCCGGGGAGGGAGGGGACAAGAGGGAGCGAATCCGGCGGAGGAGCCGATGCGGGAATGCGGGTGGCCGGAACCTTTCAGCAATGAGAGGACGTAAAGAGAACCCGCGTATACCGTTCGAGCATGGCTCGACAGAACGATTACTACAGTCCTGCCCCGCACGGAAAGCGGCGATCCACGGGAAGCCGTGTGCTGGTGGCCCTGTTGGTGCTGGCGGTGGTGTCAGGCGTCGGTTACTGGGGATACACCGCACTGGCCGGCGACGAGGGCGAGGACGATCCCGAAGTCACCGCGGCCGCGGCCCAGCTGGAGAAGTTCATCGGCGCCTGGGAGACGGGCGACGCGAAGGCTGCTGCTTCGTTCACGGACACCCCGTCGAATGCGGAATCGCTCCTCACGTCCGTCACGAAGAATCTGGGACCCTCGAAGACGGAGATCACTCCTGGTGACGGGGAGAAGAAGACTTCCGGCGAAGTTCAATTCCCGTTCGACGTGGCGATGAAGATTCCGGGTGCCGCGGACTACACCTGGGACTCCCGGGCCAAAGTCCTGAAGAAGGACGGCGCCTGGCTGGTCGAGTTCAACACGCCCATGATCCATCCGAAGATGGTCGCCGGGCAGACGCTGGCCCTCCAGTCCCAGGAGCGCGCCTCCGTCCTCGACACGAACGGGGACGAGCTCCGTGCCTCCTCCGTGGTCGGAGCGGTCGACCCGAAGACCGGCAAGGGGATCTCCGGGCTGGAGGCCCGTTACGACAAGCAGCTCTCCGGCGGGGGCGGCGGCGCCAAGTCGGTGGTCGTCGTCGACCGTAATTCCGGACAGGTCGTGAAGCGGCTCACGAAGAACTCCGAAGGGAAACGCGAGCCGGTCCGGACGACCATTGATCCGAAGATCCAGGAAGCGGCGGCCGACGCACTGGAAGGGGTCACGAAGAGCGCGGCGATTGTCGCGATCGACCCCTCCACCGGGAACATCCTCGCGGCGGCCAACAAACCCGGCGGACAGAATCGCGCACTGAGCGGACAGTATCCGCCGGGTTCCACATTCAAAGTCGTGACGGCGGCGGCGCTGCTGAAGCAGGGCATGCGCCCCGATGACGTGGCGGAATGCCCGAAGTTCGCGTATGTGGACGGCCAGCGGTTCGAGAACCAGGGTCAGTTCGTCCTGCCCGGGGGATCGACCTTCCGGGACTCCTTCGCCCACTCCTGCAATACCTTCTTCGTCAATTCGGCCGGAAAGCTTTCGAACGCGGCGCTGAACGAAACGTCGCGGGCCTTCGGTATCGGGGGCTCGTGGGACGTCGGTGCCACCACGTACGACGGAAGTGTGCCGGTGGCCAACGGCGTCAACGACAAGGCGGCCTCGACCATCGGCCAGGCCCGGGTGCTGGCCTCGCCGCTGGTGATGGCCTCGCTCGCGGCGACGGTGAAGGCCGGCGAGTTCAAGCAGCCGGTGCTGGTTCCGGACGCGGTGAAGAAGAAGTACGAGGCCACGGACCGGCTCGACCCCGGGGTGACGTCCGCGCTCCGCGAGATGATGCGCGCCACCGTCACCCGGGGCGCGGGCAAGGCGCTCCAGGGCATCGCGGGGGAGCCGCACGCCAAGACCGGCACGGCGGAGTTCGGCAACGACACCCCGCTGCGTACCCACGCCTGGATGATCGGCTACCAGGGCGAGAGCAACCTCGCCTGGTCGGTGCTGCTGGAGGACGGCGGTTCGGGCGGATCGGACGCGGGTCCGATCGCGGCCAAGTTCCTGGGGAACCTGGGCTGAGCCCCCGGCTCAGCGCAGCTCGGCCGTGATGTCCATCGGGACGAGCGGCTGCGGTGTCAGCACCCGGCTGGCCGTGGCCGCACGTCCGTCGGCGGCCGTGCCCAGCGCGGTGACGGCGGTCGCGGTCGGCGCCGTCCACAGGGAGTTCGTGGCGCCGGCCCGGAGGTCGGAGACCATGTCGTCGTGGTGACTGGGGATGATCAGCGGGGGATCGCCGAGCACGTCGAGCAGCCGGTCCAGGTAGCGGTACACCCCGGAGTGCGCGGTCATGCTGATCACGGCGACGTCCGGCCGCAGGCCCTCCAGCTCGCGGGCGATGTAGTTGCTGGCGCCGGAGAGCAGCACGGAGGGTCCGCCGTCGAAGCTGACCATGTACATCAGCGTCCCGCCCTCGGGCAGTTCGCCGAGGGTCGTGGGCCGCTTCGTCAGCGGAGCGGTGAGGGAGTCCGGGGCGAAGTAGCCGTGGTCAGCGCCCTGGCTGTGCAGGCTCGGGATCACCTGCACGGTGTAGCCGTCGAACTGGAGGTACTCGCCGCCCCGTACGGGGATCATGTCGGCGACCCGCTCGGCGGGCGTACCGAGCGCGGTGAGCAGATGCCGCGAGGTCACGTCGCACAGGGTGCGGATGCGGCGCCGCCGCCACTGGGGATGGGCGAGCAGCTGCGGTACGTCGGCGATGTGGTCGAAGTGGCCGTGACTGACGAGGACGAGCTCGGGAGCTCCCGTGAGCTGCTCGGCGGCCACCTGCGCCACCGCCGCCCGGTCCACGCGCAGGGGGAGCCGGGGATCGAGCGCGCCGTCCGCGCCCTGGTAGGGCATGCGGCTCAGATACGGGTCGAAGAGCAGGCTGCGGCCACCGAAGGCGAGCTCCCAGCCGGCCACCCCGAGCCAGCGCATGCTCAGTGGGGTGCTGACGATGTCGCGATCCGGCCGCCGCGGAGCCGCCGCTGGGCGGATCGGGGCGGCCCCGGCCGTCAGTAAGCCGGCGCTGCCGACCGCGAGCATCCTCTGGAGCACTGATCGCCGCATCCGCAGCATGCGCAAAACCTCCGTATGTCACCAAGTGTGATCAGGAGGGTACATACGGTGCTGGGCGAGTCGGTGGCTTTAGGCCATGGGGTGGCGCCGTGTCCGGCAGCGCGATGCCCCGCGGCCCGTACCGGGTCGCGGGGCACCGTGGAGTCGGGCGGACGTGCGGGTCAGGTCGTGTACTCGGAGTTGAGGCGTACGTATCCGGGGGTGAGGTCGCATCCGTACACGGTGAACTCGCCCTGGCCGATGCCCAGTCCGATGCTGATCAGCACCTCGTCGCCGCGCAGGTGGTCGGCGATCTGCTTGCGCACCAGGGTGTCGTCCTCCGCGCTGCCCGCCGGGTAGACGTCGGTGCCGCCGAAGCCGATGGAGACCTTCTCGGGGACGATGTCGGTGTCGTCCTGGCACTTGCCGATGGCCATGGCGACGCGGCCCCAGTTGGGGTCGCTGCCGTGCACGGCCGTCTTGACGAGCGGCGAGTTGACCACGGTCTTGCCCACCCGCTTGGCCTGTGCGGTGTCCCGTGCGCCGGTGACCCGGATCTCGATGAGCTTGCCGGCGCCCTCGCCGTCCTTGGCGATCATCCGGACCAGCGCCAGCGCCACCTCGTGCAGCGCGGATTCGAACTCCGCCGCGTCCACGGGGCCCGCGAGCCCGTTGGCGAACACCGCCGCGGTGTCGCTGGTGGAGGTGTCGGTGTCGATGGACACCGCGTTGAACGTGACGTCCATGACCCGGCGGAAGATCTGCTCCAGCAGCGGCTGCGGCAGCTCCGCGTCGGTGGCGAAGAACGTGAGCAGCGTGGCCATGTCCGGCTCCAGCATCCCCACCCCCTTCGCGATCCCGGTGACCGTCGCGGCGCCGCAGCGCGCGCTGACGAGCTTGGGGTGGGTGTCCGTCGTCATGATGGCCTCGGCCGCCCGCTCCAGGCCGCGGTCCTCCGGCGGCCAGGCGAGCGAGTCGAGGTGCGCGCGGATGTCCTCCATCGGGTACTGCTTGCCGATGACTCCGGTCGAGGCGATCAGCAGCTCGTCCTCCGGCAGTCCGGCGATGGCGGCGGTCCGGCGCCGGACCTCGCGCGCGTTGCGGTCCCCCTCGGCGCCCGTCGCCACGTTGGCGTTGCGGGCCAGGACGACCACACCGCGAGCGGCGGCGAGCCTGGTCTCGTCCCGGCACAGGACCACGCTGGGTCCGGCGAACCGCGACTTGGTGAACACCGCGGCGGAGACGGCGGGCACGGTGGAGACCAGGACGGTGAAGTCGTCGCGGCCGTCGTCGGAGAGTCCGGCCGGAGCCGTGTGGACCAGAAAGCCCTGGGGTGTGGTCACTGCTGGTGTCCCTTTTCTCTTCATGAGGTGGCCGTACGCGCTCATGGCCGGGCCGGCGGTTGCCCGCCGTCCCGGTGCCACCGCTCAGTCAAGCCCGTTCCCTCACATCTTCTATGCGGACATGGCCGAACGGAGGTGTGTCGCCGAGGCTTTCGGAGTCCGGGAGAACGCGGAGGCGCTCGTCAGGAAGTACTCGTCCTGGTGCAGTACGGCCTGGAGCGCGTCCTTGAGCTTGACGCCCGGACTGATGCCGATCTGCTCGCGCAGCATCTCCTTGGCCCGGTGGAAGACCTGGATGGCGTCCGCCGGGCGGCCCGCCCCGTAGTACGCCTTCATCAGCCAGACGTAGAGGTCCTCGCGCAGCGGGTCCTGGTCCAGGAGTTCCGACAGCTGCCCGATCGCCTCGTCGTACCGCTCCATCTCGATGTCGATCTGGGTGCGCAGTTCGATCGCGGCGGCGCGCTCCCGGTCGAGTCCCTCGGCCTGGAGGCGCAGCCGGCCGGAGGCGATGTCGGCGAGGGCGGTGCCCTTCCACATCGAGAGACAGGCGTCGAGCTTGACGACGGCCGCGTCGTACTCGCCGCGCGTGCACAGGGCGCGGACGTCGCGGAGTGCGTCCCGGAAGAGGAACAGGTCGATGCGCTCGACGGGGACGTGCAGTTGGTAGCCGAGGTGGTTGGAGGTGAGGACGTCCTTCGGGAGGCCCGCTTCCCGCAGGGCCGCCCGTATCTTCCATGCCGAGGTCTGGAGCTGCCCCGACACCGTGCGCGGCGGCTCGCTGTCCCACGAGTCCTGGATGATCGCTTCCTTGGTGACGAACTGTCCGGGCCTGAGGGCGAGCGAGGTCAGGAATCTGAGCTGCCGTTGCCCCTGGATCAGGATGGGTACGCTTGCGTTCAGCAAGGTCACAGGACCGAGGAGCTGGACCGTCAATCGCTGCACGGCGCTCATGAAGCTTCCCCCTTCGCGATGATGCGTTCGGCTGTGTATCGACTGACGTAGAAGTGAATGTGCCCCTATCCAACATGAGTTGACGATCAAGCCGCGATGCTACCCGCGTGGATTGGTGTCGTCAACGAGGGTGGATGTACCCCGCCGTCGACGTCAACATGAGTCGAGGGTACGGTGATCCGCACGAAAGGCGGTGCAACTTTGAACAGCACAGACGGACCGGAGAACCCTCTGGCCGAAAAGCTGGACCACCTGTTCACGAACGTGGTTCCCGCCGGCCGGCTCCCGTACAGCTCCGAGGAGGTGGCGCGCGCCATCACCGCCGATGGCACGCCCATCTCGGGCAGTTACATCTGGCTGCTCCGCAAGGGGCAGCGCGACAACCCCACACTTCGCCACCTCGAAGGACTGGCCAAGTTCTTCGGGGTGCCGCCGGCCTACTTCTTCGACGACCAGGTGACCGCGGCCGTGGACACGGACCTCGAACTGCTCACGGCCCTGCGGGACGCGCAGGTGCAGAAGGTGGCCCTCAGGACGGCCGGCCTCTCGGTCAAGAGCCTCAAGTCGATCGCCGAAGTCATCGAACGCGTACGTGAGTTGGAGGGGCTGTCGGAAGAACAGCCCCCGAACGACGCCTGACTTCCCGGTTCCCTCCGGGGAAATCGAATTCGGTCAATTTCCGCCGAGCAGCGGAAAGGGGAAAGGGCGTCGCTGATCATGCGGCCCCTTGTCGAGGGGCCTCATTGGCGTGGCCGGAAGTGGCCCTAGACCGCCCATGGGCACACGTGTTTGGATCTTTGTGGAGCGTGGGCGGATCCCGCCGCCGGAAGCGTTCCGCGTCGGCATTGATCGACCCCAGGGGGGCTGGAGGTCACGTGGAACTTCGGCATGCGTGTACGAAGGGATCTCGGCGGTCCCGGAATCCGGTTCGGGTTTCCGGCGGCGGCGCGAGGGCACACGTTTTCCACGCGGACGGGTCGAGGTGATCGCTGTGCGGTGGCCGGTTCTGTTCAGGTGGCGAGGGAGGAGCGGTCGCGACCGCCGCTGCGAGCGGCGAGTCCGGGCCCTGGGGCTGCCCGTCGACACCACCCTGACGATCGATCAGCTCTGCGAGCATGTCGGCCGCATGCGTGGCCGGCCGGTGCAGCTGGTCTCCCTGACGCTTCCGCTGGGCAGTCCGCACGGCCTGTGGGTGTCGACGGAGAGTCGTGAGTACGTCGTCTTCGAACGGCGGCTCGCCCCCGTGCACCAGCGCCAGGTCATCCTCCACGAGATCGGGCACATCGTCTGCGACCACGCCGCCTCGCCCGCGCTGGCGGCGGAGGACGCCGGGCTGCTGCTCCCCTCGCTCAGTCCTGACCTGGTACGCCGTGTGCTGGGCCGCGAGCACGGGCAGTCCGAGGCGGAGATCGAGGCGGAACTCGTCGGCTCGCTGATCGGCCGCCGGATCGGCGACTGGACGGCCGGCCCGGTGTGGCCGGTGGCGCCGGAGGCCCGGCGGCTGGCCGCGCGCCTCGCGGCACTGGAGCCCCCGGCCGTGCCGGGCAGGGGATGAGCTCCACCTTCGGCCTGATCTGTGCCGCCCTCGCCCTCGTGGCCTTCGTCGAGAAGGTCCGGGTGCTGGGGGCCGGCTATTCGGCGATCCGGCTGGCCCTGGCGGAGAGCTACTTCCTGCTGTTCGTGGTCGGCGTGGTCTCGGTCCCGGCGGTGTGGTCGGAGACGAGCCGCGTCGTCGGCATAGAGAACTTCTCCGCTCTCGTCACCCAGACCTGCGTGATCCTTGTGACGGTGTGTCAGCAGCTCGTCCTGCTCCGGCTTTCCCACGAGAGGGTCACGGCCTACCGAAAGGCCATTTTCCCGCTTATCGGTCTCGGTGTGACGCTTACGGGTATGACCACCCTGTTCTTCGCCGTTCCCGTGAGTCCGGCGGCGCCCTCCGACTTCAGTGCGCAGGCCGCGGCGCAGAACCCGCTCTACCTGACCTTCTATCTCATTGCCTTTGTGGTGGGTCAGACCAGTATTGGCATCACCTGTCGGCGTCATGCGCATATTCCGCAATCGGTCTGGCTCCGCCGGGGTCTGAGTCTTATCGCGCTGACCCTTCCGCTCAGTCTCATTTATGCCGCGTGCCACGCCATTGGCATATTCACGGAATCGCTGGGAGTGCGGTCGGACCAGTGGGAGGCGATGGCTCAGCTCAGTCTGGTCATGGTCGGGGTCATGCAGGCCCTGGGCTGGGCGCTGCCGGATCTCGGCAAGCGCATCACGGCCGTGCGGCAGTGGACCGAACACCGTCGCGCCTTCCGCGCGTTGAGGCCGCTGCACCGCGCGGTGACGGCGCGGGCGCCCGAGGTGGTCATCCCGATGAAGGCCCGCGCGGGTCTCAACGCACGGCTGTACCGGGTGATGATCGAGGTCCGTGACGCCCAGTGGGCCCTGCGCCCCTGGATGGACCCCGCGCTCGCCGGCGCCCTCCGGCGCGACGGCGCGGACGCCGGACTGGCCGACGACGAGCTGGCCGCCGCGGTCGAGGCGGCGCAGATCCGGGCGGCGATCGAGGCGAAGGACCTCGACGCGCTGCCCCCGGAGCCCGTGGAGACCCCTCTCTCGGCGGAGCCCGGCGATCTGGCGGCCGAGCTGGTGTTCCAGCGCAGGCTGGCCCGGCACTTCGCGGCCCCCGTGGGCGGCGCGGGGCGCCTTGACGGCGCCCGCCTGCGGGCATAGCGTCGCCGGGCTACTGAGCAAGCGCTTAGGGAGATCGCTCGTGCCGCACACCGAATCGCCCGTACCCACCCCCGACCCGGACGCCACGGCCCGTATCGAGGCGGGCCTGACCGCCCCCGGCGCACCCTTCGCCGTCGTCCGCGGGGAGCAGGGAACCCTCGTGTACGAGGGCGGGCCCCGCACGCTCCGGGAGTTCGTGGAGGCCACCTGGGCCCTCGGCGACCGGCCGTTCCTGATCGCCGGGGAGCGCGTCTGGTCGTACGCGGAGTTCTTCGCCGCCGCGTCGTCCCTGGCCTGCCGCCTGACCGGCCCCTACGGCCTGCGGCCGGGCGACCGGGCCGTCGTCGCCATGCGCAACCACCCGGAATGGCAGATCGCGTTCTGGGCGACGCAGCTGGCGGGCCTCGTCGCCGTCCCGCTCAACGCCTGGTGGACCGAGGACGAGTTCACGTACGCCCTCGACGACTGCGAACCGAGGGTGCTGCTCGTCGACGGGGAGCGGCTGCCCAGGGTGGCCGCCTGGCGGGAGCGCGCGGGGGTCCGCGCGGTCGTCTTCCACGCGGAGGAGGGGGGCGGTCCCACGGGTGACGGGATCGAGCGGTACGAGGACCTGCCCGCCCCGGACCCGCTGGCCGCACCGCCCGAGGTGGAGATCCGCCCCGAGGACGACGCCACGATCATCTACACCTCCGGCACCACGGGGCGGCCGAAGGGCGCCGTGGCCACCCAGCTCGCCCAGATCGGCGCAGCCGTCAACCCGCGCTTCCACGCCGCGGTCTCGGCGCTGGGCCGGGGCGTCGTCCCGGGCCAGGGTCCCGCCCCGGTCCAGCTGATGACGTTCCCGTTCTTCCACGTCGCCGCCTTCACCAGCCTCTACGCGACCATGGCCGCGGGCGGCACGATGGTCCTGATGCGCAAGTGGGACGCGGACGAGGCGCTGCGGCTGATCGGCCGCCACCGGGTCACGCACTACGCGGGCGTCCCCTCCACCGCCCTCCAGCTGCTCGCCGCCGCAGAGCGCGCGGGCGACGGCCTGGAGAGCATGCTGATGCTGAACACCGGCGGCGCCGCCGCCCCGCCCGATCTGGTCGCACGGCTCACCGCCCGCCACGGCGAGCGCATCGAGCCGCGCAACGGCTACGGGCTGACCGAGACCAGCGGCGGAGTGACGGCGAACTTCGGTGCCGACTACCGGCGCCACCCCGAGAGCGTCGGTCGTCCGACCCCGGTCACCGAGGTCCGGATCGCCGGCCCGGCGGGCGAGGTGCTGCCCGAGGGCGAGGTCGGGGAGCTGTGGCTGCGCGGCCAGTCGCTGGTCCGCGGCTACTGGCGGGACGAGGCGGCCACCGCCGCGGCGTTCACCGACGGCTGGCTCCGTACGGGAGATCTCGCGGTGGTGCGCGACGGCCGCGTGGCCGTCGTCGACCGGATCAAGGACATGGTGATCCGCGGCGGCGAGAACGTGTACTGCGTCGAGGTCGAGGCCGTGCTGCACGACCACCCCGAGGTCGAGGACGCGGCCGTGCTCGGCGTTCCGCATCCGGTGCTGGGCGAGGAGGTCGCGGCCGTGGTCCGGCTGACCCCGGGCGCCGAGGTCACGGTCGAGGACCTGCGGGCGCACGTCGGCCGGAGCCTCGCCGCGTTCAAGGTCCCCGCGCACGTACTCGTGAGCGAGGAGCCGCTGCCCCGGAACGCGACCGGGAAGATCCTCAAGCGCGAGCTGCGCGGCACGGTCCGTGACCAGGTGAAGGGGGACTGACCGGCAGCGGTCTCAGGTGCGGGTGATCCGCACCTGGTAGTTGCCGTCGGCGTCCTTGGAGAGCACGGATATGCGGATGTCGTTGGTCCGGTCGGTGAACGTCTCACCCGGCCGGAACGGCGCGTCGGAGAGCTCGGCGTGCACGTTGGCCCGCCGGGTGCAGCCTCCGCTGTCCTGGGTGCTGTCGGCGACGGACACCGGCCCCTGCCCGGTGTCCACGTCGGAGCTGACCTTGTAGATCAGCACGCCGGGCCGGCAGACCGCCGCGTCGTTGCCGGCCGCCGTCCGTACCTCGATCGCGTAGCCGGACTCGGCGCTCAGGGGTATGAAGGCCAGTTTGGTGCCGCCCGCGGTGGCCAGCGGGCCGAGGGTGTGTTCGCTCGTGCCGGGCCGGGAGGCACAGTCGATCTGGTCGTTGTCGAGCCAGCCGAGCTTCCACTTGTGCCAGCCGAGGAAGTCGTTGTTGGCCCCCCAGTCCTCGGACATGATGTCCCAGTGCCCGACGGAGCCCCCGCCCTCCATGGTGTAGAGGTCGGGCAGGCCGAAGACGTGGCCGTTCTCGTGCGGCAGGACGCGGTAGCCGGTCTCGGCGTACGAGCCGGATCCGTCGTCCTGGCGGCTGTAGACGAACGAGGTGTTGGCGAGCGGCACGCCGTCCGCGTACGGGGCGTCCTCGTTGGCGGAGAAGGTCACCGACAGCACGGTGTCCAGGGCCGAGGGGCCGGCGTTCGGGGTGACCAGCACGTTGACCAGGTCGTACGCGGAGAAGTCGACCTTGGGGTCGGCCGCCGCCACGAGGTCCTTCACGAGGTCGCGGTAGCCCGGCTCGTAGGGCGAGCCGCGCTCGATCCCGTACTCGGAGAACGGCAGCGGCATCCGCAGCCAGTCCTTCACCGGCGCCTCTGGCACGTAGGTGAGCCGCCCGTAGGAGCTGGTGCGGAACCATGCGGAGGTCTGCGGGAAGAATTCCGCGAGCCGGGCCTTCGCCGAACCCGAGCCCGGGGCGTCCGAGAAATCGATCATGAGGTTGAGGGCCCTGACGCGGCCCGTGGAGCGTGAGTAGCCGGGGGCGGTCGGCATGCCCTCCGACATCTGTACGCCCATGGCCGCGGATATCCGGCACAGGCCGAGAGGGGAGTCCTCGGCCGCGGCGGACGGCCCCGCCGAGGCGCGGCTGGGCGCGGGAAGAGTGGTGCTGGCCGTGGCCATGGCCGCGATGACCAGGGCTGTCGCTCCGGCGAGTGCGACCGGGCGGCGGTGTCTGCGTATCCGGTGGCGGGGCTGCTGCATAGAGGCGCCTTCGGGGTCCGCGGCAGTCGGCCGACCCTGACTGCGCTCTGGCGATCAGCCTGTGCCGGGTGGTCCGGGCACGCTCGTTGAGTGCGCCGATCGGAGGTTTCTGCCCTTTCTAATGTGACTCAGGTCACAATGGATGGCGAAATACCGGGGACTCTCTCCCCGTTTGCATCTGTGTCCCCGCTAACCGGGGAAGCAGTCCCCGCTTAGTCTGGGGGGCGCCACACACCGAAAGGGAAGGGCCGCCGTCGTGAAGACCGTTGCCGAAACCGACACCTGCGCCGCGCAGCGCCGTGCGTCCCGTCCGCGGGCCGACGCGCTGCGCAACCGGGAGCGGATCGTCACGGCCGCCCGCGAGATGTTCGTCGAGTTCGGGCCGGACGTGCCCCTCGACGAGGTCGCGCGCCGGGCGGGCGTCGGCAACGCCACGCTCTACCGGAACTTCCCCGACCGGGACGCCCTCACGCACGAGGTCGTCCTCTCGGTCACCTCCCGCACCACGGACCGGGCCGAAGAGGCCGTCGCGGCGGAATCCGACCCGTTCGCCGCGCTCAGCCGCTTCGTGCACGCCGCGGCCGACGAGCGGATCGGTGCCCTGTGCCCGATGCTCTCCGGCAGCTTCGACAAGAACCACCCCGAACTGCTCGCCGAGCGCCGCCGCCTCGAAGAGGCCGTCGAAGGACTCGTGGAGCGCGCCATGTCCGCGGGGCGCCTGCGTACCGACATCGCCGTCGGTGACGTACTGGTCGCCCTCTCCCAGCTCACCCGGCCGCTGCCCGGCATCGCCTGCCTGGACATCGACCGGTTCACCCACCGTCATCTGCAGCTGTTCCTGGACGGACTGGAGACTCCGGCCCGTTCCGTGCTGCCCGGATCGGCGGCGACCCTGGAGGACCTGCGGCGCGGGCGCTGACACCCGCGACGACCTCATGAACCAGCCGGTGTAAACCGCCGCACACCCCGACTCCCGGATCGGTCCCCGACGCAGGGCCCGGCCCCGATACCGCACGCCCGTTTTCACCGACATCACGACTCTCGCGCCCCGACGCGCCCTTAGGTGGCTACTCCCATGTCAAAAACAGCCGACGTACGGCTCCCCGATCCCAGTCGCTGGAAAGCACTGGCCTTCATCGCCCTCGCCCAGCTGATGGTCGTGCTCGACGCGACGATCGTGAACATCGCGCTGCCGTCGGCCCAGACCGATCTGGGTATCTCCGAGGGCAACAGGCAGTGGGTCATCACCGCGTACGCGCTCGCCTTCGGCGGGCTGCTCCTGTTCGGCGGACGCCTCGCCGACCTCTGGGGCCGCAAGCGCGTCTTCGTGATCGGCCTGCTCGGCTTCGCCGCGGCCTCCGCCCTCGGCGGCGCCGCGCAGGGCGAAGCGATGATGTTCGGCTCCCGCGCGCTGCAGGGTGTCTTCGGCGCACTGCTCGCACCGGCCGCGCTCTCGCTCCTCGCCGTGATGTTCACCGATGCCAAGGAACGCGCCAAGGCGTTCGGTATCTACGGTGCGATCGCCGGTGGCGGTGGCGCGGTCGGCCTGATCCTGGGCGGCTTCCTCACCGAGTACCTGAACTGGCGCTGGACGTTCTTCGTCAACATCCCCTTCGCCATCGTCGCCGCCGCGGGCGCCTACTTCGTCATCCGTGAGCCGGCCGGCAGCCGCAACCGCTCGCCGCTCGACATCCCCGGCGTCATCCTGTCCACGCTGGGCCTCGTCGCGCTGGTGTACGGCTTCACCCGCGCCGAGTCGTCCGGCTGGACGGACACGCTGACCATCGGCATGTTCACGGCGTCCGCCGTGCTGCTCGTCGCCTTCATCGTCACCGAGTGGCTGGTGAAGTCGCCGCTGCTGCCCCTGCGCGTCCTGGCCGACCGCAACCGCGGCGGGGTCTACCTCTCGCTGGGTCTCGCCGTCATCGCGATGTTCGGGCTCTTCCTGTTCCTGACGTACTACCTTCAGATCGTCAAGGGCTACTCACCGGTCAAGACCGGCTTCGCGTTCATGCCGATGATCGTGGGCATGATCACCGGGTCCACCCAGATCGGTGCCCGCCTCATGACCCGGGTGCCGCCGCGCCTGCTGATGGGCCCCGGCTTCCTGGTCGCCGCGCTCGGCATGCTGCTGCTCACCCAGCTGGAGACCGACTCCAGCTACGCGGGCATCATCCTCTTCGGCCAGCTGCTCCTCGGCCTGGGTATGGGTACGGCGTTCATGCCGGCGATGTCCCTGGCCACGCACGGCATCGAGCCGCGTGACGCGGGTGTGGCCTCGGCGATGGTCAACACCTCGCAGCAGGTCGGCGGCGCCATCGGCACCGCGCTGCTGAACACCATCGCGGCGGGCGCCACCACGGCGTACTTCGCCGACCACGCCGCGGGCAGCACGGACCCGAAGCTGCTGCAGTTCCAGGCCATGGTCGCCGGCTTCACCAGCGCGATCTGGTGGGCGGTCGGCATTCTCGTCGCCGCCTCGGCGATCGCGGTGTGGCTGATCAACACCGGACGCCCGGGTACCGGAACGGACGGCTCGGTCGCCGGGTCCGCCGACGGGGCCCAGGACGACATCAAGATCCCGGTCGTCGCGCACTGACAAGGGCGGCGCGCCCGTCGTGATCCGCGACATCCGCCCCGGCTCCGTTCGACGGAGCCGGGGCGGACGTGTGTGCGGGGTGCGGGGGTGCGTCCCGCTCAGCGGAGCCAGGGCAGGTCCGCGTCCGTGCCCTCCGGTTCCAGGCCGGCGGCCATGACCTGCATGATCTCGCCGAGCCCGCGCACCTGCTCGGGTGTGAGCCGGTCGAACATCGCCTGGCGCACGGCGGTGACGTGGCCCGGCGCGGAACGCCGCAGCATCGCGTAGCCGTCGTCGGTGAGCACGGCGTTCTGGCCGCGCTTGTCGGACGGACAGTCCTCGCGCCGCACCCAGCCGTTCTTCTCCAGCCGGGCGATCGCGTGCGAGAGCCGGGACCGGGTGATCTTGGCGTCCTTGGCCAGCTCGGTCATCCGCTTCTGCCGTCGCGGCGCCTGGGAGAGCTGGACCAGCAGGCCGTAGTAGATGTGCGGCATTCCGGCATCGCGCTGCAACTGGCGGTCGAGGTGATCCTCCAGGAGCGTGGTGGCGTGGAGGTAGGCGCGCCAGACGCTCTGCTCTTCGTCGGTGAGCCAGCGCGGCCCGCCGGTGGGTGCGGTGGTCATGGAGTCCACTCTACGACCTTTCCTTGAAAGTTGAACTAGATAGGGCTAAGGTCTCTGGATATTGGAACTTTAAGTTTCAATGAATGGATGAGGGTGTGCCTCGCTCGTCCAACGTGCCTCGATCATCAGTGGAACGGGAGTGCCATGACTGTCACCGCGGAGCGCATGCCCGCCCTCTACCTCTCCCACGGGGCCCCTCCGCTCGCCGACGACCCCGTCTGGCCCGGCCAGCTGGCCGCCTGGTCCGCCGAGCTGCCGCGCCCCACCGCGATCCTGATGGTCTCCGCCCACTGGGAGGAGGCTCCGCTCGCCCTCGGCGCCACCGAGGCCGTGCCGCTGGTCTACGACTTCTGGGGCTTCCCCGAGCACTACTACCAGGTGCGGTACGCGGCCCCGGGCGCCCCGAAGCTCGCGGAGAGCGTCCGCAAGCTCCTGCGCGGAGCCGGTACGCCGGTCCAGGACATCCCGGACCGCGGCCTCGACCACGGCGCGTACGTGCCGCTCGTGGAGATGTTCCCGGGCGCCGACATCCCCGTACTCCAGATTTCCATGCCCACCCTCGACCCGCAGAAGCTCATGGACATCGGGCGCAAGCTCGCCCCGCTGCGGGACGAGGGGGTGCTGATCGTCGGGAGCGGCTTCTTCACCCACAACCTGGCCGCCCTGCGGCATCCGGGCGGCGGCACGCCCGGGTGGTCGGCGGAGTTCGACGACTGGGGCCACCGGGCGCTCCGGGCGCAGGACGTCGACGCGCTGCTGGACTTCGAGCGCAAGTCCCCGGCGGGCCGGCTGGCCCACCCGCGCACGGAGCACTTCGCGCCCCTGTTCGTGACGATGGGCGCCGCGGAGGGCGAACTCGACCGGGAGCGGAGCGTCATCGACGGCTTCTGGATGGGGCTGGCCAAGCGCTCGGTGCAGTTCGGCTGAGCGCTTGACGGGGCCGGGGGCGCAGTGGCCCGGCGGGGCTCAGGACTCCCGGCCCAGTGGCTTCTCGTACCAGGCGACGTCCCAGTAGCGGCCGAACTTCCGGCCCACCTCCGCGTACGTGCCGATGTGGCGGAAGCCGAACGCGTCGTGCAGCCGGACGGAGGCCTCGTTCGGCTGGGCGATGGCCGCGTAGGCGCGGTGGACGTCCTCGTCGGCCAGCGCCTCGAACAGGGCCTTGTACAACAAGGTGCCCAGTCCGCGGCCCCTCGTGTCCGGTGCGCAGTAGACGCTCACCTCGACGGAGGTGCTGTACGCGGCCTTGGGCCGGTACGGGCTGCTGGTCGCGTATCCCAGGATTCCGGGTGTGCCCCCGGCCTCCTGGGCAACCAGGAGGCGGTGGGGACCGTCTTCAGGGTGGGAGCGCAACCAGGGGAGGCGCTGCGCGGGAGTGAAGGGGTCCGTGTCGAATGTGAGGGCGGTCTCACGGACGTAATGGTTGTAGATGTCGGTGAGCGCCACCACATCCCCCTCCACGCCCGGCCTGACCTGCACTTCTGTGGGTATCTGCACCATGTGTCCTCCCGCTTGGGCCGACAGGGTACTGCATGATCGCGAAAGTGAATGCGGCCCAGGGGAATTCTGTCCGGATTCCAGTCGTTGTTTCCATCGGATGCAGGGCACCCGAAAGGGTGTCGCGACCTACTCAGCAAGGGAGCACGCATGGCAACCCGTGCCGTCGCCCGTCGTTCGTCCGCCACCGGTGGGACAAGCCGGGCAAGCAGTGTTCGCGCCGTGGGCGGGGAAATCGCCGATCGCGACCTGGTCGGCATGTACCTGGAGGAAATCGCTCGTACGCCACTGCTCGACGCCGCCAAGGAAGTCGAGCTGTCGCAGACCATCGAGGCGGGCGTCTACGCCCAGCAGATCCTCGACGGAGAGGTGGAGAGCGAAGCCGGCGGAGCGAAGCGTGAGGAACTGGAGGCGCTCGTCGCCGAAGGCGAACGCGCGAAGGACGTATTCATCCGGTCGAACCTCCGGCTGGTCGTCGCCGTGGCCCGACGCTACCCGCGAGCGGGTCTGCCCCTGCTCGACCTGATCCAGGAGGGCAACGCCGGACTGGTGCGCGCGGTCGAGAAGTTCGACTACGCCAAGGGATTCAAGTTCTCCACGTATGCGACGTGGTGGATCCGCCAGGCCATCACGCGCTCCATAGCCGACCAGTCCCGCACGATCCGGCTCCCCGTCCACCTGGTGGAGGAGCTCGGCCGTATCCGACGGGTGCAGCGCGAGTTCAACCGTGAGCACGGGCGCGACCCGGAGCACGCGGAGATCGCCGCCGAGCTGGACTCGAACACGGAGCGTGTGGGGAACGTGCTGGACTGGGCCCGTGACCCGGTCAGTCTCAACATGTCCGTGGACGACGAGGGCGACACGCAGTTCGGTGACCTCCTGGAGGACACCTCCGCCGTCTCGCCCGAGACGTCGGTGATGACGCTGCTGCGCAGCGAGGAGCTGGAAGACCTCATCGGCAAGCTCGACAACAGGACCGCGTCGATCATCCGTATGAGGTACGGCATCGAGGACGGGCGCGAGCGGACCCTCACCGAGGTCGGCAAGCAGCACGGGCTCACCAGGGAGCGAATCCGCCAGATCGAGAAGCACGCGCTGCTCGAATTGAAGCGAATGGCTCACGACACGGGCTTTGACGCTGCGGCGTGAGCCAATAACCCGTAACCTCACAATCAAGCCGGTTCGCACCGGCACCATGAGCTGAGTCCCGGCGCCCACCCCCCCCCGGCGCCGGGGCTCATTCATGTCCCGGCCCTTTTCCTCGGGTTCCTCGGGTTCCTCGGGAGGCGGGAGCCCGTTCAGGTCGTCGAGGACGCCCGGGTCAGACGGGCACCCAGGCCGCTCAGGTACTCCACCAGCTGCGGCGGCTCGTGCGCCGTGAACTCGCAGTCGACGAGTGCGAGCCTCAGCGCCACCCACTCCAGGGAGTCCGACGAGACCGCCCGCAGCCGGCAACTGCCCTCGCCGGTCGGCTCCGGTGCGCCCAGCGCCGAGGGCAGCCGCGCCGCGACGAAGTCCGCCGGGGCCCGGAAGCTGACGTCGATCCGCAGTTCCGGCTGCATCCGGGACATCGACCGGGCGAAGAACCGGGCGGCGTCCCCGTCCTCCCCGGGCAGCTCGCGCGGGGTGAAGCGGGCCCCGGTCGCCACCGGCTCGCTGACCCGGTCCACCCGGAACGTACGCCAGTCCTCGCGCTCCAGGTCGTACGCGACGAGATACCAGCGGTGCCCCGTGCTCACCAGCCGGACCGGTTCGACCAGCCGCTTCGTCTCGGCGCCGTCCCCCGCGCGGTACGCGAACCGCAGCCGCTCCCGCCCGGTGACCGTCGAGGCCATCACCGTCAGTGTGCGCGGATCGATCGTGGCGCCGTCGCCCCGGGTGAGCGGAAGCGTGGCGTTCTGCAGGGACGAGACCCGGTGACGCAGCCGCGAGGGCAGTACCTGCTCCAGCTTGGCCAGGGCCCGTACGGACGCCTCGTCGACGCCCTCGATCGCGTGCCCGGCCCCCGCCCGCAGCCCCACCGCGATGGCCACCGCCTCCTCGTCGTCGAGCAGCAGGGGCGGCATGGCCGTGCCCGCGACCAGGCGGTAGCCGCCGACCGAGCCGCGCGTCGCCTCGACCGGATAGCCGAGGTCCCGGAGCCGGTCGATGTCGCGGCGGATGGTGCGCGGGCTGACGTCGAGCCGGCCGGCCAGCTCGGTGCCCGGCCACTCGCGCGGTGTCTGGAGGAGCGACAGCAGATTCAGCAGTCGTGCCGGAGTGTCGGTCATGCCTTCAGGATGCCCGTCCATCAGGACACGAACTGTCCTAATGGACCTCTAGCTTCTTCCCATGACTTCTTCCGAATCGCTGCCGTCCACGACGGCCGCCCGCACGGCGACCGAGGGCTCGACGGCTCCGGCGGCCCCGGCCGACCGGCGCCGCTGGTACGCGCTCGCCATTGTGATGACCGCGGCCTTCATGGACCTGGTCGACGTCACGATCGTCAACATCGCCATCCCGAGCATCATGCGGGACACCGACGCCTCGTTCAGCTCGATCCAGTGGATCACCGCGGGATACGCCCTCGCCTTCGCGGCCGGGCTGATCACGGGTGGCCGGCTCGGCGACATCTACGGCCGCAAGCGGCTCTTCCTCATCGGTATCGGGGGCTTCACGCTCTCCTCGGCCCTCTGCGGATTCGCGGCCGGCCCGGAGATGCTGGTCGCCTCCCGCATCCTCCAGGGCGGCATGGCGGCGATGATGGTCCCGCAGGTGCTGTCGATCGTGCACGCCACCTTCCCGGCGCACGAGCGCGGGAAGGTCTTCGGCCTCTTCGGCGCGATCGTGGGGCTCGGCGCCGTCTCCGGGCCGCTCCTGGGCGCGCTGCTCACCGGCTGGAACCTCTTCGGTCTCGAGTGGCGCCCGATCTTCCTGATCAACCTGCCGGTCGGTATCGCGGGTCTGATCCTGGGCACCAAGTTCATCAGCGAGTCGAAGGCACCCAAGGCGCTCCGCCTGGACCTGGTCGGGGTGGTCCTGGTGACGCTCGGCCTGCTGATGCTGATCTTCCCGCTGACCCGGGGACACGAGCTGGGCTGGCCGGTGTGGGGCCATGTGTCGATGGCGGGCAGCCTGCTCGTTTTCCTTGCGCTGATCGCCTACGAGCGGCGGAAGGCGGCCAGGGACGGTTCGCCGCTCGTCGAGCTGTCGCTGTTCCGGGTCAGGAGCTTCGCCGCGGGCATCGCCGTGCAGCTGACCTTCGGCATCGCCCTCGGCATCTTCTTCCTCGTCTGGACCCTCTACATGCAGATGGGCCTGGGCTGGTCCGAGCTGCGGGCCGGCACGACGGGCATCCCGTTCTCGATCGCCGTCTCGGTCGCCGCCGGAATCTCCGTGCAGAAGCTGGTGCCCCGGTTCGGCCGCAAGGTCCTCCAGACGGGCGCCGTGCTGATGATCGCCGGACTGCTGCTCTACATCTGGGAGGCCGAGCGCTACGGCATGGACATCGCGCCGTGGCAGATGGCTCTGCCGCTGGTCGTCATGGGTGCGGGAATGGGCCTGATCGTGGCGCCCCTGACCGACGCGGTGCTCTCCGAGGTGCCCAAGGAGCACTCCGGATCGGCGTCCGGGCTGATCAACACGGTCCAGCAGATGGGTACGGCGCTGGGGCTCGGACTCGTCTCGGTGGTCTTCTTCGGGGTGATCGACGACGCGCCGCGGGCGGTGGGGCCGGCGTTCGCCGAGGCGTTCCAGCAGTCGCTGTGGTGGGTGGCCGGGGTGCTCGCCGTGATCTTCCTGGTCATGTTCGCCCTGCCCGCCAGGCCGAAGGCCCATGTGGACGGCTCGGCCGACGAGGGCGACGAAGCGGGAGCGGCGCCGGACGGCGGCATCGCCAAGGAGCCCGCGCTCGCGCACTGAGCCGCGCCAGGTGATCCGACCGCGTCGCACGTCATGACGCGAGGGCCCGTGCACCTCCGGTGGAGGTGCACGGGCCCTCGCGCGTCACGGCGGGCGCGTCAGCAGGTGCGGGTGCGGCTCTCCATGGCCTGGCGTGCGCTGGGCTCGTCCCCGTACACCTCGCACATGTGGCGGCCGTCGGGCGTGGCCGTGTGCTCGACCTCCCACAGACAGGTCTCGCTGCCGTCCAGGAGCAGGAACGCGTGCTCGTAGAGCGTGAAGCCGGCGTCCCGCCCGTCGACGCGGCACTGGCGTCCGAAGATCTGGGTGATGTGGTGGGCGAAGGCGGCCCGCAGCAGTCGCGCGGTCTCCTCGCCCGGGCGGTCGCCGTTCTCCGCGCGGCGCAGGACCCGGCGCGCGTGATCCGCCGAGTTGTCCGGGGCGTACATCCGGGGGAGCGGGACCGGGGGAGCGGCCATCAGGACCGTGAGGACCTCCAGGTCGCCGTTGGGGCTCTCGTCGCCGAAGGCCGGGGCGTCGGAGAAGCTGCCGGCCAGTCGCATCGCCGCGACGCGCGCGTCCGTCTCGTCGTCGTACAGCTCGTGGCAGCGGGGGGCCGTCAGGTCCCGGCCGCCGCTGTGCACCAGCTCCCAGAGCGTGAGCGCGGAGCCGTCGGGGAGGAGGTAGGTGTGCCGGTAGGTCTCGCGGTGCAGCACCGAACTGTGGTGGGAGGAGTGCAGCGCGCTGCTGTGCGCCAGCGCGCTCCCGAGTTGATCGACCGTGCTGTCGGGCAGGTCGAAAGAGTTGAGGGCCCGTCGCAGGAGTCGCTCGAGGTGCTGCTCGGTTGTCTCGTACGGATCGCTCAAGGTGCTGTCTCCAGGCCGTCGCCGCGTGTTACTTGATGCGTGCTTAACGTAGTCCCTGGGTCTGACATCGTGACCGGGGATCGGGAAAACGTAGGGCACACGCAGAAAGTTCCCGGTGCTTTTCGGATACTTCGGGTGAACTTCCTTGCCGTGAGGGCGAGTCGGGCCCACGCGGCGGCTCCTTCCGGGCGCCTGTGGGGCGTGCGGCGGGCGTGGGTTGCCCGGGCGACGCGCTCACCCGGGGGCGCCCAAAACAGGACTAACGACTCCATGCGGTCATACGGTGTCGGGGTGACCGAGCCACCAGAAGCTTCAGCCGAGCCGCCGGCCCCAGGCACACGTACCGGGTCTCCCGGTGCGGTCGACGTCGGGCCGCCCGCCCCCGGCCCGGAACGCTCCGGGGCAGCAGGCAACCTCCGCTCCGTCACCGCGCGGGCCACCGCAGCCGGTATCGCCGTCTCCGTCCTCCTGATCATCGCGATCGTGTTCGGCAGCCGCATGCTGCGGAACTTCGACTCGGCTCTCCTCCCGTACGCCGTGGCCACCGTCTTCCTCGCCTTCGGCGTCGCCTACCGCTACACGGTCTGGATCTCCGCGCCCGGCGCCCGGCGCCTCTTCACCCAGGGCCTGCGCAGCCTCTTCTCCGTGGACAACTTTCGTAAGGCCCCCACCGCCCTGCCGAAGATGATCGCCACCTACCTGGGCTTCCAGAAGTTCCTCGGAGCCAGGTCGCACGCCCGGTGGGCGGCCCACCAGCTGATCTTCTGGGGCTGCATCCTGGCCGCCCTGATCACCTTCCCGCTGACCTGGGGCTGGTTCACCTTCACCTCGGGCAGCGGCTCGGGCCCCGGCTACGAGATGCGCATCTGGGGCTTCAAGGTCCTCGGCTTCGACTCGCTGAACATCCTGGGCTGGCTGATGTTCCACGGCCTGGACATCGCCGCCGTGCTCGTCATCCCCGGTGCCTCCTACTTCCTCTGGCGCCGGATGAAGGACCGCGGTGCCACCACCGGTCAGCGCTTCGCCTACGACCTGGTGCCGCTGATCGCCCTCATCGTCATCTCCGTCACCGGCCTGCTGCTCACCTTCTCCTCGATCTTCCTGCACGGCGGCGGCTACCAGTTCCTGGCGATCCTCCACATGGTGTCGGTGGTCTTCACCCTCATCTACATCCCGTTCGGCAAGTTCTTCCACATCGTGCAGCGCCCGGCCGCCGTCGGCATGCAGCTGTTCAAGTACACCGGGCGCAAGGACGACCAGGTCTTCGTGTGCCGCCGCTGTGCGGAACCCATCGACACCGCCCCGTACGTCGAGAACCTGCGCGGCACCATGCGCGACCTCCGCCTCGACTTCGACGAGTGGGCCGAGTACTGCCCGCGCTGCAAGCGGGTGCTGCGCGGCAGCGCCTATCTCTCCCAGGTCAAGAAGGGCTTCAAGTGACCGCGGATACACCCGCTGCCGACCGTCGTACCGTCATCCCCCTCGACCCCTCCCTCGCGCCCCCGGGCACTCGCGGCTTCCGCGACGCGGGCGGCATTCCGGCCGACCAGTGGCACGCCGACCAGAACGGCGAGACGCTCGTCCCCACGCACTGCTGTTTCTGCGGGGTCCAGTGCGGGATGTATCTGCGCGTCGACCGCGGTGGCAAGGTCTTCGGCGTCGAACCCCGCAACCACGACATCAACCGGATGCGCCTGTGCCCCAAGGGCATCAACGCCTACCAGCAGGTCAACCACCCCGACCGGCTCACCGCCCCGCTCATGCGCCGCTCCCGTGACGAGGACTTCCAGGAGGTCTCCTGGGACGAGGCGCTCGACTTCACGGTCTCCGAGATCAAGCGCATCCAGCTGGCCCACGGCAACGACGCCTTCGGACTCCTCGGCGGCGCCAGTCTCTTCTCCGAGAAGACGTATCTGGTCGGCAAGTTCGCCCGGGTCGCGCTCAAGTCCCGGCACGTCGACTACAACGGCCGCCTCTGCATGGTGAGCGCCGCGGGCGCCAACAAGCTGGCGTTCGGCATCGACCGGGCGGGCAACCCCTTCTCCGACATCCTGCTCACCGACTGCCTGCTGATCGCGGGGTCCAACCTCGGCGAGTGCTTCCCCGTGATGACGCAATACGTCTGGGGAGCCAGGGACCGGGGTGCCTCCCTGATCGTCGTCGATCCCCGCGAGACCGCGATCGCCCGCACCGCCGACATCCACGTCGCGCTCAAGCCCGGTACCGACTCGGCCTTCTTCAACTCCGTGCTCCACGTGGTCGTCGAGGAGGGCCTCACCGACACCGCGTACCTCGCCGCCCACACGACCGGCTGGGACGAGGTCCGCGCCAAGGCCGCGGAGTACCCGCCCGCCCGCGCCGCCGAGATCTGCGGCATCCCCGCCGAACAGATCGTCCAGGTCGCCCGCACCTTCGCCCGCGCCCCCAAGGCCATGGCCTGGCACGCCCGGGGCATCGAGCACCACTCGCAGGGCGTCGAGAACTGCCTCTCCGTGATCAACCTCTGCGCGGCCACCGGCCACATCGGCAAGCCGGGCGCCGGCTACGGCACCATCACCGGCCAGGGCAACGGGCAGGGCGGCCGGGAACACGGCCAGAAATCCGACCTCCTGCCCGGCGGTCGCTCGATCATGAACGAGGAGCACCGCCGCCAGATCTGCGAGATCTGGGGCATCGAGGAGGCCGAACTCCCGCCCGCGGGCACCTCGATGATGGAAATGGTCTGGCAGATGCAGCGCCGCGAGATCCGCGGACTGATCGGCATCTGCAACAACCCCTTCGTCTCCCTCCCCAACTACCAGGTGGTCAAGGAGGGGTACGACGCCACGGAATTCCATGCCCAATTCGATTTCTTCCTCTCCGAGACCGCTGCCAACGCGCATGTCGTCTTCCCCGTCACCACCTGGGCCGAGGACGAAGGGGTGATGGCCAATGCCGAGGCCCGCGTGGTCAAGCACAACAAGGCCCAGGACCCGCCGCCCGGTGTACGGACCGACACCTGGGTGATGTGCGAGCTCGCCCGGCGCCTCGGCGCCGGCGACAAGTTCGCGTTCGCCGACTCCCGCGAGGTCTTCGACGAACTCCGGATCGCCTCCGCGGGAACGGTCAACGACTACTACGGCATCACCTACGAACGGCTGGAGGAGACCGGCGGCATCGTGTGGCCCTGCCCCTCCACCGACCACCCGGGCACCCCCCGGCTCTTCGAGGACGGGAAGACCTACCACCCCGACGGCAAGATCCATATGCAGGCCGTCGAATGGCACGTGCCGATGGACCCGTACGACGACGAACACCCCATGTCGCTGACCACCGGCCGCACCGTCGCCCACTTCCTCTCCGGCAACCAGACCCGTCGTCTGGGCGCCCTCGTCGAACAGACCCCGCGCCCCTGGGCGGAGATCCACCCCTCCCACGGCTTCCGCAATGGCGAACCCGTCCGCGTCGTCACCCGGCGCGGCAGCGAGGTCTTCCCCGCCCTGGTCACCGAGGCGATCCGCCCCGACACCGTCTTCATCCCCTACCACTGGCCCGTCCCCACCGCGGCCAACGCGCTCACCATCGATGCCCTGGACCCCCGCTCCAAGATCCCCGAGTACAAGGTCTGCGCCTGCCGCATCGAGCACGCCGCCGCGATCGACGAGGTCCCCGCACCGCCGGTCGCCCCCGGACACGTGGCCTACCCGGAGACCCAGGTCTCCCGTACAGATCCGTTGCCGCCCACGGCCCCCCAGGGCCGTGGCACTTCGGAGAGGAGCTGAGGACCGCATGATGGGCAGGACGATCTTCATCGACCCCGGGCGCTGCATCGGCTGCCAGGCGTGTGTCTCCGCCTGCCGAGAGTGCGACTCGCACCGCGGCAAATCGATGATCCACCTGGACTACACCGACGAGGGCCAGTCGGTCGCCTCCCTTCCCACGGTCTGCATGCACTGCGAGGACCCGGTGGCCCCCTGTGCCGAGGTCTGTCCGGCCGACGCGATCCTGATCACCGCGGACGGGGTGGTGCAGCAGGCCGACACCACCCGCTGCATCGGCTGCGCCAACTGCGTCAACGCCTGCCCCTTCGGCGTCCCGAAGATCGACCTCCAGGCGAAGCTGCAGATGAAGTGCAACCTCTGCTACGACCGCACCGCCTACGGCCTCGCCCCCATGTGCGCCACCGTCTGCCCGACGGGAGCGCTCTTCTACGGAACGATCGAGGAGCTCCGGGCGGAGCGTCCCGGTGTGCAGGTCGCCGACACCTTCGTCTTCGGCGAGACCGAGGTCCGCACCGGAGTGGCCATGGTGGTCCCCGCGGAGAAGGTCCAGTGGCCCGTGCCCGGCGGGCTTCCCGTCGTCGAGATCAACGGTAAGGACGTCCGCCGATGAGCGTCACCGACCAGCAGCCCGGAGGCGACCGGGGCACCGGGGACGAGCGGGACGCCCTGCACGACAGGATCGCCGCCGACTCCCTCACCACCCGGCGCGACTACCTGCGGATCGTCACCACCGTGTCCGGCGGCCTCGCGATCGGCGGGCTCGGAGTGGCCGGAGGCATCCTGCACCGCCACGGTGACGAGGCCGACGGCAAGACGCCCGGCGCGAAGCAGGTGACCCGGCAGCTCCTGCCCGGCGAGTCCGTCGCCTTCCGCTATCCGGGGGACGAGGACCGGGCGGTCGCCGTACGGCTCGACGACGGCACGCTCGTCGGCTACTCCGCGATCTGCACCCATCTCGCCTGCGCCGTGCTCTGGCGCAAGGACCGGGGTACCGAGGGCGAGCTGTACTGCCCCTGCCACGAAGGCGTCTTCGACGCCAGGACCGGAGAGGTCACCGCCGGTCCGCCGCCGCGCGGACTGCCCAAGGTGGTGCTCACCGAGCGGTCCGACGGAAGCGTGTGGGCCATCGCCACGACCCGCTCCGGCGAAAGTATCGAGGACGGTCTGTGCCGCCAGATCGGCAAGGAGGACCCCGGCCTCGCCACCCGTATCGGCTGTCCGGGCACCGGCGGCGGCGCCGAGGCGCCACAGAAGGCCGCGCCGTCCGGACCCGGCGCCCGGACCGGATCCGGCGCCCGGACCGGACCCGGCACCCGGAACGCCGCGCCGCCCCGTACGAACGCCACCGAAGCCGACACCTCTGGCAGGCGGACGACATGACCGAACCCCACCAGCCCCCCGACCCACAGAGCCCACAACCACCGCAGGGGTCGCGGTACCCGGAATACCACCCGGGCAGCGCCCGTCCGGAGCTGAACCGGCCCGTCCACGAGCGGTATCCGCAGATCCGCCCCACCAGCGGTTACGGCGACTCCCGCATCCGTCGCACCGGCCCCGGACCGGGCGCCGGGACCGACCAGGAACCCGAGCGCTCGGCGAAGCTGACCGCCCGCCTCGCCCTCGCCATGACCGTGGTCATCGGCCAGCTCTGGGGCCTGACGGTCGTCGTCGACGAGTGGATGGAGGGCAACACCGGTACCGCGTGGTGGGGTGCCGGCTTTCTCTGCCTCTCGTTCCTCGTGGTGCTCGGGCTGTGGCTGCTCGACCCGAAGGACCGTTGACCACCGCCGTATCCTGGAGGCATGAGCACCGCCCCCGCCCACGGACCGCGAGATTCGAAGCCGCAGCAGCCGCAGGAGCAGCCGCCGTCGCAGGCGTCCCAGCCGAAGCCGGCTCTCGTCTTCGACGATCCGTTGGACCAGCAGTCCTCGGACGACACGGACCGGGGGTGGGGTGAGCGGACTCCGAGCGGCGGCAGCGCCGCGGATCTGGCGCGCTTCCTCGACGAGAAGCCTCCCCACCACATCTGAGCCCCGCCGCCGCACCCTTCCCCGTTCCTTCGCAGCGGGGGGCGCCGGCCGCCGTACTACGCGTCGGTACCCCTGCCGGGGGCCGTGTCGCCCGTACCGCCCGACGCCCCGCCGTAGCCGCTGCCGCGCTGCGCGAGGAGCGCGTCCCGGATCTCCTTCAGCACCTCCAGCTCGCTGATCTCCAGGGTCTCCTGCACGCCGTCCTTGGCGGCCTGCCTGGCCGCCCTCCGTGCGAGGTACTTCGCCATCGGCATGACCACGAGGAAGTAGACGACGGCGGCCGTGATCAGGAAACTCAGCGTCGCGCTGAGCACCGACCCCCACAGGATCTCGATGCCCTCCGTCTCGCCCGCCTCCGGATTCGTGGTGCAGGGGCCCTTCAGGCAGAACGTGTAGTCCTCCAGGCCCTGAGAGCCGAACGCGCCGACCAGGGGGTTGATGAGGCCCGTGACGACCGCGTTCACCACATGGGTGAACGCCGCGCCGATGACGACGGCAACCGCCAGATCGATGACATTGCCGCGCGTCAGAAAGGCTTTGAAGCCTTCGAAGAGACTGACATTCTTCTCGTTCACGACGGAGATGTCCTTCATAGGTGCCGTAAGGGGAGCAAACCGCTCCGCAACCTAAGGCGCCGGAATGCGGCACTGTCCAATTCATCTCTTCCAACAGGTGACGTGATGGAACGTCAGTGCCCATGGGTCACCGCCACGGCCAGTCGTCCCGACACCCCGGCACCGGCCAGGGCCGTGGCGGTCTCACGCTCCACCGAGAGCACGACGAGCGCGCCGGCCGACGGGTCCGGTCCGCCGGCCAGGTGCGCGGACCCCGGTCCGTCCTCCGCCGGGCCGCGCGGCACGGCTGCCACCCGCACCCCTTTCGCCACCACGCGCGCATCGGAGTCCGCGTCGTCCGCGACGATCACATCGACGCGGTCGCCGGGCCGCAGCAGCCGGACCGTCGCCGCATCCGCGATCCGGACCGGCGCCGACACCAGGTGCACGGCCCGCGCCGCCTCCTCCGCAGCCCCGGTCCCGGCAGCCGGCCCCGCCCCGCCGCCCCGCCCCGAAGCCGCCGGACCCGCGGCGGCCCGATCCGTCGTGCCCGGCCCCGAAGCGGCCAGGCCCGACGCGGCCAGCGCCGCAGCCGTCAGCGCGAGCCCCGCCGCCATCGCGCGGCGCTGTCTCCGCATCGCCCGCCGCAGCCGGTGCGCGGCGCCTCCGCGCACCCGCAGCGGTGCGAACGGAGGCACCCCGCACGGCGCGGGGGCCGAGACCGGAGACCACGGGTGCCGTGCATGGGGCCGTGCGTCGGACGCCGGAAGCCCTGGCGTTCGTACATCGGGTGTGGACGGGGACATGGCTGCACCACCTGCCGCGAGGGACGTCCGCGCGGGACATCCGGAGGGAAGAACAACGAAGGGAGCCCGGCGGGCCGCCCCGCCGAACTCCCCTCACGATCCACCGTCCGAGAAGATCCCGCTGGGCCCTGTGGACAGCGCACAGCCTGTGGAAATCTCCGACACCCACACGCGCCCCACGGGGCACGGGGGAAGCGGCCGGACCCCTCCCGAAGGAGTGTCCCGGCCCTCGTCCTACGGCAGCTCGATCCCCGTGTCGATCCCGTCCAGCGCGTGCGCGCAGGCACAGTCGCGGTCCGCCGTCTCCGGCAGCGCGGCCACCGCGTCGAACAGCACCGACCGCAGCCGGTCCACATTGGCGGCGAACACCTTCAGCACGTCACCGTGCGAGACGCCCTCGCCGGCCTCGGCGCCCGCGTCCAGGTCCGTCACCAGCGTCAGCGTCGTGTAGCAGAGCGCCAGTTCGCGGGCGAGCACGGCTTCCGGGTGCCCGGTCATCCCGACCACCGACCAGCCCATCGCCGCGTGGAAGCGCGACTCCGCCCGGGTCGAGAAGCGCGGTCCCTCGACGACGACCAGCGTGCCGCCGTCCACGGCGTCCCAGTCGCGCCCGCGTGCCGCGGCGAGGGCGGCCTTGCGGCCGTGGGGGCAGTACGGATCGGCGAAGCCGAGGTGCGCGACATTCGGCTGCACGCCGTCGGCCCGCACCTCACCGTCGTAGTACGTCTGCGCGCGGGCCTTGGTGCGCTCCACCAGCTGGTCCGGCACGAGCAGCGTCCCCGGCCCGTACTCGGGCCGCAGTCCGCCGACCGCGCACGGGCCGAGCACCTGGCGCACCCCGACCGAGCGGAGGGCCCACAGGTTGGCCCGGTAGTTGATGCGGTGCGGCGGCAGGTGATGGCCGCGTCCGTGGCGGGGCAGGAACGCGACACGGCGTCCGGCGACCTCGCCCAGGAAGACCGAGTCGCTGGGCGGCCCGTACGGAGTGTCCACACGGACCTCGGTGACGTCCTCCATGAAGGAGTACAGCCCCGAACCGCCGATCACACCGATGTCCGCGCCACCCGACGAAGCGCCACCCGGCGAAGCCCCGCCCGACAACGCGTCCTGCGCGTTCCCTGCCCCTGCTTCTGCACCCGCTTCTGCGTTAACCATGTGGTCACACTAGGCCCTGCGCGCAACACGAGGACCCCGCCGATCCAATGATCGGCGGGGTCTCGTTGAAGTATGTCCGTACGAGGGCTCAGGCCGCCGACGTACCACTCGACGAAGCCGGTGCGGACGAAGCCGACGCGGACGACGAGGAAGAGGACGACGAAGACGCCGTCGACTTCGAGTCCGAACTCGTCGAGGACGAAGCGGAATCGGATGCCTTCGAGGGCGACGAAGCCGGCGTGCTGCTCGACGACGAGCCACGGCTGTCGTTCCGGTAGAAACCGGAACCCTTGAAGACGATGCCGACCGCCGAGAACACCTTCTTCAGGCGTCCCTCGCAGTTCGGGCACACGGTCAGGGCATCATCGGTGAACTTCTGCACCGCCTCGAGGCCCTCGCCGCATTCGGTGCACTGGTACTGATAGGTCGGCACTTGCTCCTCCTGGCACTCTCACTCAATGAGTGCTAACGACGCTCCATACTGACGTATTCCGCTCGATCAGTCCACCGTGACCGGCTCGCGGTGACCGACACCACGTGCCACCAGACGTCCGGCGGCTTTCGGGGTGAGCCGTGAACGCAGCGCCAGCAGCGTTGCCAGCGCCAGTACGGTCCCCACCAGCGGCACCACGAATCCGGTGCTCGCGCCGTGGCGGTCGGCGAGCTGTCCGGCCACGGTCACCGCTGCCGCCTGGCCGAGCGCGACCGCGCCCGTCAGCCAGGTGAACGCCTCGGTCCGTGCCGAGGCCGGAACCAGCGCGTCGACCAGCGTGTATCCGCTGATCAGCGCCGGTGCGATGGACAGCCCGACGAGCAGACCGAGCCCGGCGAGCAGCGGCACGGAGTGCACGGCCCACAGCCCGGACGCGGTCAGCGTCAGGGCCACGTAGCCGACGATCAGCCGACGCCTGGGGCTGCTCTTCCAGGCGATGGCGCCGCACGCGATTCCGGCCAGCATGTTGCCGGCGGCGAAGATCCCGTACAGCAGACCGTTCATTCCGGGACGGCCGATCTCCTCGGAGAACGCCGTCAGCGAGACCTGCATTCCGCCGAAGACCGCGCCGATCCCGAGGAAGGTGATGGCGAGCACCCGGACGCCGGGTACGGAGAGCGCGGACCGGTGCGGGGCCGCGGCGGTGGCGGCGCCGCGCGGGGCGGGCTGGGTGGAGCGCTGGGCCGCGAAGAGCAGGCCGCCGACCAGGGTCAGCGCGGCTTCCGTGACCAGGCCGGCCGCCGGGTGCACGCCGGTGCAGAGCGCGGTGGCGAGCACCGGCCCGACGACGAACGTGAACTCGTCCGTGACCGACTCGAAGGCCGCGGCCGTGGCCATCAGCGGGGAGGCGGGGCGGCCGGGCGCGGCCCCCAGGACGGCGGCCCAGCGGGCCCGGACCATCGGCCCGACCTGCGGGATGGAGGCACCGGTGGGCACGGCCGCGGCGAACAGTGCCCACAGGGGCGCGTCGGCCAGCGCGAGTGCCGTCAGCGCCCCCACGGACGCTGCGTGCACCACGACACCGGGCAGCAGTACGGCGCGCTGGCCGAAGCGGTCGGCGAGCTTGCCGCCCTGCGGTGCGAACAGCGCCATGGAGACGCCGGAGACGGCCGCCACGGCGCCCGCGCTGCCGTACGAACCGGTGGTGTGCTGAACAAGGAGGACGATGCCGATGGTCAGCATCGCGAAGGGCTGCCGTGCGGCGAAGCCCGGGAGGAGGAAGGTCCACGCACCAGGGGTGCGCAGCAGCTGCCCGTAACCGGGGCGGTCGGAGACCGTGGACGCCACGGTCCATGCCTTTCTGCCGCCTGGTGGCTTGGCTCCTGCGGCACGTCCGCCGCGCATCGTGCGCGGCTCGTGCGGGAGCTGCCGAGAGCTGTCCTCTTCGCGCGGAACTGCGGTAGATGCCGGGCGGCTCGCTACAGAGGCGAAGGGACGCCACGACCGCCATACGGTCGCGCCAGCTCTGCATCAGGCAGAGGTGGTCGATCAGGTTGGTCGATCAGATTTCCTTCATGCTACAGGCAGCGGCACCTGTGCGCCTGTGATTGCGCACAGGTGCCGCTGCTGGACCTGTGATCAGTGGTGCGCCTTCGTGGAGTCGTCCGACGTGTCGCCCGCTACGGATCCGAGGCCCTTGGCGATCTTCTTCGCCAGCTTCGACAGCGGGGGCACCTTCGTGCCGCCGGCCCGGGTCGATCCGCGGGAGCGCCCCGGTCCGGCCGGCCTCCCGGACCGCACCGGTCCGCCGCGGGCCCTGGAACGGGAACCGGCCCTGGGGCTGCCACCGCCCCTCCCGGAGTCGTCGCCGGAGCCCAGCCAGCCGGCCAGCTTGCCGCCCTCGCCGACCGCCCGGAGTCGCGCCTCGGCCGCGTCGCGCACCGGATCGGTCGCCACTACCAGAAGTTCGTCGCGGCGGCGCAGCACGGTGGACGGTGCCGGCACGAAGCTCGCGCCCTCCCGGACCACGAGGGTGACCGCGGCCCCGGCGGGCAGCCGCAGCTCGCCGACCTCCACGCCGTGCATCTTCGACTCGGCCGGGATCGCGACGGACAGCAGGTGTCCGCGCAGCCGCTCCAGCGGCGCCGACTCGATGCCGAGGTCCGCGGCCTCGGAGGGATCGTCCGAGATCTTCAGCGCGCGCGCGAGCCAGGGCAGGGTCGGTCCCTGGATCAGGGTGTAGACCACGACGAGGACGAAGACGATGTTGAAGACCCTGGTGCTTCCCTCGATCCCGGAGACCATCGGAATGGTCGCGAGGACGATGGGCACGGCGCCGCGCAGCCCCGCCCAGGACATCAGGGACTTCTCGCGTTTCGGCAGCCGGAACGGCGCCAGGCTGACGAAGACCGAGAGCGGCCGGGCCACCACCGTGAGGACCAGGCCCACCACCATCGCGGGCCAGAAGTCGTCGATCAGGTCGTGCGGTGTGACCAGCAGGCCGAGCAGTACGAACATGCCGATCTGGGCCAGCCAGCCGAGCCCGTCGGCGAAGCCGCGGGTCGCGGGCCAGTGCGGCAGCTTGGAGTTGCCGAGGACCATCGCGGCCAGATAGACGGCGAGGAATCCACTGCCGTGCGCCAGGGCGCCCGCCGCGTACGCCGAGACCGCGATGGCCATCACGGCGATCGGGTAGAGACCGGACGCGGGCAGGGCCACATGACGGAGTCCGAAGGAACCGAGCCAGCCGACCGCGAGGCCGATGGCCGCTCCGATCGCCAGCTCCAGGGCTATCTCGCCGACCAGTACGTACCAGTGCTCCACGGGGCCGGCGGCGGAGAACGCCACCACGAGGATCACCACGGGGGCGTCGTTGAAGCCGGACTCGGCCTCCAGGACACCGGTGATCCGAGAGGGCAGCGGCACCTTGCGCAGGACGGAGAAGACGGCGGCGGCGTCGGTGGACGAGACGACCGCACCGATGATCAGCGCCTGCCGCCACTCCAGGCCGACGAGGTAGTGCGCCCCCGCCGCGGTGACACCCACGCTGATGCCCACACCGACGGTCGACAGCACCGCGGCTGCCGGAAGGGCGGGACGGATTTCCTTCCACTTCGTGCCCAGACCGCCCTCGGCGAGGATGACGACGAGTGCGGCGTAGCCGATCACCTGCGTCAGTTCGGCGTTGTCGAACTGGACGTCGAAGATGCCGTCCTGCCCTATGGCGACACCGATGCCGAGGTACAGGAGCAGGCTGGGGAGCCCGCTGCGTGACGAGATGCGCACCGCCGCCACCGCGACGAGCAGGACGAGTGAGCAGACGAGCAGGAGTTCGTTGAGCGTGTGGACTGTCAGTGTCCGTCCCTTCCCTGCGTGCGCCTGCCGGACCGGTTGCCGGCGGTCGGTACTTCGTTACCTTACCTAATCTTTAACGCTTTCTTGATGCCTTCGAGCGTTCGTGCGAGCAGTGCGCATATGGATGCATCTCCATACCGCGTCCGAGTGGCTTCCGCGCTGCGCCTATGGTTGCTCCTGCACTCCCAGGACCACCCTGCCCCTCGAAGGACAGCGATGCCCGCCAACACAACCGCCTCTTCCGGTTCTTCCGATGCGAAGAAGCCCGGCAGGAAGAAGGGGCGACGCGCCCGCCTGCTCGTGATCGTCCTGGTGCTGGCGCTTGTCGCGGGTGTCGGCTACGGCGCGTTCTGGTCCGTTTCCACGGTGCGGGCCTCCTACCCGCAGACCACCGGCTCGATCGAACTCGACGGTCTCGGCGCCGATGTGGACGTCCGCCGCGACGACTACGGAATCCCGCAGATCTACGCGGACTCCGACGCCGACCTCTTCCGCGCCCAGGGCTTCGTACAGGCCCAGGACCGCTTCTGGGAGATGGACGTCCGCCGTCACATGACGTCCGGCCGGCTCTCCGAGATGTTCGGTTCCGGTCAGGTCGAGACCGACGCCTTCCTGCGCACCCTCGGCTGGCGCCAGGTCGCGCAGAAGGAGTACGACACCGTCCTCGACGCGGACACCAAGAAGAACCTCCAGTCCTACGCGGAGGGTGTGAACGCGTACCTGAAGGGCAAGGACGGCAAGGACATCTCCGTCGAGTACGCGGCGCTGGGGCTGACCAACGACTACAAGCCCACCGAGTGGACCCCGGTCGACTCGGTCGCCTGGCTGAAGGCCATGGCCTGGGACCTGCGCGGCAACATGCAGGACGAGATCGACCGCTCCCTGATGACCAGTCGGCTCAGCGCGAAGCAGATCGAGGACCTGTACCCGGACTATCCCTTCGAGAAGCACCGGCCGATCGTCGAGCAGGGTGCGATCTCCCCGGTGACCGGGAAGTTCGACCCGGCCGCCCAGCCGTCGGACGACATCGGCACCGGTGCCGGCACCGCGGCGGGCGCCACCCAAGGCCTCAGCACGCAGCTCTCCTCGCTCGCCGACACCCTCGACGAGATCCCCGCACTGCTCGGCCCGAACGGCAGCGGCATCGGATCGAACTCCTGGGTCGTCTCCGGCAGGTACACGACGACGGACAAGCCGCTGCTCGCCAACGACCCGCACCTGGCGCCGATGCTGCCCTCGCTCTGGTACCAGATGGGGCTGCACTGCCGGACCGTCTCGGCGTCCTGCCAGTACGACACCGCCGGCTACACCTTCTCCGGGATGCCCGGCGTCATCATCGGCCACAACCAGGACATCGCCTGGGGGTTCACCAACCTCGGCGCCGACGTCACCGACCTCTTCCTGGAGAAGATCTCCGGTGAGGGGTACCAGTACGACGGCAAGGTGAAGGCGTTCACGACCCGCGAGGAGACCATCAAGGTCGCGGGCGGCAAGGACCGTCACATCACGGTCCGCGAGACCAACAACGGCCCCTTGGTCTCCGACCGCAGCAACGAGCTGGAGAAGGTCGGCCAGAAGGCCCCCGTCACCAACTCGGCCCCGGACCGCGGCGAGGGGTACGCGGTCGCCCTGAAGTGGACCGCGCTGCAGCCGGGCAAGTCCATGGACGCCGTGTTCGAGCTCAACCGGGCCAAGGACTTCAAGACGTTCCGGGCGGCGGCCGAGCACTTCGAGGTGCCCTCGCAGAACCTCATCTACGCCGACACCCAGGGCAACATCGGCTACCAGGCCCCCGGGACGATACCGGTCCGCGTCAACGGCGACGGCAGGCTGCCGAGCCCCGGCTGGACCTCGGAGTACGGCTGGAAGAAGGAGCCGATCCCCTTCGACGAGCTGCCCTACGAGTACAACCCGGAGCGCGGCTACATCGTCACCGCCAACCAGGCCGTCATCGACGAGAAGTACCCCCACATGCTCACCGAGGACTGGGGATACGGCGCCCGCAGCCAGCGGATCAACGACCTGATCGCGAAGAAGATCGACGGCGGCGAGAAGATCTCGACCGACGACATGCAGAAGATGCAGATGGACAACAGCAGCGAGATCGCCGCCCTGCTGGTGCCCAAGCTGATGAAGATCAGCGTCTCCGACAAGCACGTCCGCGAGGGACAGAAGCTGCTGGAGGGCTGGGACTACACCCAGGACTCCGATTCGGCGGCTGCCGCCTACTTCAACGCGGTCTGGCGCAACATCCTCAAGCTGGCCTTCGGCAACAAGCTCCCCAAGGAACTGCGCGTCGAGGGCGACTGCCTGAACGTGCCGCCGGCCAAGAGCACGGGCCCGGTGGACGAGCAGAAGAAGCTCGTACGCGAGTGCGGCCAGCGTGACGCGGACTCGGCGCAGCCGGACGGCGGCGACCGCTGGTACCAGGTCGTCCAGAACATCGTGGAGGACCAGGACAACCAGTGGTGGAAGGTTCCCGCCAAGGGCCGGGAAGACGCACTCGACAGCCGTGACGACCTCTTCGGGCGTGCCATGGAGGACGCCCGCTGGGAGTTGACCGCCAAGCTCGGCAAGGACATGTCCACCTGGAGCTGGGGCCGGCTGCACCAGCTGACCCTGAGGAACCAGACCCTCGGTACCGAAGGCCCGGCCCTGCTCCAGCGGGCCCTCAACCGCGGACCGTGGAACCTGAGCGGTGGCGAGGCCGCGGTCGACGCCACCGGCTGGAACGCGGCGGGCGGTTACGAGGTCATCTGGGTGCCCTCGATGCGGATGATCGTGAACGTGGGGGACTGGGACAAGTCCCGCTGGATCAACCTGACCGGTGCCTCCGGGCACGCGTTCAGCGCGCACTACACCGATCAGACCGACAAGTGGGCCGACGGAGAACTGCTCGACTGGTCCTTCGGCAAGGACGCGGTCGAGCAGTCCACGGTCGACAGGCTGACGCTCAAGAAGCCTTAGGGTCTTCCGCTGAAACGCCGCGCTCCGGCCGGCGTCACCACGGCGTCCACGGGGTGGTCGTGCGGTTCCTCCGGGACCCGCGCGACCACCTCGTTCGCGTACAGCAGGACGACGAGCGCGGGATGCGCCCCGGCCGCGGACAGCCGGGCCAGCACCCGGTCGTAGCTGCCGCCGCCCCGTCCCAGCCGCATCCCACGCCCGTCCACCGCCAGGCCGGGCAGCAGGACGGCGTCCGCGTCCAGTACGGCGGCGGGCCCGAGGCGTACGCCGTCCGGTTCCCGCAGTCCGCGGCCCGCCCGTACGAGGTGCTCCGGCCCCTCGTACGCTGCCCAGTCCAGGTCGTTGTCGGGGAGCAGCACCGGAAGCAGGACCCGTACGTCCCGCGCGCGCAGGGTGTCGAGCAGCGCGAGGGTTCCCGGTTCGCGCCCCACGGACACATAGGCGGCGACCGTCCGCGCTCCGGACAGCTCCGGGAGCTCCGATGCCGACGAGGCGAGAACCGCGGCGGCCTCCTGGACGTCTTCAGGAGTCAGGAGGGCTCGGGCGGCGAGCAGTTCGCGTCGCAAGGACGCCTTTCCTGATGTTTCGTCATTCAACGGGCACTCGCACTATTCTCGTATGGGTATAAATGAGTACAAAGTTAACCGGACGCTCATCTTCCGCCCATCCTCACCCGTTATGGTTCGGGGCATGACTCAGTCGCCCCCCAGGATCAGCAAGGCCGTCATCCCGGCCGCCGGTCTCGGCACACGTTTCCTGCCGGCCACCAAGGCCACTCCGAAGGAGATGCTGCCGGTCGTCGACAAGCCCGCGATCCAGTATGTCGTCGAAGAGGCGGTGGCCGCCGGTCTCTCCGACGTGCTGATGATCACCGGCCGCAACAAGCGTCCTCTCGAAGACCACTTCGACCGGAACTACGAACTGGAGTCCGCGCTCACCCGCAAGGGCGACGGCGAGCGGCTCTCCAGGGTCCAGGAGTCCAGTGACCTGGCCACCATGCACTACGTACGTCAGGGCGACCCGCGCGGCCTCGGTCACGCCGTGCTCTGTGCCGCACCGCACGTCGGCGACCAGCCGTTCGCCGTTCTCCTCGGGGACGACCTGATCGACCCGCGCGACCCGCTGCTCTCCCGGATGGTCGACATCCAGGAGCGCGAGGGCGGCAGCGTCATCGCGCTGTTGGAGGTCGACCCCGCCCAGATCCACATGTACGGCTGCGCGGCGGCGGAGCCCACCGCCGAAGGCGACGTCGTGCGCATCACCGGCCTGGTGGAGAAGCCCGACGCGGCGGACGCGCCCAGCAACCTCGCCATCATCGGCCGGTACGTCCTGGACCCGTCCATCTTCGACATACTGCGTCACACCGAGCCGGGCCGCGGCGGCGAGATCCAGCTCACGGACGCGCTGCAGCTCCTGGCCGAGGACGAGAAGATCGGCGGACCGGTGCACGGTGTCGTCTTCAAGGGCCGTCGCTATGACACCGGCGACCGGGGCGACTATCTGCGTGCCATTGTCAGACTCGCGTGCGAACGTGAAGACCTGGGACCGGACTTCCGGTCCTGGCTGCGCAGATATGTCACCGAGGAGATGTAACACCGTGAGCAGCACCATCTGGTCGGTGGACGAACACCTGGACGACATCCTGGGCTCGGTGAAGCCGCTCGAACCCATCGAGCTGCAACTGCCCGACGCCCAGGGCTGCGTCCTGGTCGAGGACGTCATGGTGGAGATCGCCCTGCCGCCCTTCGACAACAGCTCGATGGACGGCTACGCGGTCCGGATCGCCGATGTCGAGGGCGCGAGCGAGGAGTTCCCCGCCGTCCTCACGGTCATCGGTGATGTCGCCGCGGGCAGCGAGGGGCTGACCGGTGATCAGACCGTGGGCCCCGGGGAGGCCGCCCGCATCATGACCGGCGCCCCGCTGCCGCCCGGAGCCGAAGCGGTGGTCCCGGTCGAGTGGACCGACGGCGGCACGGGCGAGGGCCCGGCCGCCACCATGCGCGCCCACAGCGACGCCCCCGAAGGCGCGAGCGGCGAGGTCCGGGTCCACCGCCCGGTCGGCGCCCGCGCCCACGTCCGGGCCAGGGGCAGCGACGTGCAGCCCGGTGACCTGGCGCTGCGCGCGGGCTCGGTCGTCGGACCGCCGCAGATCGGACTGCTCGCCGCGATCGGCCGCTCGACGGTGAAGGTGCGCCCCCGCCCCCGCGTCGTCGTCCTGTCCACCGGCAGCGAGCTGGTGCAGCCCGGCGAGGAGCTGACCGGCGGCCGGATCTACGACTCCAACAGCTTCGCGCTGACGGCCGCCGCCCGGGACGCGGGAGCCATCGCGTACCGGGTCGGCGCCGTCGCCGACGACGCCGAGACACTGCGGGCCACGATCGAGGACCAGTTGATCCGTGCAGACATCGTCGTCACCACCGGTGGCGTCAGCGTCGGCGCGTACGACGTGGTCAAGGAGGCGCTCTCCTCGGTGGGTGACGAGGACGAGCCGGGCAGCGGCATCGACTTCCGCAAGCTGGCCATGCAGCCCGGCAAGCCGCAGGGCTTCGGCTCGATCGGCCCCGACCACACGCCCCTGCTCGCGCTGCCGGGCAACCCGGTCTCCAGTTACGTCTCCTTCGAGCTGTTCGTCCGGCCCGCGATCCGCACCCTGATGGGCCTCGACGACGTCCACCGGCCGAAGGTCACCGCGACGCTCGCCGCCGACAAGGCACTCTCCTCGCCGGCCGGCAAGCGCCAGTTCCTGCGTGGGACGTACGACGCGGAGGCGGGCACCGTCACTCCTGTCGGCGGTTCCGGATCGCACCTGATCGCCGCACTCGCCCAGGCCGACGCACTGATCGTGCTGCCCGAGGACGTCACCTCCGCCGAGCCCGGCACGGCGACCGAGGTCATCCTGCTCCGCTGACGGCCGTCCGGTGGCGGTACGGTATCTGCCGCTGTGCCTTCCCGGGGGACACCCCCCGGACCCCCGGCCCGCACCACGGTGCGGGCCGAGCGGGCAACCGGCGCCCTACCGCTAGGCGGAGTTCAGTGAGTACGCAGAACAGGCTGACGCACATCGACGAGGCGGGCGCGGCCCGGATGGTCGACGTATCGGACAAGGACGTCACCACGCGCGTCGCCCGGGCCAGCGGCCGGGTCCTCGTCTCGCCGCGCGTCATCGAACTGCTCAGGGGCGAGGGCGTCCCCAAGGGGGACGCGCTCGCCACGGCCCGGATCGCCGGAATCATGGGCGCCAAGCGCACCCCGGACCTGATCCCGCTCTGCCACCCGCTCGCCGTCTCGGGTGTGAACGTCGACCTGGGCGTCGCCGACGACGCGGTGGAGATCACCGCCACGGTGAAGACCACCGACCGCACGGGCGTCGAGATGGAGGCCCTGACCGCCGTCTCGGTCGCCGCGCTCACCGTCATCGACATGGTCAAGGCGGTCGACAAGGCCGCCGTGATCACGGACGTCAGGGTCGAGGCGAAGTCGGGCGGCAAGTCCGGCGACTACCGGCGCCCGTCGCCGGAAGGAGCGGACGCATGAGCGGGTCCGGAACCGGCGGGGCCGCTGCCCCGTACCGCGCCCTCGTGGTCACCGCGTCGAACCGGGCGTCCGCCGGTGTCTACGCCGACAAGGGCGGCCCGCTGATCGCCGAGGCCCTCGGCGGGCTCGGGTTCACCGTCGACGGACCGCAGGTCGTCCCCGACGGCGATCCGGTGGAAGCCGCACTGCGTGCGGGAGCGGCAGCCGGGTACGACGTGATCGTCACCACCGGCGGTACGGGCATCTCGCCGACCGACCGCACCCCCGAGGTCACCCGTCGCGTCCTCGACCACGAGATCCCCGGCATCCCCGAGGCGATCCGGGCCGAGGGCCGCGACAAGGTCCCCACCGCGGCGCTCTCCCGCGGTCTCGCCGGTGTCGCGGACCGCACGCTCATCGTGAACCTGCCGGGCTCCACGGGCGGCGTGCGCGACGGGCTCGCCGTCCTCGGCCGGCTTCTGGTGCACGCCGTCGACCAACTCCGCGGTGGCGACCACCCCCGACCGGGGAGCCCGAGCTGAACGTCCCGACCTGGCCGGTGACGCTCCGCGACGGCGAGATCGTCCTGCGCCCCATAAAACTGCGTGACCAGCGCGTCTGGCGTGAGGTCAACCGGCGCAACCGCGACTGGCTGCGCCCCTGGGAGGCGACCGTTCCGCCGCCCGCCCCGGGCGGCCCGGTGGCGCAGCGTCCCACGTACCGTCAGATGGTCCGCCATCTGCGCACGGAGGCGAACGCCGGCCGGATGCTGCCCTTCGCGATCGAGTACGAGGGCGAGCTCGTCGGCCAGTTGACGGTCGCCGGGATCACCTGGGGTTCGATGTGCTCGGGCCATATCGGCTACTGGGTCGACCAGGGCGTGGCCGGCCGGGGCGTCATGCCGACCGCCGTCGCGCTCGCCGTCGACCACTGTTTCCGCACGGTCGGGCTCCACCGCATCGAGGTGTGCATTCGCCCGGAGAACGTGCCCAGCCGGAGAGTCGTGGAGAAACTCGGATTCCGCGAGGAAGGGCTGCGTCCACGCTATCTCCACATCGACGGCGCCTGGCGGGACCACCTGATCTACGCGCTCACCGCGGACGAGGTTCCCGAGGGGATGCTGCGGCGTTGGCACCAGTCGCGACCCGGTACTCCGCGCACTCCCCGTGAAATGAAATAAGTGTTCGAAATTGATCGCACTCTGACAGCTAACGAAGCCGCAAACGTCGACTGTTGATCTGAACAATCACAAAAAAAGTCCGTGATATCAGCTAGATCGTGCGACACACCGGGCCAATTGGCGGATGCCTCCGCGCAAACCCCTCTACGGTGTGAGCGTGAGCAGCAGCGGCCTCATCTACGCAGTCATCGTCGGGGCCTGGGCCGCCTACTTGGTGCCGATGTGGCTTCGCCGGCAGGACGAGCTCAACGAAGCGCGTCCGACGGAACGCTTCAGCACCGCCATCCGGCTGCTGTCCGGACGGGCGGCCATGGAGCGCCGGTACGCCAAGGAGTTGGAAGAGCGCACCGCCGAGGAGGCGACGCCCGACGTCGACCCGGACGCGGCCACGGACCGAATGGATTCCGTGGACGTCCGGGCCTTTGCCGCGCCTCCGGCGCATACCGAAGCCCGGGTGCACGACCCGGCGCACGCCTCGGAGCGTGCGTCGGGACGTCCGGCTCCGGAGCGCCAGGCGCCCGACTCCACGCCCGGGGAGCGCCGGGCGGCGCAGGGGCGCGCGCCTCAGGAGCGGTCTGCTCCCCCGAGACGCCCGCGCACCTCCCAGGCGGATGCCGAGCGCGCCAGGCGGGCCCAGCGCTCGCAGGTCCTGGCCCGCCGTCGGCGTACGACCGTCGTCCTCTTCCTGGCCTTCACCCTCGGCGCGATCGTCGCGGCGGTCGGCGGACTCGGGTTCCTGTGGGCCCCCGCCGTACCGGCCGTGCTGTTGAGCACGTACATCGTGCATCTGCGCGCCAAGGAGCGGCACCGGTTCGCCTTCACCATGGACCGGCGCCGGGCCGAGATGGCGGCCCAGCGGCTGCGCGAGAACCGCCCCCGCAGGCACCAGCCCGCGACGACGGCTCCCGCAGAGCCCGACGAGGAGCCCGAAGCGGGCCACCCCCAGCCCGAACCCGTACCCACCGTCTCCCCGCAGGAGGCCGGCCGCCGCGCCCTCGTCGAGCAGACGGACCACGCGGAATGGGTCGACCAGCAGCGCGAGCGCGGCCGGGTCCAGGGCGACAGCTGGGAGCCGGTGCCCGTGCCGCTCCCGACCTACGTCACCGCCCCGGTCGCCCCGCGCGCCACGGGGGGCGTCGAGGTCAACGACCCCGAGACCTGGAGCGCCGCGCGCTCCAGCACCGCGGAGCCCACCCAGACGGGCACCTCGCACCCCGTCGCACCTCCGGTGGACCCGGCGCCACGCCAGCGCGGCAGCCAGTCCCGCCGCAATCGCGACCGCGGCCGGACCCCGCTCTTCGACCAGTACGACGAGGGCGACCGCCCTCGTGCGGCCAATGAGTGAGACCTCGGGACGCCGACTCCGCTGACCAGCGGGGAACGGATTTCCAAGCACCCCTCCAGGGGTGCTAAAGTTTCACTCGTTGCAAGGGCCTGTGGCGCAGTCTGGTAGCGCACCTCGTTCGCATCGAGGGGGTCTGGGGTTCAAATCCCCACAGGTCCACCGCAGCTCAGAGCCCCTACCGGGGAAACTCGGTAGGGGCTCTTTGGCGTGGAGTGTCCGCCCTTGAGGGGCCGTCACTCAGATGGTGCGGGCGGGACCTCGTGGGCACCGCCTAGGGTGATCGCAGAGGTTTCCGACCCGGGGGATGGGAAGCGGCATGGAATTCACCACGCGGCACGGCTTCGGTACCGACTACGACGACCTGGGCCCGTCCGGCGGGCTTCCCGTCGTCCTCGTGCACGGGCACCCCTTCGACCGGAGCATGTGGCAGCCGCAGGTGGACGTGCTCGTGCGGGCCGGATTCCGGGTGATCGCACCGGATCTGCGCGGCTACGGTGCCAGCGGTGTCGTCCCGGGCCGCACCCTGCTGTCGGACTTCGCGGACGACGTCGCCGAGCTCCTCGACCACCTGGAGGTGGAGCGGGCGGTCGTATGCGGGCTGTCCATGGGCGGGCAGATCGCCATGGAGTTCCATCGCGCGTATGGGGCGCGGGTCCTCGGGCTGGTGCTCGCCGACACCTCGCCGGTCGCCGAGACCGAGGAGGGCAAGGTCTTCCGCAACGGCATGGCCGACCGTCTGCTCGCCGAGGGTATGGGCGGGTACGCGGACGAGGTGATCGGCCGGATGCTGGCCCCGTACAACGTCACGGAGCTACCCGAAGTCGCCGCCCACGTCCGGCGCATGATGCGGGCCACCGCGCCCGAGGGGGCCGCCGCCGCCCTGCGTGGGCGGGCCGAGCGGCCCGACTACCGGGAGTCGCTCGCCGCTGCCCGGGTGCCGGTCCTGGTCGTCGTCGGTGCGGACGACGGCTACACGCCGGTGGAGGAGGCCCGGGACACGCACGGACTGATCCCGGGGTCGGGGCTCGCCGTCGTCGAGCGGGCGGGACACCTGCCCAACCTGGAGCAGCCGGAACGGTTCAACGCGGCTCTGCTCGGGTTCCTCGCCTGCGTGTGAGGCGGCTCAGGGCTGCTGGAGCGGCTTGGCCATGCAGATGCTGCTCTCGTACGTGCGGTAGTGGCCGAACTTCGCGCAGGTCTCGTAGCCGCTGGAGGTGTACAGGGCGATCGCCTCGGGCTGCTGGTCGCCGGTCTCCAGGACCATGCGCGTACGGCCGGCGGCGCGCGCGTCGGCTTCCAGGGTGGCGAGGATGCGACGGGCCAGGCCGTGGCCGCGCCCCTCGGGCACGACGAACATCCGCTTGATCTCGGCGTCGCCGTCGGAGTAGCCCTCGTCGTTCTCGTCCTGGGTGCGCCAGCCGCCGGTGGCGACCGGGCGGTCCGACTCGTCGTAGGCGAGTAGATACAGCCCGTTCGGCGGGTCGAACATGGTCGCGTCGAGGGGTGTGATGTCGCCCTCGTCCCCGTAGCGCTCGGCGTATTCGAGCTGGACCTGGTCGTTGAGTTTGACGGCATCGGGGTGGTCGAAAGGCCGAGGCTGGATATTCATACGGGCTATGGTACATGTATGCGATCCGGCTCTGTCGGTATTGTTCCCGGATGCTCACTGTGACCACAGTAAATGTGAACGGACTCCGCGCTGCCGCCAAGAAGGGCTTCGTCGAGTGGCTGGCGGGGACCGACGCCGACGCGATCTGCCTCCAGGAGGTCCGTGCCGAGCCGCAGCAGCTCCCCGCCGAGGTCCGGGAGCCCGAGGGCTGGCACGTCGTGCACGCGCCCGCCGCCGCCAAGGGGCGCGCGGGCGTCTCCCTCTATACGCGGCACGTGCCGGAGCGGGTGCAGATCGGCTTCGGTGGATTCGCCGGGGCCGAGGGCGCGGAGTTCGACGCGAGCGGCCGGTACGTCGAGGTCGACCTGCCGGGCGTCACGGTCGCGAGCCTCTATCTGCCCTCCGGTGAGGTCGGCACGGAGCGGCAGGAGGCGAAGGAGCGGTTCATGGCCGCGTTCCTGCCGTATCTAATGGGGCTCAAGGAGCGGTCGGCCGCCGAGGGTCGCGAGGTGGTGGTCTGCGGCGACTGGAACATCGCGCACCGGGAGGCCGACCTGAAGAACTGGAAGGCCAACAAGAAGAACTCCGGATTCCTGCCGGAGGAGCGCGCCTGGATGGACCGGGTCTTCGACGAGGCCGCGTACGTGGACGTGATGCGGGCGCTGCATCCGGACACCGAGGGCCCCTACTCCTGGTGGTCCTACCGCGGGCGGGCCTTCGACAACGATTCGGGCTGGCGCATCGACTACCAGGTGGCGACTCCGGGGCTGGCCGCGCGCGCGGTCAAGGCGTGGGTCGAGCGTGCGGCCACGCACGAGGAGCGGTGGAGCGACCATGCGCCGGTGACGGTCACGTACGAGCGGTGACGCCGGGGGCCGGCGGGTGACCGTAGTGATCCGGCCATATCTGGCTGTGAGTCAACTGTCGTAGACCGGACGGTCGTTCGTGTCGTACTACTGGTGCAGCTGAGCTGAGCTGCTCCGGGAAGGTACGGCTATGACGGGTGAAGCCACACACTGCTGGATCATGGTTCTCGACATCGAGAACTTCAGTACGCGCCCCGATCCGGTGCAGCGGTCGCTGCGGGGAACGATGTACGAGGTGCTCGAAGCCGCGCTCACCCGGGCGGGTGTCGAGCTGGGGGCCATCTCCTTCGAGGACCGCGGTGACGGGGTCCTCATGATCGTCTCGGGGGCGGTGGCGCCGGCCGCGCTCGTGGGGGCGTTCGTCCGTGAGCTCGACGAGGAACTGGTCCAGTGCGCACGGATGTTCAGCCGGGCGTACGCCATGCGCTTCCGGCTCGCCCTGCATCAGGGGCTGGTCACGAGGGACCCGCAGGGCTGGTCGGGCGACGCGGTCAACATGGCCTGCAGGCTCGTGGACGCGGGGCCCCTGCGCGAGGTGCTGAGCGCCGCCGAGTCGTCCCGGATGGTCTTCGTCGTCTCCGACGAGATCTACCGCGGTCTGGTCCGGCACGCGCATCGCGGGATCGACCCGGCGGCCTATCTGCGGATGCCCTTCGCGGCCAAGCACGGTCTGGCGATCGAGAGTTGGGTGACCGTTCCCGGGCTGCCCGCGCCGCCCGGCCTGCCGGCGACGCCCCCGGCGGCCGGCCGGCGCGGCGGACGCGCCGCGCAGGGCTCGCCGTCCGCGCGTGCCCAGGGCGGCGGCCGTGAACAGCGGGACCGCGGGGGCCCCGCGCCTGCTCCGGCTCCGCAGGAGGCGCAGGCCGCGCCCCCGGCCGGCCCGGTGCCGCCGTCCGTGAGTTTCACCGCCGGTGTCGTCCACGGTGACCAGGTGGCGGGCAACAAGACTGTCTCGTACGGGACGTCACGTCCCGAACGGCCATGACCACACCGACCGGGGGAGCGCCTCCCGCCGGTGCCGCAGCGGGGAGCGGTCCGGCGGGCGGTACGGGGGGTCCGACGGGTGGTGCGGGCGGTTCGCCCGCACCACCCGTACCGGGCCAGGGAGCGGGTCCGGGACCCGGTGCCGGACCCGGGCAGCCGGCGCCGCCCGCGGGTGGGGACCGGCCGGGTCCGGGGGGCGGTGCGCAGGGCGGTGGGCCCGATGCGCCGGGGCGCCCCGAGGCGGCACCCTCCGGTGCCGGACCCGAGGCTTCGGAGGCCACCGGGCAGCTGGGCCAGGGCTCGATGCGCCACGGCCATCTCCAGAACGCCTTCGCGAACGTCCAGGGCGACGTGGTCGGCGGGAACAAGTACGTCCTCGTCGACGGCGGGCGCAAGGAGCCGCGCGTCCTGTCCCCGCTCATCGACGAGCGGGTGCGCCACGCGTACCACGAGCCGGCCGAGTTCGGCGCGGCCAGGGAAGCCCTCCTGCGGCAGAAGATCGTCATCCTGCGCGGGGCGCCGGGGTACGGCAAGAGCGCCCTCGCCGTCCGTCTGCTCCAGGGCGCCTGCGAGGGGCCCATCCACCACCTGGACAGCAGGGTCGCGCTCGCCGCGCTCGCCGACAGTCTGGAGAGCGGCGACGGCGGTATCGAGAGCGGCGTGGGCTTCCTGCTCGACCAGCCCGCGGACATCGGCAACCTCAGCGGCGAGGTCTACGAGAAGGTGCAGGGGGCGCTCTCGCACGCGAACGCCTGGATGGTGCTGACCGTGGCGAGCACCGAGGTCGCGGACAGCGAACTGCTCGCCGGGGTGCTCGACCTGACCGAGGCGCCCGACACCCTGGCCGTCGCGCGGGCCCATGTGCGCTGGCGGCTGGGCGCGCGTCACACCGACCGGCTGCTGGCGCGGGCGGACGTCCACGAACTGCTGGGCGAACTGCTCGCCGGTGATCCCGCGTGCCGGCAGGCCGCCGAGCTGGGGGCCGTGCTCGCGGACGACTACGAGGCCGGGGACCTGGACCCGCAGCGGATCAGGGAGAGCCGGAACCGGCTCGCGGACGAGGACTTCGAGATCTGGGTCGAGAGTCTGCCGGACCGCTCGACCCGCTGTTTCGCGCTCGCGCTCGCCGTGCTCAACGGGCTGCCCCAGGAGAACGTCGCGCAGGCCGCCCGTTCCCTGGAACAGCTGCTGGACGACAAGGCCCCCTACCTCAGGGCGCCGGGACCCGACGGGCGCCTTCCGCACGTCCACGACCCGTTCGCGCAGCCGCGCCGGCGGCGGCTGGCCCGTCTGCGGGCCCGCACGGTCGGCAAGCAGCGCCAGGCGGGCCGCACCGTGCAGCGGGACCGCGGTGAGCCGGGGGACGCCCTGGAGTACAAGGACCCCGGCTATCCGCCGCGGGTCATCCGGCACGCCTGGAACCAGTACGGCATCCAGACGGAACTGCTGGAGTGGCTGACCTCCCTGGTCAACGACCCCTCGGAACAGGTGCGCATCTACGGCGCCGCGTCCCTGGGCGTCATCGCCGCCGAGTCGTACACCTATGTCTGCGACCACCTCCTGCACGCGTGGGCGCACAGCGAGGACGCCAACCTCCGGGACGCCGTCGCCTACGCCCTGTCCGTCGGCTGCGAGGACCCCTGGGTCAAGGAGCAGGCGACGGCGCTCGTCGAGACGTGGCTGGTCGACCGGAACGCACCGATGGGGCAGGCGACGGCGGCACGCGTGCACGGCATGGGGGTGCTCGGGGACCGCTCGGAGGAGGAGCTCGGCCGGCTCGCGGTGGTGGACCACTGGACGGTCGCGGTGGCCGTGGGGCGCAGTTTCACCGACCTGCTCGCGGACGATCACGAGCGTGCGGAGAGGACGCTCCGGGTGCTGCGGGAGGGCGCGGCGAAGCACCAGGCCCGGCCGACGGCGCTGCTCGCCTTCCTCATCGTCTGCTCGCAGCTGATCGTGGACAGCGGGGAGTGGGAGACCGGCGGGGTGGTGCCCGCCTGGCCGGCCCTGCTCTATCTCGCCCACCGGAGGGAGGGGATGCGCGAGGCGTACGTCGGGCTGTGGCGCGACGCGCTCAACCACCTCTTCCTGCGTGAACGGGCCCAGCAGGTGATCGGCGACTGGGCCGCGCAGGCCGAGAAGGACGCCCGTCTGCGGGAGATGTTCCTGCTGATGATCGGCGCGATCGCGTACCAGGACCCGCGGTCCGGCCGGACCCTGCGGCGCTTCGCCGACGGCTGGACCGATCCGGAGAACCTGGCCCCGCTGCCGGTCGTCGCCGCCGCCGTACACGATCGACTCGACCAGGAGCACGTGTGACATGACGATCTCCCTCATCCTGAACAACGGACAGCCCGTGCCGCGCCGCCGTGCGGGGAAGCTGGAGAACCTGCCGCCGAGCGTCGCGATCGTCTATCCGGTCGAGCACGGCCCCTGGGTGACCGAGTCCCGGCAGGACCGCTCGCCTGCGCAGCGTTTCCTGCATGCGAACAAGGACTGTTACGTCGTCGACCTGAGCGACCACCGGCGTACCGGAAGGCTCTCGAACACCCCGCTGACCTGCAGCGACGGCGGGCACCGCTTCGAGGCGACCTTCGACGTGGGATTCCGCGTCCATGACCCCGTGCAGGTGGTGCGCGGAAACGTCAAGGACGCCCTCACCGTCGTCTACGGCTATCTGACCGCCCGGATGCGGGTCTACGCGGCCCAGTTCGCCATCGACCGGGCGGCGGACGCGCAGGACCACATGAACCGCGCCTTCGCGACGGCCATGCCGTTGCCGGAGGGGATCACGATCTACCACTGCACGGTGCTGATCGAACCGGACGCCGCGGCGCGCGTCTTCGTCCAGCAGCTCCTGGAGGCGGAGCGCGAACGGGTGCTGGGTCAGGAGGCGCACCGTACCGCCGAGGGGCGGACGCACAGCGGCGAGCGGCTCAAGGACATCCAGCACGAGGCGAGGATCCAGCGCGAGCAGCAGGAGCGCCGGGTGCTCGCCGGACTGCAGCTGGACTTCCGGGGGATGATCCTGGAACACCTGGCCAAGCATCCGGCCGACACCGAGCAGGCCATGAACCTCCTGATGCGCCTGGAGGAGTCGAAGGTCGGCCGGGCCGAGATCCGGGAAGAGCGGCATGTCGAGATGGTCAAGTACCTGATCGAGAAGGGTGTGGTCAGGGAGATCGACCTGCCGGGTCTGCGCCAGGGGGCGCTGGGCGGCGCGGCCGGGATGGACCCGCTGGCCGCGCCCCTGCCCCTGCCGCAGCAGCTGTCGGGACCCGCGGGCGGCGGTCCGGGGACCGGCCCGGGACCGGCCGGGCCGCAGGTGACCGCGCCCGTGCGGTGGGGCGGCAGCGGTGGCTCGCAGACCCCGCAGTCCCCGCCAGCCACCGGGCTGATGCCGGTCTACGTGGTGCTCGACGTCTCACCGGGGGCGGCCGGGTGCCGGATCGAACTGGCCAACGCCCTGCGGTCCTTGCAGACCGCGTTGGTCAACAGCCCCGACGTGGCCTCGGCGATCAGGGTCTCCGTCCTCACCTACGCCGAGGGCGCCGAGGTGCTGATGCCGCTCGTCGAACTGACCTGGGGAACCTCGGTGCCCGAGCTGGTGTCCGGTACGGCCTGTCGGCACCGGCCGGTGTTCCAGCGCCTCCTGGAGCTGCTGCCGCTGGACTTGGAACGGCTCAAGGAGCAGGTGCCGAGGGTCCTGCGTCCCGTCGTCTTCTTCCTCACGGCGCAGCCCGCCGAGGACGGCGGCGACTGGCCGGCCGTCCACGCGGAACTGATGAGGCACCACTACCACCCCCACCTCGTCGTCTGCGGAATCGGCGCGGCTGCCCGGCCGGCCCTGACCACCCGTCTGGCGAGCCTGCCGGAGCTGGGCGTGGTGGCCGTGCCCGGTTCGGACCTGTCGGAGTCGGCGGTGCGGTTCTCCGTGCTGCTGCAGAACACCGTGCTGCACCTCGGGCGCAGTGCGCTGGCGGGGCGGATGGAACTTCACCTGGAGTGCCCGGAGGGTCTGACCCCGGGCACGACATTTCCGTAAGCAGAAAGGGAACACAGTCATGGCCGAGACGCTGGGGCAATTGCTGCCGGTGTACGTCCTGGTCGACGAGTCGGGATCGATGAACCCGTACGTCGGTGATCTCAACGCCGGAATGGCCTCGCTGCACCAGTCGCTGCTCGGTGAGCCGATGGCGGCGGCCAAGGTGCGGTTCTCCGTGCTCGGCTTCTCCAACTCCGTGACCGAGCGCCTGATCCTCGCCGATCTGCGGGCGGAGAACGAGCTGCCCCGGCTCACCGCGAACGGCGGCACGAGCTACGAGGCGGCGTTCCGCGCGCTCCTGCGGCGGATACCGCAGGACGTGCAGACGCTCAAGAGCCAGGGCTACCGGGTGCACCGGCCCGCCGTGTTCTTCCTCAGCGACGGGCAGCCCAACTACGGGGAGGACTGGCAGGCGGCGCACCGGCAGCTCGTCGACCGCACGACGACCAAGGCGGCTCCCAACATCATCGCCTGCGGGATCGGTGACGCGCAGGAGCAGACCATCCTCGCCGTCGCCACCCAGGCGCAGTTCGCCTTCGTCTCGCTTCCCGGGGCCCAGCTCGGTCCGGCGATCGCGAAGTTCTTCACCGCCCTGACCAAGAGCGTGGTCGAGTCGGGCAACGCGATGGCGGCCGGCAGTGCGGAGCTGGTGGTGGAGCGGCCGGAGGGCTTCCGGATCCTGATCGACGAGGTGTGAGGATGTCGCCCATGTCATTCCGGCGCCGGAGGGACGAGCCGCATCCGGACGAGGGGGATTCCCCGGGATCCCCCGAGGGCGCGGGCGGCCCGGAGGCCGGCCGGCCTCCGGCGCAGGGGTCCGGACGGTACGGGGAGCCGGTGTACGCCCCGCAGCCCTACCAGCCGTATGTGCGGGACGGGTTCGAGGCGCCGCGGCAGCCCGATCCGCAGTGGCCTTCACCGCGTCGCCCCGAACGGGCCCAGCCGTCACCGCCACCGCCGCCGTCGGTGCCGGCGCCCCGCCCTCCCGCACGGCAGCAGCCCGTGCTGGCCGGGTACTGGGACCGGGTCCCGGTGGGCAGGCCCGCCTCCGTCTTCGAGCCGAAGCCGCCGCCCTCGGACCCGTACCGCCCCGACACCGTGTACGACGGGTGGTCCACCCCGCACCTCACGGTGCGGCTCGCCTCCGTACGCGGGGACGCGCACCGTTTCGACGGCAGGCCCCGGCAGGACGACCTGGTCGTCGCCGTGCACGAGCCGACCGGGACGGTGGTGTTCGCCGTGGCGGACGGGGTCTCCGGCGCCCCGGACTCGCACATCGGTGCGGCGCTGGCCTGCCGCACCGCGGTGCGCGATCTGCTGACCCAGCTCGACGCGGACCGGGCGGAGCCCGACTGGGAGCGCGTGCTGAGCGCCGCCGCCTGGCAGCTGTTCATGCGGGTGACGGGCGGCGCCGAGCCGACCGCCGAGCAGCGCGCCGAGACGCAGCGGAAGCTGGCCACCACGCTGGTGGCCGGAACGGTCGCCGCCCGGCCCCGGGGGGAGCTGGAGGTCCACCTGGTGCAGATCGGGGACACCGCGGCGTGGGAGTTCCGCGGCGGGGACTACCGTCCGCTGCTGGCCGGGAAGGGGGGTGACGACGGGGACTCCGTCGTCACCTCGGCGGTCCTGGCCCTGCCCCGGGTGCCGGCCGGACTCCGGGTGTGGCGGCACGTACTGCCGCCGGACGCGACGCTGCTCGTCGGCACGGACGGCTTCGGGGACCCCTTGGGTGACGGGTCGGGGCAGGTCGGCGTGCTGATGGCCGACGCGCTGATGCGTCCTCCCCGGGAGCCCCGGATGCTGGCGCACCTGCTGGACTTCTCCCGGGAGACCTTCGACGACGACCGCACCCTTCTCGCGGTCTGGCCGCGCCACCGGCTGGAGGAACAGCGGCCATGAGCGATTCCCCGGGGCCCGCGGCGGACATCTCCGTGGACCGGCTGAACAAGGAGCGCGAGCTCGGGTCGGGCGGCGAGGGCAAGGTGTGGGCCGTCGCCAACTTCAGGATCAACAACAAGTGGCCCATGGCGTACAAGGAGTACAAGGCCGCCACCCGGCTCCGGCTGCGGCCCGAGGTGCTCGGCGACATGGTCCGCTATCTGACCGAGCAGCCGGCCGACACGGGCGAGTGGCTCAGCGAGCACACCTCCTGGCCGCTGATGCTCGTGACCGACGGGACGGGGGTCTGCGGCTATCTGATGCGGCAGATCCCGGACGCGTTCTTCATCGAGCCGGCTCCGGGTGCGCCCCCCAAGGCGGCGGGCTTCGAGTTCCTGCTGAACGGTGACGGGTACCTGGGCCGGATCGGGCTCTCGATCACCCCGCGCCAGCGCTTCGAACTGCTGCTGGACTTCGCCAGGACCCTGGACCGGCTGGACGGCATGGAGGTCGTGCTGCGGGATCTCTCCCCGAAGAACGTCCTGTTCTCGCTCTGGCCCCGGACGACCTGCTTCGTCATCGACTGCGACTCGATGGTGGTCGGCGGCCGGGAGGCGCTGCCCGCGACGCAGACCGGTGGGTGGAGCCTGCCGGAGGGCGAGCGGACCGACACGGCCGAGGGCGTCGTCCACAAGTTCGCCCTGCTCGCCGCGCGGCTGTTCCTCGGGGAGCAGGACGGTGCGGATCTCGGCCCGCTGCGGGCGGCGGACCCGGCCGTGGCGGCGCTGGCGGAGCGCGCGCTGTCGCCCGATCCCGCCGCACGGCCCACGATGGCCGCCTGGCTCGGCCCGCTGGCCGCCGCGGTCGAGTCGGCTCCCGTCGTGCCGAACCGGGTGACGGTGACGCCGACCCCCACCGTGGTGAACAGCCCGCCGGAGCCGACCGGTCCACCGGGTCCGGCCCGCGCCCGGACGTCCTCGGCCCATATCCGTCCCCGCCCGGGTCCTTCGCAGCCCTCGAAGGGCCGGGCGGGCCGCTGGGTCGCGGCGCTCGTCGCCGTCGCCCTGTTCGGGGCCTGGTCCCTGGACCTCGGCCCGTTCGGCGACAGCGGCACCCCGGGCACGAGCGCCGAGCGCACGAGCGGGCAGGACACGTCCGACGTGTCCGACGGCTCCTCGACGGCGGACGGGAGCGGCAGCGCGGAAGGGGAGCGTGAGACGCAGGCGAACGCGCTGGATTCGCTGGTGCGCGAGAACGACGGCAACCGCGGCAGCGTCGCGGCGGCGGTGCTCGTGCTCACGAAGTGCCCGGGTTCCGGGGAACTCGCCTCCGCCAAGGACGTGTTCGACGAGGCCGGTGACGAACGGGACCGGCTGGTGGGGGAGTTGGAATCCCTGTCCGTCGACGAGCTGCCCTCCGAGGTCACCTCCGACCTGCGGGCCGGGTGGGAGGCGTCGGCCGCCGCCGACCGCGCCTACGCGAGGCTGGCCGAGGACATGGCCGACGGCTGCACCCCGGAGCAGGTGACGTCCTCGTCCGACTGGGACGAGGCGACGGAGCAGAACACGCTCGCGACCACGGCGAAGAAGGACTTCGTCGCGGGCTGGAATCCGGTGGCGGAGCAGTACGGGCTGCGGACGCTGGCCTGGGACGAGGTGTGACGCGCGGGGTGGCGGGGCCTGCCGCTACAGGCCCCCGGCCTGCTGCTTCAGGGCGTCGGGGTCGTCGATGACCAGCCGGTTGCGCCCCGTGGTCACCCAGCCGCTGCCGCGCCACTGCTCGAACACGCGGCTGACCGTGCGGCGCGAGGACAGGACGAGGCCGGCCAGGTCGTCCTGGGAGAGCGGAAGGGCTATCTGTACGGAGCCCGAGGCCGTGCGGCGCCCGTATCCGTCGCCGAGTTCCAGCAGGAGTGCGGCGAGGCGGGCCTGGACGGCGTCGGAGCCCGCCGCCGCCCGGTGCCGGTCGGCCTCGCGCAGCCGTGCGGACAGCACCTGTTGGCGGGCCGAGGTGATGACGGGCAGGGCCCGGGCGGCGGCGTCGAAGGCCGGGGCGGGCAGGACGAGTGCGTCGACCGGGGTCAGCGCGGTCAGGGTCGCGGACCTCGGGCCGCCGTCGAGTCCGGCCTGTTCACCGAGCAGGTCGCCGGGGTTGCGCAGGGCGAGGACGGCCAGATAGCCGTCGGCGGAGTGGGCGGAGACCTTGACGCAGCCGCGCCGGACGACGAGCAGGTGGTCGCTGATCTCGTTCTGCCGGAGCAGATGGGTCCGCGGGGCGAAGCTGCGGAGGTGGCCGAGGCGTGACAGCTCGGCCTGCGCGGGCCCGTCGAGCAGGGACCAGAAGGGGGCGCCGCCGGAGGGGCGCGGCGCCGGGACGGTCATGTGTCCGCCGGGGTGCCGGAGGGGGCGGACGGGGTGTCGTCCTCGTGGCGCAGTCTGCGGTCCAGCGCCATGGAGAGCTCCGCGTCCACCACGGCTCGTGCCAGCGGGCGGAGCTGGGCCGGTTCCTTCTCGGCGATGTGGGCGCGCAGGACCTCGACGAAGAGCTCGGCGAGGGCGTCGGCGTGTTCGCGGACGCGGCGGCCGGAGTCGAGCACCGTGGCGAGCGGCACCCCTTCCCGTACGAGCTCGGCCGACACGTCCAGGAGACGGCGGCTGATGTGCACGATCTCGTCGCCGTCGGTGCCGAGGTAGCCGAGGTCGAGGGCGGCGGCGAGATTCTCCGGGGTGGCCTCGCCCTCGAAGTAGTCGGCGAGTTGCTCGGGGGTGAGCCGGACCGGGGTCTCTTCGGAGGGTTCGCCCAGGCCGAGGACCTCGGCGACGTCGCGGCCACTGTCGAAGGTGGCGGCGAGGTCGGCGATGCCGTTGAGGGTGTGGCCGCGTTCCAGCAGGCCCGTCACGGTGCGCAGCCGGGCGAGGTGGTGGTCGTCGTACCAGGCGATACGGCCTTGGCGGCGCGGTGGCGGGATGAGGCCGCGCTCCCGGTAGAAGCGCAGGGTCCGTACGGAGATACCGGCTTCCTTGGCCAGTTCCTCCATGCGGTACTCACGGTGCTCGCGTCCTTCTGCCACAGGGGCACCCTATGTTGTACCGCCGGTAACTTTCCTTGGTCCGACCCCTACCCATCAGTACGGGGGCTGCTCTACTCTCCCAACAATGCCAGTGATTGCTGGCAGAGTCGTGTGACGTACCGCGGGAGGCGGCAGCATGGCCCAGCACGAGCATGTACGAGTGGCGGTGATCGGATCCGGTTTCGGGGGCCTCGGTGCCGCTGTCCGGCTGCGCCGCGAAGGCACCACCGATTTCGTCGTCCTGGAACGGGCCGATTCGGTCGGCGGGACCTGGCGCGACAACAGCTATCCGGGCTGTGCCTGTGACGTCCCGTCGCACCTCTACTCGTTCTCGTTCGCCCCCAACCCCGAGTGGCCGCGCACCTTTTCGGGGCAGGAGCACATCCGCGCCTATCTGGAGCACGTCGCCGACACCTTCGGGCTGCGCCCGCACCTCCGGCTCGGCCACGAAGTGACCGTCATGCGGTGGGACGTCGACGAACTGCACTGGCGCATCGAGTGCGCCAACGGCGTCACGATCACCGCCGATGCCGTCGTCTCCGCGACCGGCCCGCTCTCCGACCCGAAGATGCCCGACATCCCCGGGCTCGCCGAATTCCCGGGCAAGGTCTTCCACTCGGCCCGCTGGGACCACGACTACGACCTGACCGGCAAGCGCGTCGCCATGATCGGCACCGGCGCCTCCGCCATCCAGATCGTCCCGGCCATCCAGCCCAAGGCCGCCAAGGTGACGCTCTTCCAGCGCACCCCGCCCTGGGTCATGCCCCGTATGGACCGGGCCATCAGCGGAGCCGAGAAGTGGCTCCACCGCAGCCTGCCGTTCACCGGCACCGCGAGGCGCGGACTGCTGTGGGGCATCAGGGAGTTGCAGGTCAGCGCCTTCACCAAGCACCCGAACCAGCTCGGCCTGGTGGAGCGGATCGCCAAGGCCAACATCGCCCGGTCGATCAAGGACCCGGCGCTGCGGGCCAAGCTGACGCCCTCGTACCGCATCGGCTGCAAGCGCATCCTGCTGTCCAGCGCCTACTACCCGGCGCTCGCCCAGCCCAACGTGGACGTGGTCGCCTCCGGTCTGACCGAGGTGCGGGGCTCAACGGTCGTCGCGTCCGACGGTACGGAGACCGAGGTCGACGCGATCATCTTCGGCACCGGCTTCCACGTGACGGACATGCCGATCGCCGAGCGGGTCGTCGGTGCGGAGGGCATCACGCTCGCCGAGCACTGGAAGGGCGGTATGGAGGGGCTGCGCGGCGCCACCGCGGTGGGCTTCCCCAACTGGATGACGATCATCGGGCCCAACACCGGGCTCGGCAATTCCTCCATGATCCTGATGATCGAGTCCCAGCTGAACTACATGGCCGACTATCTGCGCCAGCTGGACGTCCTGGGCGGACGTGTCGCACTCGGCGCGCGGCAGTCGGCGGTGACGGCGTGGAACCACCGGGTGCAGGAGCGGATGAAGCGCACCGTGTGGAACACCGGAGGCTGCACCAGCTGGTACCTGGACGCCGAGGGGCGCAACACCACGGTCTGGCCCGGGACCACCTCGGAGTTCCGTAAGGCGACCAGGTCGGTCGACCTGGGGGAGTACGAGGTGATCCGGGCGCGGACGTCCGGAGCCGCCGGGAGTGGCCAGGCACCGGCCGAGGAGGCTGTCGCATGAGCCGGCTCCTGCGGCGCGAGGACGCCCCGCCCGTACCCGTACGCGAACTGACCGTCGTCTCGGCCGACGGCTCGCGCGTCCACGCCGAACTGCACGGGCCCGAAGGGGCCCCCGCGGTCGTGCTCGCGCACGGCTGGACCTGCAGCACCCACTTCTGGGCCGCCCAGATCCGGGACCTCGCGGTCGACCACCGGGTCATCGCCTACGACCAGCGCGGACACGGCCGGTCGCCCGAGGGCGCTGTCGCGGGCTACAGCACGGACGCCCTCGCCGACGACCTCGAAGCCGTTCTCGCGGCCACCCTCGCACCGGGCGAGAAGGCGGTGCTCGCCGGGCACTCCATGGGCGGGATGACGCTGATGGCGGCCTCGCGGCGGGCGGGGCTGCGGGAGCACGCGGCGGCGGTACTGCTGTGCAGCACCGGCAGTTCGCGGCTGCTCGCCGAGTCCCTGGTCGTCCCGCTGAAGCCCGGCGCGGTCCGGACCCGTCTCACCCGCGCCGTACTCGGCGCGCGTGCGCCGCTCGGACCGGTCACGCCGCTGTCGAGGCGGATCCTCAAGTACGGGACGATGGGCGCCGGTTCGGCGCCCGAGCGGGTCGACGTCTGCGCCCGGATCGTGCACGCGTGTCCGCGGCGGGCGCGGGTGGCGTGGGGGCAGGTGCTCGCCGACCTCGATCTGGAGTCGGGGGTACGGGAGCTGCGGGTGCCGACCGCGGTGATCGCGGGCACGGAGGACCGGCTGACGCCGCCCGTGCACGCGCGCTCGATCGTCGCGGCGCTGCCACAGAGTCTGGGACTGACCGAGCTGACGGGCATGGGCCACATGACACCGGTGGAAGCGCCGGACGTGGTCACGGCGAAGATCCGGGAACTGGTGACCGGGTATGTGACGGTGGCCGCCACGGGCAAGGAGGAGGTCGCATGAGCAACAAGCGGAGTCTTGAGGGGCAGGTCGTCGTCGTCACCGGCGCGGCGCGCGGCGTGGGCGAGCTGCTGGCCCGCAAGCTGTCGGCGCGCGGCGCGACGCTGGCGCTGGTCGGCCTGGAGCCGGACGAGCTGAAGCAGGTCTCCGAGCGGCTGCACGGGGAGAGCGACCACTGGCACGCGGACGTCACCGACCATGTGGCGATGGCCCGGGTCGCCGAGGAGGTCAAGCAGCGGTTCGGCAAGGTCGACGTGGTCGTCGCGAACGCGGGTGTCGCCGCGGGCGGGCCGTTCGTCGACTCCGACCCGGAGGCGTGGCGGCGGGTCATCGAGGTCAACCTGATCGGCGGGGCGGTGACCGGGCGGGCGTTCCTGCCGGTGCTGATGGAGAGCCGCGGGTACTTCCTCCAGATCGCCTCCCTGGCCGCGATCACTCCGGCGCCGATGATGACCGCGTACTGCGCGTCGAAGTCGGGCGTCGAGGCGTTCGCGCACAGTCTGCGGGCCGAGGTCGGCTACCGGGGCGTGCGGGTCGGGGTCGGCTATCTGTCCTGGACGGACACGGACATGGTGCGGGGCGCCGACGAGGACGACGTGATGCGGGAGCTGCGCCAGCGGCTGCCGTGGCCGTCGAACCGCACGTACCCGCTCGGCCCGGCCGTGGACCGGATCGTGGCCGGGATCGAGCGGCGTTCCTCGCACGTGTACGCGCAGTGGTGGCTGCGGGGGATGCAGTCGGTTCGCGGCTACCTGCCGACGCTCATCGGGATCGTCGGGCAGCGCGAGATGGCGCGGTTCGGGGACCGGCTGGGGAGCGTCGGGACCGGTCTGGTGGGCGCCGGGGGCGCGGCGGACCAGGAGGCGCGCACGCAGCGTGACTGATCGAAATGCGCGGAATGTCCTGGCGTGTAAATCTGGTCGAGGCCCCAACGGGGCCATACCCCAAGCATCCACATAGGAGTGAACAGCATGGGCATCGCCGACCAGTTCAAGGACAAGGCGCAGGAGCTTGCCGACCAGGGCAAGCAGAAGAAGGCGGGCAACCGGCAGGGCGAGGCGCGCGAGCGCTCGTCCGACCAGTCGGAGCGACGTCCGGACCAGCCCGGGCTCGGTGACCGCGCCCAGGACCTGACGGACGAGGCGCGCGAGCGCTTCGACCGTTGACGTCTGCGGCCTGACTCACCTGCGCGCTTGCGCGTCCGCGCGCCCGCGCATGCAGAGGCGCACCCGGTACTCCGGGTGCGTCTTTCCGCATGCCCGGGACACGGCGGAAACGAGCCCCCCCGGGACCCCGCCCCCCCCGCGGGCCCCCCTAGCGCGGCGGCAACGGCGGCCGGCGCAGGTTCGGGGCCGTCGCGTACGACGGCGGGGTGGACGCCGGATGCTTCGCCAGCAGGCTCAAGGCCACCCGCACCGCGTCGTCCAGCACCGCGTGCCGCCCCTCCGCCCAGTCGAGCGGGGTCCGCAGGGCTTCCAGGTCCGGCTCCACGCCGTGGTTCTCCACCGACCAGCCGTACGTGTCGAACCACGCCGCGTTCATCGGCACCGTGATCACCGTGCCGTCACCCAGCCGGTGGCGCCCGGTCATCCCCACCACCCCGCCCCAGGTCCGCTGACCCACCACGGGACCGAGCTTCAGCAGCCGGAACGCGGCGGTGATCATGTCGCCGTCGGAGGACGTCGCCTCGTCGGCCAGGGCCACCACCGGACCCCTCGGAGCACTGGACGCGTACGAGACCGCCTGGGCGTTGCGCGTCAGGTCCCAGCCCAGGATCCGGCGGGTGAGCTTCTCCACGACCAGCTCACTGATGTGGCCGCCCGCGTTGCCCCGTACGTCCACGATCAGGGCCGGACGCGACACCTCGAGACGCAGATCGCGGTTGAACTGGGCCCACCCCGAGCCGCCCATGTCGGGGATGTGCAGATATCCGCACTTGCCGCCGCTCAACTCCCGTACCACTTCACGGCGTTTGGCCACCCAGTCCTGGTACCGCAGCGGTCGCTCGTCGACGAGGGGGAGGATCGCGATGCGGCGCGGCTGCCCGCCTCCCGTCGGCCGGAACGTCAGCTCCACCGTCGTGCCGCCCGCCGCCGTGAGCAGCGGGTACGGCCCGGCCACCGGATCGACGGGCCGCCCGTCGACATGGGTGAGGACCGCGCCCTCCCGGATGCCCGTACCGGCGAGCGGCGAGCGCGCCTTGGAGTCCGAGGAGTCGCCGGGCAGGATGCGCTGGATCAGCCATTCCCCGTCCCGGCACACCAGGTTCGCGCCCAGCAGGCCGATCGCCCGCTGGTAGTGCGGCGGGCCCTCGTTGCGGCGGGCGGGGGAGACGTACGCGTGCGAGGTGCCCAGTTCGCCCAGGACCTCGCGCATCAGGTCGGCGAACTCGTCGGGGGAGGCGACCCGTTCGATCAGGGGCCGGTACTGGTCGAGCACCGCGTCCCAGTCGATGCCGCACATGTCCGGCTCCCAGAAGTAGGAGCGGATGATCCGCCCCGCTTCGCCGTACGCCTGGCGCCACTCCGCGGGCGGGTCGACCTCGTGCAGGATGCGCCGGAGGTCGAGGTAGACCGTGGAGTCGTTGTCGCCGGTCTCGGTGGCCGGTACGGCGCGCAGCTCGCCCTCGTCCATGACGACCAGCCGGCTCGCGTCGCCGCTGACCGCGAACCAGTCGAGGTGGTCGACGAGTTCGGTCTTCCTGGCCTTGGCGATGTTGAAGTGCTCCAGGGTGGGCCGCCCCGACATGTCGGCCGGGTTCGCGAACGTCTCGCCCAGCGCGCCGGAGATCGGCCAGCGCAGCCAGACCAGTCCACCGCCGCTGACCGGGTGCAGCGCGGAGTACTTCGACGCCGAGACCGGGAACGGCGTGACCCTGCTCTCCAGGCCCTCGAACTCGACGGTGACCGTCGTCCCCTCGCCCGTACCGCCTTCGGGAATGTCCACCGGGTCGAGCCCGCCCGCCGCCGGGCGGCCGTCCGGCGAGAGCGCGAACGGCGACGGGGTGGCCGAGGAGAGCGGGACCAGATAGGGGCGGCAGCCGAGCGGGAAGGAGAGGTCGCCCGTGTGCACGTCGTAGACCGGGTCGAAGCCGCGCCAGGAGAGGAAGGCGAGGTATCGGCCGTCGCCCGTGAAGACGGGGTTCTCGTCCTCGAAGCGGCCGTTGGTGACGTCGACGATGGCGGGGGAGCCGGGGCCCGTGATCCGCGCCAGCTTGATCTGGCGCAGGGAACGGCCGATGCCCGGGTGCGACCAGGTCAGCCAGTTCCCGTCGGGCGAGAACGCCAGGTCGCGGACCGGGCCGTTGGTCGAGCGGATCAGCTCGGTGACCTCCCCCTCGGGGACGGCCGCGGCCGGGTCGACGGCCTGGACCAGATCGGCCCGGGTGGAGCCGGTGCCGGAGTCGTCCCCCTCGGATTCGGCGGCCTCGGCCTCCGCGGCCTCCGCCTCCGCCGTGTCCAGGAGCAGCAGGCGCCCGTCGTTGGAGGCGATCGCGAGCCGCTCGCCCTCCGGGTCGGAGGTCATCTCCTCCACCCGGCCGAGCATCCCCGAGGCCAGCCGCCGGGGCTCGCGGTCGCCGCTGGCCCGGGGCAGGTACGCGATCTCGATCGCGTCGTCGCCGTCCGCGTCCGTCACGTACGCGACCTTGCCGCCGCTGCCGAGCATCTCCGGCAGCCGGACCCGGACGCCCGGGGTGTCGGTGATCGTGCGCGCGGGGCCGTCGCGGTGCGTGAGCCAGTACAGGCTTCCGCGTACGGCGACGGCGCTCGCCCGGCCCGTCTCGTCGACCGACAGCGAGTCGACGTTGCTGGCGGCCGGCACCTGGTAGGAGCGCCGCCCGGTCCGCGGTCCGCCGAGCCGTACCTCCAGCTTCCGCGGTGCGGCGTCCGGCGCTTCGAGGTCCTCGACGAGCCACAGCTCGCCGGCGCACTGGTAGATGACCCGGTGCCCGTCGCTGGAGGCGTTGCGGGCGTAGAACGCGTCGTGGTCCGTGTGGCGGCGCAGATCGCTGCCGTCCAGCCGGCAGGAGTACAGATTCCCGACGCCCTGGTGGTCGGAGAGGAACGCGATGCGGCGCCCGACGATCATCGGCGAGTCCAGATGCCCCCCGATGTCCGGCAGCAGCCGCTCGCCGTGCAGCCACAGCCGCCCCATCGCGCCGCCCCGGTACCGCTTCCACGCCGCCGGCTCGTGCGGCGGTGTGCCGGTGAGGAGCAGGCTGCGCCGCTCGCCGTCGATGTCGGCGACCGCGATGTCGGCGACCGGGCCCCAGGGGAGTTTGCCGCCGGGGCTGCCGTCGGTGGGGACGCTGTAGGCCCAGGAGAAGTAGGAGAACGGCTGGTTGTGCGAGGAGACGGCGAGGATCTGGGAGGAGTCGCCCGGGTCGGGGCTCCAGCCGCAGACGCGGGCGTCGGTCGAGCCCCAGTAGGTGAGTCTGCGGGCAGGCCCGCCGCCGACGGGGGCCAGATGGATCTCGGGGTCGAGCGTGCGCCAGGTCGTGTAGGCGATGCGGCTGCCGTCGGGCGAGAAGCGCGGATGGCTGACCCGCGTCCTGTCGACGGTCACCCGCCACGCGCGGCCGGGGCGATGCCCCGCGGGGACGAGGGGAGCGACCCATAGGTCGTCCTCGGCCGCGAAGCAGAGCAAGTCCTGGTGGAGGTGCGGGAACCGGAGATACGCGACGTCGTCACTCACCCTCCAATGCTTCCGGTGCGCAGGGCCCGCGGCAACTTGTGGTGCAGCACACAAGCGAAACGATTTCGTTTCGCTGGCTCGCGGGAGTACGGTTCAGCTGTACGAAACAGTTTCGTTCGATTGGCTGTCGATCCCACGTGATCGCCCGCCGATCGACTGACGTACGGATGGGAGGGTCGACACATGGCGCGCACGAGGCTCACGCCCGAGCGTGAGAGCGAGCTGTACGCAGCCGTGCTCGACCTGCTCCGCGAAGTCGGCTACGACGCCCTGACCATGGACGCCGTCGCCCAGCGCACCCATTCCAGCAAGGCCACCCTCTACCGCCAGTGGGGGAGCAAGCCCGAGCTGGTCGTCACCGCCATGCGGCACAACAAGCCGGTCACTCTCACCGAGATCGACACCGGTTCGCTGCGCGGAGACTTCCACGCCGTGCTCAGTCGTACGGACGACTGTCAGATGGAGAAGGACTCCGCGCTGATGCGGGGTCTGGGCCATGCCGTCCATGACAATCCCGATCTGCACCAGGCACTGCGGGACCTGCTGATCGAGCCGGAGATGACCGGCCTCGAAACGCTGCTCCAGCGGGCCGTGGACCGGGGCGAGCTGCGCTCGGACAATCCGGCGCTGAAATATGTACCGCACATGCTGATCGGCGCGTTCGCCGCTCGGCAGCTGGTCGAGGACCGCGCCGTCGACCAGGCGTTTCTCACCGACTATGTCGACGCCGTGGTCCTCCCCGCCCTCGGCGTCTGACGTCCCCGTTCGTTCCGCACGGCCCTCTCCCCAAAGCTCCACCTGACACGCCGCTCTCGTCGTCGGGGTGGTTCCTCACGCCCATTTCCACTCAACGACCTGACCGGGAGTACGCCCCCGTGGCCACATTCCTTTACAAGCTCGGACGGCTCGCCTTCCGGCGCCGACGCTATGTCGCCCTTGTCTGGGTGGCACTGCTGGCGCTCGCCGGATTCGGTGCGGCCTCCGCCTCGCCCGCCACCTCGAGTTCCTTCTCGATTCCGGGTACGGAGGCCCAGAAGGCTTTCGACCTGCTGGAGCAGCGCTTCCCCGGAGGCAGCGCCGACGGCGCCACCGCCCGGGTCGTCTTCAAGGCCCCCGAGGGCGAGAAGGTGACCGACGCGGCGAACAAGGCCGAGGTCACGGAGATCGTCGGTGAGCTGAAGTCCGGCTCGGACCAGATCGCCTCGGTCGCCGACCCGTACGCGGCGAACGCCGTCAGCAAGGACGGCTCCACGGCCTACATCTCCGTCTCGTACGAGGTCAACTCCATGGAGCTGACCGACGCGACCCGGGAGGCCCTGGAAGAGGCCGGTACGTCCGCCGAGAAGAGCGGCATGACCGTGGAGATCGGCGGTGACGCGCTCCAGGTGATGCCGGAGACCGGAGCCGGCGAGATCGTCGGTGTCGCCATCGCCGCGGTGGTGCTGGTCATCACCTTCGGCTCGCTGATCGCGGCGGGGCTGCCCCTGATCACCGCGCTCATCGGCGTCGGGGTCGGTGTCTCGCTGATCACGGCCCTGGCCAACGTCCTGGACCTCGGCTCGACCACCTCCACCCTCGCGATGATGATCGGCCTCGCGGTCGGCATCGACTACGCGCTCTTCATCGTCTCCCGCTACCGCGCCGAACTGGCCGAGGGCCGGGAACGCGAGGAAGCCGCAGGACGCGCGGTCGGCACCGCCGGTTCCGCGGTCGTGTTCGCGGGCCTCACCGTCGTCATCGCACTGGCCGGACTGGCCGTCGTCAACATCCCGATGCTGTCGAAGATGGGCTTCGCCGCCGCCGGTACGGTCGCCATCGCCGTCCTCATCGCGCTCACCCTCGTCCCGGCACTGCTGGGCTTCGCGGGCAAGCGGGTCATGGGACGCAAGGCGCGCAAGGCCGCCGACGCCCTGGCCGCGTCCGAGGACAAGGCCGAGAAGAAGCCGAACATGGGCACCCGCTGGGCGCGGTTCGTGCTGCGCAAGCCGGTGTGGGTGCTGCTGGTCGGTGTGCTCGGCCTCGGCGTCATCGCCGTACCGGCCGCCTCGCTGGAGATGGGCCTGCCCGACGAGGGCTCGCAGCCCAAGAGCACCACGCAGCGTCAGGCGTACGACCTGCTGTCGGACGGCTTCGGCCCCGGCTTCAACGGACCGCTGCTCGTCGTCGTCGACACCGAGAACAGCTCGGACGGCAAGACCGCCGTCAACCGGGTCTCGGAGGAGATCGAGGCCATCCCGCACGTCGTGGCCGTCACCCCGGCCGCCTTCAACAAGGCCGGCGACACCGCGACGATCACCGTCATCCCGCAGGACCGGCCCAGCTCCGCGCAGACCGAGGAGCTCGTCCACTCCATCCGTGACGCGGGCGGCGACATCAAGCGCGACACCGGGGCCGAGGTCCTGGTCACCGGCGCCACCGCGATGAACATCGACTTCTCGCAGAAGATGAACGACGCGCTGCTGCCCTACCTGGCACTCGTCGTCGGTCTGGCCTTCCTGCTCCTGATGCTCGTCTTCCGCTCGATCCTGGTGCCTCTGAAGGCGGCCCTCGGCTTCCTGCTCTCGGTCGTCGCGGCCCTGGGCGCGGTCGTCGCGGTCTTCCAGTGGGGCTGGCTCGGCTCGCTCTTCGGTGTCGAACAGACCGGCCCGATCATGAGCATGATGCCGATCTTCATGGTCGGTGTGGTCTTCGGTCTCGCCATGGACTACGAGGTCTTCCTGGTCACGCGGATGCGTGAGGCGTACGTCCACGGGGAGTCGTCCGGCCAGGCGATCGTGACCGGGTTCAAGCACGGTGCCCGCGTGGTCACGGCCGCCGCGGTGATCATGATGGCGGTCTTCTCCGGCTTCATCAGCTCCAGCGAGTCGATGATCAAGATGATCGGCTTCTCGCTCGCCATCGCCGTCTTCTTCGACGCCTTCGTGGTGCGGATGGCGATCGTTCCCGCGGTGCTCGCCCTGCTCGGCAAGCGTGCCTGGTGGCTGCCGCGCTGGCTGGACCGTGCGCTGCCCAACGTGGACGTCGAGGGCGAGGGGCTCCGCAAGGAGCTCACCGGCGCTCCCGAGGCATCCGGCGGGGACGCCGGGGACGAGCGTGAACTGACCCGGGTCTGAGACCGGGCCGTACAGAGCCCCGGGGGCCGCGTATGAGCGGAGCGCGGCCCCCGGCAGCACCGGTTACCTGTGGGGACGGGGGACCGGGGCGACAGGAAGCCCCCGTGCGAGCGGCACGGGGGCTTCCGTCATGCGTGGGCGATTGTATTCACGACGTGCCCGTCGCGGCGGCCGGGGTCGCGGCCTCCTCGTACGTCCGGTGCAGGAAGCGGATCAGGGGCGCGTTGTCGATCTGGAACACCTCGACGCCGTCGGCCGAGTGGAGTTCCACGATGAGCTGGGCACGTCCGCACGGCCATACCCGTACGTTGCCGCGTTCGGTGGGGAAGCGGAGTCCGCTCTCCAGGAGGTCGCGGCCGACGGCCCAGTCCGTTCCGCTGGCGAAGCTCACGTGGACGGTCGGCGACGCGTCGGCGGGGTCGTAGCGCAGGTCGACGGGGACGGGGCGGGTGAGGGGGCCGTCAGTGATGAGCCGGGCTCTTGCGTGTTCTTCGATCACGGGGGACATGGGCCGGCTCCTCCTGTTTGTAGCACTTTGCACTCTAATGTCCCATATTTTGCGCCAAAGGCACCCTGGAAGGGGTCCGCGCAGTTGTGACAGACCCGCTCTTGCAAGTGATGCGCAACAAGGCTCTATCATTGGTGGGTTCTGACCCCGCCCCAGGAACGCAGGAAAGCGGAGCCTCCCCATGCATGTACCCGACGGATTCATCAATGCACCCGTCTCGGCAGTAGCGGGAGTCGTCGCCGCCGGCGCGATCGCCGTCAGCCTCCGGGGCGCCCGCCGGGAACTGGGCGGACCCTCCTCCACCGGCACCGCCAGGATCGGGAGTGACCGCACCGCCCCGCTGGCCGGTCTCGTCGCGGCCTTCGTCTTCGCCGTGCAGATGCTGAACTTCCCGGTCGCCGCAGGCACCAGCGGCCACCTCCTGGGCGGGGCGCTGGCGGCGATCCTGGTCGGCCCCTACACCGGAGTGCTCTGCATATCCGTCGTTCTGCTGATGCAGGGCATCCTGTTCGCCGACGGCGGCCTCACCGCCCTCGGCGTGAACATCACCGTGATGGGCGTGGTCACGACCGTCGTCGCGTACGCGCTGTTCCGCGGCCTGACCGCCGTCCTCCCGCGCACCCGCCGCTCCGTGACCGTCTCCGCCTTCGTCGCCGCACTGGTCTCCGTACCCGCCGCGGCCTGCGCCTTCACCCTGATCTACGCGGTCGGCGGCACCACCGACATCCCCATCGGCAAGGTCCTCACCGCGATGGTCGGCGTCCACGTGCTGATCGGCATCGGCGAGGCCGCCATCACCGCGCTGACCGTCGGCGCCGTGATCGCCGTCCGCCCGGACCTGGTGTACGGCGCCCGCGGCCTCACCACCCGCCTCAAGCTCCGCGTCGGCGGCGAACTGGTGGACGCCCCGGCCACCGCCCCCGCCCCGGTCGCCGCCCGCTCCACCCGCAAGGTCTGGGCCACCGGCCTGGTCACCGCACTCGCCCTCGCGGGCTTCGTCTCCTTCTACGCCTCCGCCAGCCCCGACGGCCTGGAGAAGGTCGCCGCGGACAAGGGCATCGACGCCAGGACGGAGGAGCACGCCGCCGCCGACTCCCCGCTCGCCGACTACGGCGTCAAGGACGTCGACGACGCCCGCCTCTCCGGCGGCCTCGCCGGAGTGATCGGCGTCGGCGCCACGGTGGCCGTCGGCAGCGGAGTCTTCTGGGTGGTGCGCCGACGCCGTCACGAGGATCCGGCCGACACCCGGGTCACGGAGACCGTCTGACATGGGCCAGGGACACGCGCACAAGCTCTACCGGCACGGTCACTCCCCGGTCCACGCCCTCCCCCCGCACTGCAAGCTCGCCGCCGTCCTCGGCTTCGTGCTCGTCGTGGTCTCCACGCCGCGCGAGGCGGTCTGGGCCTTCGCGCTCTACGCGGCGCTGCTCGCCGCCGTCGCCGCGGTGGCCCGTATCCCCGCCGGATTCCTGCTGAAACGCCTGGTCATCGAGGTGCCGTTCGTGGCCTTCGCCCTGCTCATGCCGTTCGTGGTCCCGGGCGAGCAGACCGAGATCCTCGGCATCTCCGTCAGCGTCCCCGGCCTCTGGGGCGCCTGGAACGTCCTGGCCAAGGGCACCCTCGGCGTCGCCGCGTCCGTGATCCTCGCCTCCACCACCGAGCTGCGTTCCCTGCTGCTCGGCCTCCAGCGGCTGAAGCTCCCGCCGCTGCTCGTCCAGATCGCCGCCTTCATGATCCGGTACGGGGACGTGATCACCGGCGAGATGCGCCGGATGTCGATCGCCCGCCGTTCGCGCGGCTTCGAGGCCCGGGGCGTACGCCAGTGGGGTGTCCTCGCCAAGTCCGCGGGCGCCCTCTTCATCCGGTCGTACGAGCGCGGTGAACGCGTGCACCTCGCCATGGTCAGCCGCGGCTACACCGGCACCATGCCGGTCATCGACGAGGTGACGGCCTCCCGCGCCCAGTGGGCGTACGCCGGCGCACTCCCCCTGCTCGCCCTCGCTATCTGTCTGTTGGGATGGACCCTATGAGCAGCCCGACCCGCACATCCGCGCCCTCCCTGGAGGTCAGCGGCCTCGCCTACGCCTACCCCGACGGACACCAGGCGCTCTTCGGCGTCGACCTGACCGTGGAACGCGGCGAACGCGTCGCGCTCCTCGGCCCCAACGGCGCGGGCAAGACCACCCTCGTCCTCCACCTCAACGGCATCCTCGCCGCGGGCGCGGGCGCCGTGAGCGTCGCCGGGCTCCCCGTCGCGAAGCGCAACCTCGCCGAGATCCGGCGCCGCGTCGGCATCGTCTTCCAGGACCCCGACGACCAGCTCTTCATGCCGACCGTCCGCGAGGACGTCGCCTTCGGGCCCGCCGCCTCCGGACTGCGCGGCCCCGCACTGGAGGAGCGCGTGCGGACCGCCCTCAAGCAGGTCGGCATGGAGGGGTACGCCGACAGGCCCCCGCACCACCTGTCCTTCGGGCAGCGCCGCCGTGTGGCCGTCGCCACCGTCCTCGCCATGGAGCCGGAGATCCTCGTCCTGGACGAGCCCTCGTCCAATCTGGACCCCGCCTCGCGCCGCGAACTCGCCGACATCCTGCGCTCCCTGGACGTCACCGTCCTGATGGTCACGCACGACCTGCCGTACGCCCTGGAGCTCTGCCCGCGCGCCGTCATCCTCAGCGACGGCGTCATCGCCGCCGACGACCGCACCCAGGATCTCCTCGGCGACGAGGACCTGATGCGCGCCCACAGGCTGGAGCTGCCGTTCGGCTTCGACCCGCGCTCCGTGAGAATGGGCGCGTGACCCAGGACGCTCCCGCCACCGCCGCGCGCGGCCCCCACCCGCCGGCGCCCTCGCTCCTCCTCGACGACCAGCTGTGCTTCGCGCTCTACGCGGCCCAGCGGGCCGTCACCGCCGCCTACCGTCCGCTCCTCGACGAACTCGGCCTGACCTACCCGCAGTACCTCGTGATGCTGGTCCTCTGGGAGCGCGGTGAACTCCCCGTCAAGGAACTGGCCCGCGCCCTCCACCTCGACTACGGAACCCTGTCCCCCCTCCTGAAACGGCTCGAAGGCGCCGGCCTCGTACGCCGCGTCCGTTCGCCCGCCGACGAACGCTCCGTGCTCGTCGAGCCGACCGAGGAGGGCGCGGCCCTGCGCGAGCGGGCGGCCTGCGTCCCCGGCGAACTCCTCGACGCCGCCGGAATGGCCTCCGCCGAAGTGGCCCGGCTGCGCACCGAACTGCACCGGCTGACGGACCGCCTGGAGCACCCCGGGCACCCCTGAGGGAACGGCTTGTTCACAGCCCCGGCACACCGTTCACCTGCGGCGCGATGCACCATGGGGGAATGAGCGGGAGTGCGGGAGCAGGCGTGGATGTACGGGGCACGGTGTCGCCCGGGTTCGAACCGGTAAGGGACGCTTTCGTCCGCAACTTCGAGCAGCGGGGCGAACGCGGCGCCGCGGTCGCCGTCTACCGGCACGGCCGCAAGGTCGTCGATCTGTGGGCCGGTACGCGAGACGTCGACGGGGCCGAACCGTGGGCCGTCGACACCGTGCAGATCGTCCGCTCGGCCGGCAAGGGCATCGCCGCCGCCGTACCGCTGCTGCTGCATCAGCGCGGCCAGCTCGACCTGGACGCCCCGGTCGGCACGTACTGGCCGGAGTTCAAGGCCAACGGCAAGGAACGCGTCCTCGTACGCCACCTCCTCGCCCACCGGGCCGGGGTCCCCGCCCTCGACCGGCCCCTGCCCCCCGCCGAGGCGGCCGACGGCATCTCGGGGCCGCGTGCGGTCGCCGCCCAGCACCCCCAGTGGGAACCCGGCACCGACCACGGCTACCACGCCCAGACGTACAGCTGGCTCGTCGGCGAACTCGTGCGCCGGGTCACCGGGCGCACCGTCGGCCGCTGGATCGCCGAGGAGATCGCCCGCCCGCTCGGCCTGGACTTCTGGTTCGGCCTCCCGGCCGACGAGGCCCACCGGATCGGCCGGATCGGCCCCGTCGAGGCCCCGGTCGTCGAGGGGAACGGCGGCGCGCTGCGCCTGCGCCCCAAGCGTTCCGTCGTCGAGGCGTACCGCGACCCGGACTCCCTCACCCGCCGCGCCTTCGGCGCGATCGACCCGCTGCCGGACGAGAACGACCCCGCCTACCGCGCGGCCGAACTCCCCGCTTCCAACGGCATCGCCACCGCCCGCGGACTGGCCCGCTGCTACGCCGCGATGATCGGTGAGGTCGACGGCCACCGCCTGTTCGCTCCGGCCACGCTGACCCTGGCCCGCACCGAGGAGTCCGCGGGCCCCGACCGGGTCCTGGTCGTCAGCACCCGCTTCGGCCTCGGCTTCATGCTGCACGGCCCGGCCGCCCCGCTCCTGGCCCGCGGCTCCTTCGGCCACCCCGGACGCGGCGGCTCCCTGGGCTTCGCGGACCCCGAATCGGGCATCGCCCTCGGTTATGTGACGAACGGTCTGCAGAAGGGAGTTACCGCCGACCCCCGTGCCCAGGCACTCGTCGCAGCAGTACGGTCGGCCCTATGACTCCTTCCTCCCCGTCAGTCGCACGGTTCGACGGATACGCGGTCCTCATCACGGGAGCCGGCCAGGGCATCGGCGCGGCAACGGCCCGCCGCCTGGCCTCGGAGGGCGCCGCCGTCCTGGTCACCGACCTGGACGCGGCCCGTGCGGAGAACGCCGCGGCGGAGATCCGGAAGGCGGGCGGTACCGCCGAGTCCCTGCCCTGCGACGTGGGCGACCGGTCGGCGGTCGAGGCGGCCGTCGCCCACGCGGTCGCCGCCTTCGGCCGGCTGGACGTCCTGGTCAACAACGCCTACTCGGCCGGTACGGACCTCCCGCTCTTCGAGGACGAGACGGACGAGGTCTGGCAACGCGACCTGGACATCAGCCTGTCGGGCCCCTTCCGCTGCTCCCGCGCCGCGCTGCCCCACCTGGTGGCCTCCGGCCGGGGCGCGATCGTCAGCATCGGTTCCGTCAACGGCGAGCAGGACTTCGGCGGTCACGCGTACAGCGCGGCCAAGGCGGGCCTGGCCGGCCTGACCCGTACGCTGGCGGGCCACGCGGCGCCACGTGGCGTACGGGTCAACCTGGTCGCCCCCGGCACGATCCGCACGGACGCCTGGGCGGGACGCGACGCCCAACTGGACGCGCTGAGCACGCTTTACCCCCTGGGCCGGGTCGGCGAGCCGGACGACATCGCGGCGGCGGTCGCCTTCCTCGCCTCCCGGGACGCGTCGTGGATCACCGGGACGACCCTGCGCGTGGACGGCGGCCTCCTCGCCGTGAACACCGGCTTCCGTCACATGCTGTCGGAACTGGAGAAGAAGTAGGGGCGTGGAACGCACCTGGGGGAAATAAGTCATTCCCCTTCCGCGGATTGTCCTGTTCCCTGCGTGGGCGTTCCCGCCGGCCGCCCGTTTCCGCAGTTCGGGCGAGGTCTCGTGCACCCGGGCCGGTCGCCTGACGAAGGTCAACTATCAGCCGCGCAGCAGATATTCCGCGCAGCTGGATCACCCCGCGCGTACCGTGATCGCGGCCGTCCGCGCACGCGGTGTGCCGCCTTCTTCCGTACTGGCCATGGGCCGCCGACAGCAAGGTGAACACAGGATCATGCGAAGAATATCCGCAGCCGTGAGCTGCGCCGCCGCAGCGCTCGCCCTTCTGGTGACGGGCGCCCCCGGGGCCCAGGCCGTGAGCGCCACCGAGACCACGGCCGCCAGCGCCTTTGTCTGCTCGTCCTCCTGCCTCCTGGGCGTCCGTACGGGATCGCACCCGGACTTCGACCGGCTCGTCATCGACGTGACTGAAGACGGCATGCCGACGGTCAACCACTCCGTGACCGCCGACAACAGCTACGGCACGCCCAGTGGGCAGGACGGGCACATCGAGATCCCCGGCAAGATGTACCTGCACCTGAACCTGTTCGGGACACACACCTACGACGACAACGGGGCACTCACCTACAGCAGCCCTCGGGTGGTGCCCGTATCGCTGCCCTCCCTCAAGGGCGTTCAGCTGCTGACGGACTACGAGGGCTACGTCGACTTCGGGCTGTCCCTCGGTGACTACTCCCGCTACCAGGTCTTCACCCTGAAGAGCCCCAACCGCATCGTCGTCGACGTCTACCACTGACGCCGCCCCGGGTTCCTGGCGGGAGGCCGCCCGCCAGGAACCCGGACGGGCTCAACTCGTGTGCAGCATCAGGCCGATGCCGACGACCATCAGGCCGGCCGCCGCGATCCGCGGGGCGCCGAACCGTTCCTTGAAGAACAGTGCGCCGATCGCGGCGCCCACGATGATCGACGACTCGCGCAGGGCCGCGATGGGGGCGAGCGGGGCCTTGGTCTGGGCCCACAGGACCAGCCCGTACGCCGTCACCGACAGTGCCGAGCCGAGCAGGCCACGGACCGCGAACGGCCGTAGCTGGGTGATCAGTTGACCCCGCCGCCGGTACAGCGCGTACGCGGGGATGGCCAGGCCCTCCAGGATCATCAGCCAGGCGACGTAGCCGAGCGGGGTGCCGGAGGCCCGTACCCCCACGCCGTCGACGACCGTGTACCCGGCGATCGCCAGGCCCGTCGCCACGGCGGCGGTCAGGGCCTGCCAGTGCGGGCGCTTTCCCGAACCCCGGATGCCCCACAGGGCCAGCCCGACCAGTCCGGCCGAGGCGACCACGACGCCCGCCGTCGCCCAGCCGTCCGGGACCTCGCCGACGAAGACGGCCGCGAGGACCGTCACCACCAACGGGGCCGTACCGCGCGCGATCGGATACATCTGGCCGAAGTCGCCCAGCGTGAACGAGCGCATCAGCAGCATCATGTACGCGACGTGCAGGACGGCGGAGACGACCAGGTACGGCCAGGCGTCCGCCGCCGGGAACGGGACGAAGCCCGCGGCGAGCGCGCCGATCAGCACACCGCCACCCGAGATCAGGGTGAAGGAGAGGAGCTGGTCCTTGATCGCATGGGCGATCGCGTTCCAGCCGGCGTGGGTGATCGCGGCGGTCAGGACCGCGAAGGCGACCAGCGGCGTCACTTCGCCTGCTCGCGCACGTCCACGAGGGTGCCGCCCGCATGCGTGATCAGGGTCTCCGGGTCGAGGGGGAAGACGGTGTACGGGGTGCCCGCCGCCGCCCACACCACGGCGTGGTCGAGCAGCGCCCGGTCGGCGAGGACGCGGGTCCTGGTGCGGTGGCCGAAGGGCGGTACGCCCCCGATCGCGTACCCGGTGGTCTCCCTGACCAGGTCGGCCCGCGGGCGGGTGACCTTCACCGCGCGGAGTTCGCGCCGCACCAGCTCCACGTCCACCCGTGACGAGCCGTCCATCAGGACGAGGACCGGGACACCGTCCGCCTCGAAGATCAGCGACTTCACGATCTCGCTGAGCCCGCAGCCGATGGCGGCAGCGGCCTCCGCGGCGGTGCGGGTGGCCTCGGGGAAGCGGCGGATCTCGACGTCCAGTCCCAGTTCGCGCAGGGCCTCGGCGAAGCGGGGGTGGGCCTCGGAAGGCGTGGCGGCAGGCGTGGTCTCGGGTGTGCTCATGCCCGCACGCTAGCGGTCCGTGTACGGGGCATGCGACATGGTTTCGCAGGGTGGGCTGAGCCGGCGCGCAGGGGCGGCTGGCCGACCCGCCGCACTGGGAAACCACCGACTTGATTCGGCCATTCGTGATCACCGTATGGCCGGATGTGTTTGTTTTCCGATCTTGCTGTCGGAGCCCCGTAGTACGGTCATCCCGCCTGTCGCGGAAAGCGGAAATCTGCATTCCGCAGACGGGCCGCAAGAAGTCGAATGGGGGATTCGAAGAAAGGAACTCTTTCACCGCATCAGCCGACCGAGGGCCTGAATCCCCGACGCGCCGCCTGAGAAGTCTCTCCACCCTTACTCACCTGGAGATCAAGTGAAGGTACGCACATGGAAAAAGCCCTACCGATCGGCGATCGTCGGTGGGCTTGCCGCTCTGGGGCTCGCAGTGTCCGCGACGCCCGCCAGTGCGGTGACCACCTACAGCTCGGATGAATGTTCCTCGTCCACGCGGTGTTTTGTCCTTTTCTACAACAGCAGGCAGAACATCGGCATCTTCTACACGTCCTGCTTCATCACCAATAAGGACGAGTACAACCACGAGGGGCGCAGTGCCGTCACCTCGGGCGGACTGCACGTAGTCGCCTACGAGTTCAACTACGGCAGCGACTTCGTGATCCACGACGCGGGAAGTGCGTGCCGCCCCAGCGAGGGATCGGGGCAGGGCGTCAAGAACAACGCGGCCGGGGGAGCGAACGAGGACTCCGCCTCCCACCGCGTGTACTACAACTCGGGATACGGCGGCACATACCAGACCTTCTATCCGGGCGACAGCAAGAACCTGATATCGGCTCTGCACAACAACAACGCCAGCAGCGAGAGGCTCTGACCATGAACAGGAAACTCGCCGTATCCACGGTTGTCGCCCTGGCGTTCCTGACCGGGTGCGGGACGCAGCAGGCCGGTTCGCGGCTCGAACCGGCGGCGCAGGGGTCGAGCAGCGGCAAGTGGGCCGAGGTGCAGCGTGACGGCTGGCCGGCCGCGGTCCCGGCGGAGGGGCTGACCAAGGGCCTCGTGCTGCCGATCGAGAAGTACCTCGTTCCGTACACGGACGAGGTCGTCTTCCTGGAGGGCCGCAGCAACGCCGAGATCAAGTGCATGCGGTCCCTCGGGTTCGCCGACTGGCGTACGGAGACCATCGGGGACAACCCGCCGGTCTCCGGCAACTCGGCGAACATGGAGCGCAGGTACGGGATCACCATCAGGAGCGACGCGGAGCAGAACGGCTATCACACGCCCGCCGAGGCGAGCGGCGCGGCCGAGGTCGCCGACATCGAGACCCCGACCGCTGCCATCGCCCTCGCGGGCAAGAAGGACGGCAAGGCGGTCGCGTCCTTCGACGGGAAGGCGCTCCCCGAGGGGGGCTGCGTCGGGCAGTCGATGCGCGAGGTCCCCAGCCCCGATGTGACGCTGGCCGAGGAGCTCTCCGCGCAGAGCTTCATGGCCTCGCAGGAGACCCCCGAGGTCAAGACCGCCATGGCCGAGTGGGCGGCGTGCATGAAGGACCGCGGACATGAGGTCAAAACGGTCTGGGACGCGGCGAACCTCACCGAACCGACCGCTCCGGCGGCTTCCGAGGCGGAGAAGAAGATCGCTCTCGCCGAGGTCGACTGCAAGCAGCAGGTGAACCTCGTGCCCATCTGGTTCGCGGCGGAGCGGGACCTTCAGAAGGCCCTCATCGCGAAGAACCAGAAGGAACTGAACAGTTCCCACGAGCGCAGCGAGGCGAGCCTCGTGGCGGCGCGGAACGTGACGGCCTCGACCCGCTGACGCGGGTCATCGAACGGCTCCGGCCGGAGCATCCCTCCGGCCGGAGTCGGCACCCGTAGGGCGCGCGAGGGCGTCAGGTGACGCGGCGGGCCCTGTCCAGCGTCCATGTCCAGGCGGCGCGGAAGGCGTCCAGCTTCTCCGCGTTCCGTCCGATCGCGCTCGTCTGGTACTCGATCTCCACACTCTGACGGCTGTCCACGTAGTCGGTCTTCTTCTTGCACGCGACGTCCGCCACCGCCATGGCGATCTCCCGGGCGCTCGGCGCAGGCGTCACGCCGCTCGAACCGTCTTCGGCGACTCCCGACCCCGCCCAGCGGCCGGCGGCGGCCAGCGGGTCGCTCTGTGCGTGGCCCGAGGCGCGCATGCACGCCGCCCATCGTGAGTCGAGTGCGCGGACCCTGGCATCGGCGCCGGACTTCTCCCACCCCTCCCGCGAAACGGCGGTGGTGGTGCCCATGGAGTTGATCCAGTCCATCTTCAGCTCGTCCCGCGCGACCCCCCGGCAGCCGACGCCGCCCTTGCCCTCTCCGGTGTAGGCATCCATCACGGGCCGCTCCACCGATGCCAGACGCGCCTCCTGGCGCGCGTTCCACCGCTGCTGCTCGGATCGTGAGAGGCCCTTCGGCGGCGGCAGTTGGTAACCGAACTGCGAAGCGGCCGCCCTGTCGCTGACGCCGTACCGCCGCTCGCTGGGTGCATGGGCTTCCCAGGTGGAGAGGATCGGCGGCGGCCAGCTCATCCCGAGCTTCTTCATGCACCGGTTGGCCAGCACGTACTCCGCCCGCTCGATGACGCGCCGGTCCTCGGGGCTCGGCTGGTAGGAGTCCGTCGGATACACGGGCACCCGCACCCCGGCGACCACCTTGCTGGTCACCTGCTCCGTCACCGGTCCGCTCGGCTCGGCGGACGCGGAGGCCGCCGCGTCGGTTTCCGTGTCCTGGTGCGCCGGTCCGGCACACCCCGACAGGGCCAGAACGGCCAGGAGCGTGAGGGCTTGGACAGCGCGTCTCGATTGCTGCGGGATCACTGCGACGAGAACCTTCCTTGGTGATGAACGAACGGTGTGTGCGCCACGGTTTCCCGGGCGCACACACCGTTCACGACGTCCTCGGGGTGCTAGATCGGGCACGCCGCGTTGTTGACGAAGCAGTGCGAGGACAGCTTGTTGTCCGTCCAGGACTCCAGGTCGTTGAGCGTGGCCCCGGACCATGCAGCCGCGTAGTCACCGGTGTAGTTCGGGTTGGTGAACGCATAGGCCGTGGTGTCGGGGTCGAGGTTCTTGATGGACGTCACGCTGTCATTGATCGAAATGCTCGTACCGTAATACGTGCCGGTGTACGAGGGCTTGCTGTAAAGGGTGTCGTAGACGATTCCCTGCGCGTTGGCGTCGCGGTACAGGCAAATCTCCCCGCCGTTGGACGAGTTGCAGGTTCCGTCGTACGAGGCCGCCTGTGCCGGTGCCGCCATGGCGAAACCGGCGACCGTTGCGGAAAGGAGTACGAGGGTGCGGACCTTACGCATGCAGATTCCTCTTCCTGGGCGCGACTATTCTGATTCGCCGTCATTTTATGGCGCGCAGAACAACGGCAACACCCTCGCAAGCCGCACCAATCCCAGCCAATCGGTGCATAGGTGCTGGCGTAATTACGCCCGGGGAGCGCCGTTGCTCGCGATATCGCGTGACGGCTCGTCACGGGTCACGCCCAAGAGGCCGACTTCCTGTGCGTGAGCTCCCAGGGCGAACCGGCCGGTGACTTCCCAGCGTTGCATCAGATCGTGCACCCGGCGCTGGACCGTGCGATGTCCCACGCCCAGTCGGCGCGCGATGGTCGCGTCATTCACGCCCTCGTGCAGCATGCACAGGATGCGTAGTTCCGTGTCGTCGATATCCGGCACGCCAGACATGTTGCCCCCCCCAGGCCAACCACGGCATTCAATGGTCGATACCTATTCTAGGAGTCGTGATCACTGCGCGACAGTCGAATAAATCCTGCCGGACATAACAAAAGCGGGCGGGAGTGCCGGCGTGACCACGCCGACGCTCCCGCCCGGGGACCTCTCGTGCGACGGTGGCGTCAGGAACCCGCCCGCAGGACCGCCGCCACCACCGGGCCCGCCGCGTCTCCGCCGTGGCCTCCCGACTGGACGACCGCCGCGGCTGCCAGGTCGTTGCTGAATCCGGTGAACCAGCTGTTGGACACGCCCTGTCCGTCGACCTCCGCCGAGCCCGTCTTGGCGCCCTTGTCGCCGTCGACCGAGGCCATGGCGTCCTTGCCGGTGCCCCAGGTCGCCGTCGCCCGCATCATGGCGTTCAGCTGGTCGGTGACGTGGCGCGGAAGCGAGCGGGACGCGACGGCGAGCTGCCGGCCGTCCAGGGACTGCGGCACGATGACCGGCTGGCGGAACGTGCCGTTGCGCGCGGTGGCCGTGATGGACGCGATGTTGAGGGCGTTCATCTGGACCGTGCCCTGGCCGATGTACTGCGCCGCCGCCTCACCGCCGACCTCGTCCGGGATGCTGCCGTCGGTCGAGAAGATGCCGGTCTTCCAGTCCAGGCCGATCCCGAAGACGTCCCGCGCCTCCTTGCCGAGCGCGGAGTCGTCGTGCACCTCGTCGATCCGCTTGATGAAGGCCGTGTTGCAGGAGCGGGCGAAGCTCGTCGTGAACGTGTCGGTGTCCGGGAGCGAGAAGTACTTCAGGTTGTGGAAGGTGTTCCCCTCGTACAGCACTTCCTTCGGGCATTCGATCGGGCGGTCCGCCGCGGCGAGCCCCTTCTCCAGCAGCATCGCCGCGGTCACGATCTTCAGCGTGGAGCCGGGCGCCTGCTTGCCCTGCATCGCCGCGTTGAAGTCGGTCACCGGGTTGTTGGCGACCGCGCTGATCGCACCCGTCGAGGGCTGGACCGCGACCACCGACGCCTCGCCGAACTGCTTCACCGCCTGCTCGGCCGCCGCCTGGGCGCCGGCCTCGATCGTCGTGCGGAGCTTGCCGGGCTTCCCCTTCGCCAGGGTCAGCAGCGTGGTCTTGGGCGCCGTCTCGCCGGCCGGCTGGATCCAGGTCTCGATGCCCGCCGTGCCGCCGCTCTTCGCCCCGTACCTCTCGCGCAGCGTGGCCAGCACCGGGGCCAGCGACGGGTACGTCTTCGGGTCCAGGACCTTGTCGTTGCGGTCGACGGCCTCGATCTCCGGCGTCGAGGACTGTCCGGTCCGCAGCGTCGCCCCCTCGGTCAGCTGCGGATGGATCACCGTGGGCTGCCAGTCGACGAGTGCCTTGCCGCTGGTCAGGCCGCGCACGACGGTCAACTCGGAGGCGTACGACAGGGTCTTCTTCCTGCCCTCGTACGAGACCGTCGCCTTCACCGTGTACGGCACCGTCGCGCCGACCGCCGGACCTGGCGTGATCACTGCCGCGGTGACGTGCGCGTCCTCGGTGTAGCCGGCGAGCAACGGCTCGGCCCCGGCCTCGTTGTTGGTGAGCAGCGCCGCGGCCGCCGCGTCGCCGGACGCCCACGCCTTCAGGAACTCCTTCGAGGTCCCGGCTATCTCCGCCGCGCTGGGCGGCCCCGTCTTCACCTGTGCGGACGCCACCTCGGAGTCCGTCGCACCGCTCTCACCGCCGGCTCCGACAACGTTGTACAGGCCGTAGCAGGCGCCTCCGGCCATCAGTACGAACACGCCACCGGCCACGGCGACCTTCGCTCCACTGCGCATCGTGCAGTCCCCTCCCCAGGAGTCCCCCTTGAACGTGTTCAAAGGGGATGTGCCGGGGACTCTACGGGACCGACGGGGCGGCTGTGGGGGTTGTTATCGGAATGCGATGGCCGACGCGGATCAGACCCAGGTGTCCAGCCACATCCGGTCGCGCCAGGAGTTCTCCGGGATCGAGGTGCCCGTGTACAGCGGCCAGAAGTAGATGAAGTTCCACACGATCAGCAGCACCAGCACGCCCGCGGCCACCGCCCCCAGCGTCCGCCTGCGTTCACCGGTCGGATCGTCCGTGGGCAGGCCCAGCTCCTGCCCGGTACGCGCATGGGCGGCGGGCCCGATCATCGCGCCGATCATCATCGTCACCGCGAGACACAGGAACGGGACGAAGACGACCGCGTAGAACAGGAAGATCGTCCGCTCCTGGTAGAAGAACCACGGCACCCAGCCGGCCGCCACGCCGCAGGCGATCGCGCCCGCCCGCCAGTCGCGGCGGAAGAACCAGCGCCACAGCACGTACAGCAGCGCGAAGCACGACGCCCACCACAGCAGCGGAGTGCCGATCGCCAGCACCTCGCGCGCGCATTTGCCGGTCGCCGACGCCGCGCAGCCCGCCTGCTCCTCGTAGAAGTACGAGACGGGACGGCCGAGGACGATCCAGCTCCAGGGATTGGACTGGTACGTGTGCCCGGAGGTCAGCCCGACATGGAACTCGTACACCTGGTACTCGTAGTGCCACAGGCTGCGCAGCCAGTCCGGCAGCCAGGTGAACGAGCCGCCCTTGCCCTCCGTCGCCGCCCAGTTCCGGTAGTACCCCTTGTCCGTGACGATCCAGCCCGTCCACGACACGAGGTACGTCCCGATCGCGACCGGCACCGTCGAGACGAACGCGGGCACCAGATCCCGGCGCAGCACCGCCGCGTACGGCTGCACCGCACCCGCCGTGCGCCGCGCGCCCACGTCCCACAGCACCGCCATCACGCCGAACGCGGCCAGGATGTACAGGCCGTTCCACTTGGTGGCGAAGGCCAGTCCGAGCATCAGCCCCGCCGCGAGCCGCCACGGGCGCCAGCCCAGGCGCAGCGTCTCCGCGATCCGGGCATCGGGGCGCATCACCCCCTCGGCGTCGACCGGCAGGGCCGCCGCGAGTCTCCGGCGCGCCCAGTCGCGGTCGGCCACCAGACATCCGAAGGCCGCGAGCACGAAGAACATCAGCACGAGGTCGAGGAGCGCGGTGCGGCTCATCACGAAGTGCAGCCCGTCCACCGCGAGCAGCGTGCCCGCCAGACAGCCCAGGAACGTGGAGCGGAACAGCCTGCGGCCGATCCGGCAGAGCATCAGCACGGACAGCGTGCCGAGCACCGCCACCATGAAGCGCCAGCCGAACGGGGTGAAGTCGAAGAGCTTCTCACCGGCCCCGATGATCCACTTGCCGACCGGCGGGTGCACGACGTAGCCGGGCTCCACCGGGATCTGCACCTTCGAGGGATCGGCAAGAATCGACTTGTCGATGTCCTTGGGCCAGGCCCCCTCGTACCCCTGGTTGACCAGCGCCCAGGCGTCCTTGGCGTAGTACGTCTCGTCGAATATCACCGCGTCCGGCTTGCCGAGGTTCCAGAACCGCAGCAGCCCGGCGACCAGCGCCACGAGCAGCGGACCGCCCCAGGCCGCCCAGCGGATCAGATGGCCGGCCAGGGTCGGAGGCACCCCGAGCACCGCCCAGAACTGGCGTCCCGGACGGGTGTACGGCGGGATCAGCCGTTCACGCAGCCCCGTCTCCGGCCGCGGCGCATGGCCGAAGCGGCGCAGCCGCTGCTGCCAGGCAGGCGGCTGTTCGCCGTGGGCGTCCCCGGCGTCTTGGCCCTGCTGGGCTTCGGGCGCAGTACTCGTCACCGCGCCATCGTAGGGAACGCATCTGTGCGAAGGGGGCCGCCCGTGCTGGGAGGATGGCTGATGTGACTGGAACGACTGGAACGCTGGTACTCGCAGGGACCCCCATCGGCGACGTGGCGGACGCCCCGCCACGGCTCGCCGCCGAGCTGGCGACGGCCGACATCGTCGCCGCCGAGGACACCCGGCGGCTGCGCCGCCTCACCCAGGCGCTGGGCATCCAGACCACGGGGCGTGTCGTCTCCTACTTCGAGGGCAACGAGACGGCCCGTACGCCCGAACTCGTCGAGGCACTGACGGGCGGCGCCCGCGTCCTGCTCGTCACCGACGCCGGGATGCCGTCCGTCTCCGACCCCGGCTACCGGCTCGTCGCCGCGGCCGTCGAGAAGGACATCAAGGTCACCGCAGTGCCGGGCCCCTCGGCCGTGCTGACCGCGCTCGCGCTCTCCGGGCTGCCCGTGGACCGCTTCTGCTTCGAGGGCTTCCTGCCGCGCAAGGCGGGCGAACGCCTCGGCAAGCTCCGCGAGGTGGCCGGGGAACGCCGCACGATGGTCTTCTTCGAGGCCCCGCACCGGCTCGACGACACCCTGGCGGCGATGGCCGAGGTGTTCGGCGAGGACCGCAGGGCCGCCGTGTGCCGCGAGCTGACCAAGACGTACGAGGAAGTGAAGCGCGGCCCTCTGGGCGAGCTCGCGGTCTGGGCGGCGGAGGGCGTACGCGGTGAGATCACCGTGGTCGTCGAGGGCGCCACGGACTCCGGGAACGAGGGCCTGGACGCCGAGGAGCTGGTCCGCAGGGT